>JAKPNM010000040.1 GCA_029548395.1 Bacillota bacterium
CAGACCGCCTATCTGGGCACCATGCACGGCCTTTTGTTTCGCTACCGCGCAGGGGAAAGCCAGCTTGAACCCTTGCCGCTTATAGAGGATCGCGGCAGAACAGACACCATCATGGGCATGTGCTGTATCGACGGTGGCGTATATTATATAGATTACGACACCAATGTGCTGTACCTGATGTACGCCGAAAAAGAGGGCCTGCCCGAAACCATCGCCATCCCCGTTCAGGATGTGAAGGGCGGCCACAGCGGCAGCTACATCAAGCACATGGTGCAAAGCGGCGATGACCTGTGGCTGATGATGGACGCCCGAAACAATGACCAATATATCCTGTGCCGCTTTGACCTGAAGCAAAACAGCATGAAGGCCTTTGACAAAAGCCGGGGCTTGCATGGCTTTGCCCTGCTTCCGGATGGCCGGGTCGCGCTGGGCTTCAGCATGTATGAAAAGGAGAAGGTGTTTGGCCGCCTCTGCATCCTGGACGCCGCCTCCGGCAAAACCAGCCAGCAGGTGGATATCCCCGAGCGTCCGGAGGCCATGGCTTTTGACGAGGCCATCGGTTCTGTGCTGTATTTGAGCCAATCCAAGCTGTGGTCCTGGCCTTTGTCCGGCCAGCCCCGGGCGCTGCGCAGCATGCCGGTCAACGGCAACGGCTGGAGCAACCCCGGCATCATCATGGAGGGCGGCCTGCTGAGCGTGCATGGAAACGGGCTTTTCCTGGCAGACCCGCAGGAGGTCAGCGCCGGCAGCCTGCGCATCCTTGGTGAATCTCCGGCCTTTGATTATTATGGCGGCAACTACGACATGTTCATGAACCTGCGGCCTGATGTGGATTTGAGCTTCCAAATCCAGATAGACCCAAACCAGAGCATCCACACCGGGGAATTGGGCCAGCGCATCCAAACCGGCATGCTGCCCTTTGATGTGATGCTGATGGACACCCAGCAATATAATTTGCCTGCCCTGGTTCAAAAAGGGTATTGCATGGATCTCAGCGGGGAGGAGGATTTGATGGCCGCCGTGCAGGCCATGCATCCGTCCATCCAAGACCAGGTGATGATGGACGGCAGGCTGTACGCCATTCCCCTGCGGGTGGATGGGATCGACGTATTGGGCTAGTACGAAAAATTCTTACAGGAAATCGGCATGACCCGCGCCGACCTGCCCCAAAGCTTTGAAGCGCTGATACAATGGGCGGGCAGTTGGCCGCGTGACTTGGGAGACCGGGTCCGGCCTTTGGAGGCGGTCAACCTGGCCGCTTCCTTGAAAGAGCGCTTCCTCACGCACTTTATCAATTACCGCTACAGCCAGCACGGCAGCCTGGATTTTACGGATCCTGCTTTTATCAACGGCCTCCAGCTGATTGACAGCCAGCGCATGCCCAAATATTCCGAACAAATGCCCTTTGTGTTGAGCGATGGCAGCAGTGAGCTGATGAAAGAGGACATCCTGGTGCTGTCGCTTACAGAGGGCGGCGCCAAGGTGCAGTCCGCGCGGCTGTATGTATACTTCATCAACAGCCAGACAGAGAACCCGGAGCTGGCTTTGGACTATGTGCGCACCGCCGTTCAACACATGAAGCCGGAATTCCGCGCCGCCCTGTATCCCGATTGGACGGAGCCGGTGGAACATCCGTATTATCCAACCTGGCTGAAAAAAGTTGCTAATGAAGAAGCGTTGTTGCGGGCGGCCATTGCCAGGGAAGGGGCTAATACCCCGGCCGGCCGCGATGCGCAG
>JAKPNM010000071.1 GCA_029548395.1 Bacillota bacterium
CCGCCCGGGTGCGCCCTTCCTGCTGGCTGATGTGCAATTCCTCATAGGGGACGCTCCTGACGTCCTCCACGGCGGAAATCTGGGTGTTCTCAGCCATCGCCCGGTGCAGCAGCGCCACCACCTGGTCCCGGTGCTGGCTGCCCAGGATCAGCCGGGCGCCCAGGTCCTTGAGTTTGTCCGCGTCCTTTTGCGCCAGGCAGCCCGCGGCCACCAGCAGGCTGTCCGGCTGCTCGCGCCGCACCCTGTGCAGCATCTGCCGGCTCTTCTGCTCGCCCACCGCGGTCACCACGCAGGTGACCACCACGTTCACATCCGCCCGCTCGCCAAAGGGCAGGCTGGTGTAGCCCGCTTCCAGGAATTTTTCCTTCATGGCCTGGGTGTCATATTGGTTGACCTTGCAGCCCAGGGTGTGGAAGGCAACCGTCTTGTTCCTGTCTGTCAAATGTTCAAATCTCCGGTGTCAAAAATCGTCATTCAGCGCCAGCAGCATGGCGATGGCCGCGATGCCGGCTGTCTGCGTGCGCAGGATGCGCGGGCCCAGGCTGACCGCGGTCGCGGGCATCCCCGCGATCTCCTGCGGGGTAAAGCCGCCTTCCGGGCCAATGACCAGCCCGACATCGACAGCGCCCTGGCAGGCCTGCCTCAGGCTCTTGCCAAGCGGCAGTTCATAGGCGGCCAGCGCCTGTTCATGCCGCTTCAAGCGCCCGACCAATTCGTCATACATGATGGGCGGCTCCACCCGCGGGATCAGCGTGCGCCCGGCTTGCATGGCCGCCTCCCGGGCGATCTTGTTCAGCCGGTCCATCTTCTTGCCCGGCTCCGGCCTGGACACGCAGCGGGCGAACACGCAGGGCACGATGGCAAAGACGCCCAGCTCCGCCGCCTGGCGCACGACCAGGTCCAGCTTGTCGCCCTTGGGCCAGCCCTGGTAGAGGGTGATGCGCGTGCGGGGCTCGCTGCTGCTGATGGCTTTCAGCACCCTGGCCGCTGCCTGGCCGCCTTTTGCCTCAAGCGCCGCCTCGTAGCGCTGCCCGTTCACGCTGATACGCACCAGCTCGCCCGGTTTCAGCCGCAAAACATGCAGGGCGTGGTGGCTGTCCTCCGGGGACAACAGCGCGAACCCGTCTTCCAGTTGGTCGGTGAAGAAATCAGGCATCCTTCACCTCAAACAGCAGGGCCACCCACTCGCCCTCCTCCCGCCTGGCCATAAGGGCAAACCCCAGCCCCGCCAGCGCGCCCAGCACATCCTGCTCCCGGTCTTTGATGATGCCGGAGGCCAGAAAGGCGCCGCCCGGCGCCAGCAGCAGGGGGACGGCGGGGGAGAGGCTGATGATGATGTCCGCGAGGATGTTGGCACAGATGAAGTCAAACCGCCCGCCGATGTCCCGGGCCAGGTCGCCCTCCACCACATGAATGGTGTCCGCCAGCCCGTTGCGCGCCGCGTTCTCCCCGGCGGCCTTGACCGCGATGGGGTCAATGTCCACCGCGGTGACCTCTTTGGCGCCCAGTTTGGCCAGCGCGATGGCCAGGATGCCCGAGCC
>JAKPNM010000018.1 GCA_029548395.1 Bacillota bacterium
CGTTCCACGAAGAGCTGAAAAACCAACTGGCCAGCGTCAAGGAGGTCCGCGCCTACGGCGTAGAGCAGGAGCACGCGGCGCTGCATGAGAAGATCAGCGTGTCCTTCAAGACGGCGCGGATGCGGTATGTGCGGCAGAGCACCGTGCCCGGCGTGGTGTATGCCATGGCCGCCGCGCTGATGATCGCGGGGATCTATCTGGTGAGCACGCTGGGCTTGCGGGTCGAGACCGACCGCCTGGTGGTATTGGTGTATGTGTTCGCGCGGCTGTGGCCGATTTTCTCCAGCCTTCAGGGGCGGATTCAGGGGATCAACAGCAGCGTGCCCGCCTATGAGAAGCTGAAGGAAACCATTTCCGAGCTGCGCCCGGAGGGCGAGGCCGCCTACACGGCGGCGGATTTTTCAGATTGGAAGGAAGCGGCCTTTGACGGCGTGCATTTCGCTTACCGGGATTCGGAGGCGGAGACGCTGCAGGGCATGAGCTTTTCCCTGCGGCGCGGGG
The DNA here is from genome assembly GCA_029548395.1 of Bacillota bacterium. GTDB lineage: Bacteria > Bacillota > Clostridia > Christensenellales > Aristaeellaceae > UBA6115. The sequence continues at coordinate 502 of JAKPNM010000018.1, forward strand.
AGATCCTGGCGCTGCTGGGGCGCAACGGCGCGGGTAAGACCACGGCGGTCAACCTCCTGCTGGGCTTCCTGCTGCCCAAATCGGGCGCGATCCTGGTGGACGGCCAGGCGCTGACGGCGGCGAACATCCGCGCCTGGCGGCGGCAGGTGGGCTATGTGCCCCAGGACCCGCTGATCCTCAACGCCTCCGTGCGGGAAAACCTGACGCGCTTCCACCCCGGCGTGACGGAGGAGGAGGTGATCAGCGCGCTGAAGGCGGCCATGGCGTGGGGCTTCGTCTCCCGCCTGCCCCAGCGACTGGACACGCCGCTTGGCGATCGGGGGATCCGCCTGTCCGGCGGCGAGCGGCAGCGCCTCGTGCTAGCCCGGGTGCTGCTGGGAAAGCCCAGCCTGATCGTGCTGGACGAGGCCACCACCGCGCTGGATTACGAGAGCGAGACAGCCTTCCACCAGGTCATCCAAAGCATGCACGGACAGGCTGCCGTGGTGCTCATCGCCCACAGGCTGTCTACCGTGCGCATGGCGGACCGCGCGCTGGTGGTGGAGGGCGGCGTGGTGGCCGAACAGGGAACGGTCGGTGAGCTGGCCAACAAAAAGGGCGGCTATCTGGCAGGCATGGTCGGGGTGGAATGACATGTTCGACAAGAAAGATTTTGTGTTTATTTGACGTATTTTTTATTGTTTCCTGGTTTAACTTTCCCGCTTACATGCCTATATTTTACATTAAGCTCCTGTTTTGATCAGGGGCGCCGCTCCAGTCAGTATTTGGGTGACTATTTTTTATGTGGAGATTGAATTTGTCGGTCAATCAACCGTTTCCAGGAAAATGCACAAAAACGGAGGACATGGATGCCCTCGATCACTGAAAAAGAAGAAGCCCTGCTGTCGCTGCTTGCCTATGAATTGTTCCGGCGGGAACCGCGGATCAATGCATCTGCTGTGGATTGGGCATCCCTACTGGACGAGGGCAATCGCCACGCTGTGGCAGCGCTGCTCTATCCCGGCATGAAGCGGCTGGAGGGCGTTCCGCAGGGGGCGCTGGCCAAGGCGCGAGGCGCGGCGATTTTCGCGGCGGAGTCCTCAGAAAGCATGCTGAACAACCAGCAGGCAGTGCTGGCCCTGCTGCGGGAGAGGGATATCCCCTGCGCTGTTTTGAAAGGAACAAGCGTGGCCTGCCATTATCCTCATCCTGAATTGCGTGTTCCGGGCGACATCGATATTCTGGTGGATGCGGAAGACCTGGATGCGGTTCATGGCGTTCTTGAAGAAAACCACTATATGCTGGCTGAAACAAGCGAAATGCACATCTGTTTTCAAAAGCTCGGCCTTTGGGTGGAAGTGCACCGGATGGCCTCTGTTTTCCCGGATAACAAAAAAGGAGAATTTACGAAGAAGCATATGCTTGGCGCGCTTTGCCATGTGCAGACAGCGCAGGTTTACGGCGTTCCTTTTCCTGTGCTGACCGGCATGTACCAGCTCATCGCCTTGCTGACCCATATGGAACGGCACTTGACATCGTTTGGCATCGGGCTGCGTCAGCTGTGCGACTGGGCGGTCACGGTTCACGCACAGCGGGAGGAGATCGGAGAAGCGGAGCTGGCGCTGCTGGATCGCTGCGGTTTGCTGCATTTTGCGAAAATCGCAACAAGGCTTTGCGAGAAGCGCCTGGGACTGCCGCCTTTCGGATGGAGCGCGGATGTACCCGATGCGCTGACAGACGCGCTGTTGCGCGACATACTGGATGGCGGCAACTTCCAGTCGCAAGATCAGATAAGACCCCTGGGGAACATGCTGACGGACGCATACAACATTCAGGACAGTGCGAAAAGCTCCGTCCTGCGCAGTTACATCCAGAACATCCGCAACCGTGTCCGGCATGAACATCCCTGGGCAAAAAGCAATCTCTGGATCGCTTTTTTCAGCGTCTTCTACCTGCTTCGCTGGACTGTACGGATGCTCCAGGGAAAGCGGAAAAAAGTAAACCTGTCGCAAGCCATCCGTTCCGCACAGAGCAGAGAAAGTTTTCTCCGGGAATTGAGGCTGTACAGATGATGATGTGTTGACCGCCGTGCGGCTTTCAAAAATTTTCGGATATACAAGTTGCATCCAGGACAGGAATTGGAGATGAGTATGGCAGTATCACCTCACCCATTAAAAGCTGAAAGCTTATTACAAAAACAGAATGACAAAAAGATGACATATGTCATCCTTCACGCATATAAAATTTTGGGCCTGTTGATCAGCACGCTGATATTCTTTTGGCAATTTCAGGAGCGTCATCAACTGCCCTTCAACAGGGCTTCCTTTGCAGCCGTCCTGTATATGATTACCTTATATAAACAGGAAAAGGGAACGGGTGGTTACAGCATCGGCCAGCTCAGAATCTCTTCTATCGTTTTCTCCAAATGGCTTTCTCTCCTGATTGCCCAGGTTTTGGCATTTGCAGTAGAGTATCATTTATATCATAGTTTGTTGCTCCCCTCTCATCTCATCAGTGTCTTTCTTTCGGCCTTATTTGCACTCATTTGGGCATATTACGGCAACAAACTGGCGCTTATATTGATACGCCCCCTAAAGACCATTGTAGTTTATGACAAAAACCATGTCTGGGATATGCAGCGTATAAACTATCCTTTTCCGAAACAATTGGAAGTGATAGGCAAATATGACATCACCCATGGACTTGATAGTATCAGCGAGCATGCAGAAGGCGCGGAAGTGCTTTACTTATATAAAATCCCCTCAGAATTGCGCGATAATCTGCTAAAGTTCGCCACATCCAAAGGTTTGCATATCTATATTCAACCGAAGCTTGGTGACTTGATTCTAAACAGCACCAAGCAAAGCAACATTTTTAACCTGCCGGTGCTTCGGCATAATTCCCGGGATTCCATGAGCGTTTACAACATCGGAAAACGCGCTTTTGATATTTTGGGCTCCCTGTTTATTCTGATCGCAACATTTCCCGTCTTTATAGCGGTGATGATCCTGATCAAAATCGATGACCGAGGACCGGCTTTTTATATCCAAACGCGTTTGACTAAAGACCGGAAAGAGTTTAAGCTGATCAAGTTCCGCTCCATGCGCACCAACGCCGAGGCGGACGGCGTGGCCCGCCTGGCATCCAAAGAGGATTCCAGGATAACCCGCGTCGGCAAATGGCTGCGGAAAACCCGCTTGGATGAGCTGCCGCAGTTTATCAATGTGCTGAAGGGAGAAATAAGCATTGTTGGCCCCAGGCCGGAGCGTCCGGAGATTGCTGAACAATATGAGAAAGATTTGCCGGAGTTTGGTTTGCGCTTGATCACCAAGGCCGGAATCACAGGGTATGCGCAAATCTACGGAAAGTATAATACCGAGCCGTACGACAAGCTCCAAATGGATTTGATGTATATCCTGAACCAGTCTTTTTGGGAAGACATCAAGCTAAGCCTGATGACCTTAAGCGTGGTGCTGGCGAAGGATGCGACAGAAGGCGTTGACGCCGGGAATGTCACGGCGGTGAAGCATGATGAAACGCAGCGATAATACTAAACAGAACGCTAAGATTCTGATATTGTCCGCCTACTTCCCACCGGAACCCATGCCTACAGAAACCTTGCAGTTTCAATTAGCCCATGCGTTTGTAGAAGCCGGGTTTCATGTGGAAGTGATCTGCCCCATCCCCTCCAGAGGGATTACGGATGAGGTGCGTACAGCGTACCGTAATAAGAAGCGGGAAGCATTGAAGGATGGCAAATTCGTCATTACTCGCTTTTATATGCCCAAAGAAGGCAAAAATCCAATCTCCCGGGCTTTGCGGTACTTTTTGCAGAATATAGCCCATTACTGGAAAGCAATCAAGGTAAAGGACGCGGATGTGCTTTTCTGCGCCAGCACGCCGCCCACTCAGGGAGCCTTGTGCGCTTTGGTGAAACGCAAGTTAAAAATCCCCCTGGTGTATAACCTGCAGGACATCTTTCCGGATTCCATGGTCAACGCGGGAATGACCAAGAAAGGCTCTTTCCTTTGGAAACTTGGCCGCAAGGTTGAAGATTACACCTACCGGAAGGCCGATAGGATCATCGCCATCAGCCAGGAAGGCAAGCGGAACATCCTGGCCAAGGGCGTGCCGGAAGACAAGGTGGAGGTCATATACAACTGGGCGAACACCGGCATTGTGCCGGTGCCGCGCGAACAGAACAGGCTGTTTGATGAGCTGGGCCTGGACAGGGAGAAGTTTTACGTCACCTACGCCGGCAACCTGGGGCCGGTACAGAATGTGGGCCTTCTGCTGGATGCCGCGGACCTGCTGAAAGACCAACAGGATGTTCAGTTTGTGATCTTCGGCGCGGGCGCGGAGGCGGAAGCCCTTGCCGGCAGGGCCGCGGACATGAGCAATGTGAAGCTGTTCCCCTTGATGCCGCAGGACCGCCTGTCAGAGGTGTACAGCCTGGGGGACCTGTCCCTGGTCATCGCGAGGAAGAACCTTGGCGCGGCCGCCATGCCCAGCAAGACCTGGAGCATCCTGGCGGCGGGGACGCCGGTGCTGCTAAGCTACGATGAGGGCAGCGAGCTATGGAACTTGGTAGAGCAGAATGGCTGCGGGGTCTGCGCGCCGGCGGATGATGCAG
>JAKPNM010000037.1 GCA_029548395.1 Bacillota bacterium
TATCTTATCCTACCCCTTGCCATGCTGCCCCTGACTTTGGTTGCTGGGAAGATAGAGTGTGTATACCCGGATTAACAGCCGGTCATACAATGTGTGAGAAGTCAATTATATTTGGGAAAGTAGTATGATTTAATATTTGTCTTCCGGAACAGGTACTGTCAAATTCCATAACTTTGTGTTCCGCCTAATGCATTGCTGATAATGTTTCAGTCACACAAAGCTTGCACCAAAGGCCATCCTTTTGATATGCTGTGTGTAACCGAAAAGCTTGTTCGTCTTGGGATGTGTGGCGGAGGTTATTATGAAAAAGATCGCCTTCCTTCTGTTCGCTGTTCTGCTGCTGACCCAGTGCTTAAGCAGCGGCGCCGCGGTTTATGAAACCCTTCGCCCGGATGCCAGGGGGGAGGAAGTGGTCAGGCTTCAGCAGGCGCTGCTTAAAGAAGGCTATTCCCTTGCTGTGGACGGCATCTACGGCAGGCAAACCAGGCGTGCGGTGATTCAGTTTCAGCGCGCCAAAGGGCTCAAGGCGGACGGCATCGCCGGGAATGAAACCCTGAGCCTTCTGTATGGCAGCGGCGCCCCGCAGGCAGCTGCCGCCCCCGCAACCCCTGCCGCTCCTGCCGTCCCCACCTTCTCTGCCACATATGCCACCCTGCGCCCTGGTATGCGCGGCACGGCGGTGCAAACCATGCAGGAAGCCCTGAACCGGCATGGTTTCAGTTTAAAAGCAGACGGTATTTATGGCCGCGCCACCACCCGGGCGGTGCGGAGGTTCCAGTCTCAACACAGGCTGCGCGTGGACGGGATCGCGGGCAACCAGACCCTGAGTTTGCTGCTGGGCAGCCCTGCCGGTGAGGAGGGTACCGGCGGCGTCATTGATCAGCCGGATGATAATCAGACCGCGCCGGATGCCAACCCTGCCGCGAAAACAACCGGCGCCAGCGTAGGCCAGACGCTGCGGCGGGGCAGCGCTCCGGAGCAGATCGCCTATCTTCAACAAGCCCTGCTGAAGGCAGGTATCAGCAGGCTGGAAACAGACGGCGTCTTTGGCGCCCAAACTGCCGCCGCCGTGCGCAATTTTCAAACCGACAACGGCATGCCCGCCAGCGGCAGCGCCGACCCCGCCACCCTGGCTTTGCTGTATCATAAAAGCGGCACCAGCAACGACGCGCTGCTGAAAGCCGCCATCAACCACACGGGCAAGGCGCTCTCCCTGCTGTCCAGCGCAAGAAAAAGCGCGGGCTCGGTGCAAACCGTGCCTGCCGGGGCGGCGCTTACCATCCTCCTGGAGCGGGGAGAATGGTACCTGGCCAGCTACAAGCACAAAAGCGGGTATGTGTTAAAGGAACAGGTTCGCCTGATAGACCGGCCCGCTCCCCTGGTCAACCTCGCCCGGGGCTTTTCTGAAAACACCTATACCCTCACCGGGGACAGGAAGGCGGACTTGCTGGGCCTGGCCTTTACCCAGCTGGGCTTTTCGGGGGGCTCCAGCCGCAAACCCATCCTGGACGGCACCGGTCCCGGCGGCCCCTACTCCAAATACGGCGCGCATTACCAGGACCCCAGCGAGTCCTACTGCTCCTACTTTGTGTCCTGGTCCGCCAGGAAGGCGGGCCTTGGGGAGGGGATCATCAACAACGCCCGGGATGTGGACGGCGTATTTTATGATGCCCAACAGGCCTTCCGTTATTTCTTCGCGCCCAAGGCTGCCCAGGCGCAGGCCCAGCTTCTGAATCCTGCCAGCCGCATGAACCGGAGCGATTACACCCCCCAGGCGGGGGACCTGATATATTTCCTGTGGAGCAACGCCAAAGCCCAGACCACCTTCTCTCACATCGGCATTGTGTATGAGGTGGATGCGAAATATGTATATACGCTGGAAGGGGCGGCCGGCGGCAGTGTGGACACCCGGATGTATGCCCTGAATGATCAGCGGATTGTAGGCTACGCCCGGCCGCGGTACGAATAAACTGATTTAAATCGTCAATACTTGGTGAACCGGTTCCGTCTTTCTTGCGCCGCGGGCCGCAAACCCTCATGAAATGACATGATCCTTTTGTACAAAATCAAGGAGGAAATTCTCAGTGAAGCGCATCATTCTGTGTGTACTTGTCATTCTTGTCATGATGACAGGGCTGGCCGCTTTGTCGGAATCTGCAGCAACAACCGGGCCTGCGCCCCTGGCGGAGATGACCGTGACAAGCGCCGCCATCATCGATGGAGCGCTTGGATTGCCCTATGGGGCAAAGGGAGAACAGTTCGTCGAGGAGTTTATCCCCTCGCTTTCGCCTCCATTAACTGTCTGCG
>JAKPNM010000044.1 GCA_029548395.1 Bacillota bacterium
CATCAGCATCTGGTTGTATTCCTCCCGGAAATGATCCAGATTGTCGTTTTTCTTTGGCAGCAGGATGGATTCCTCAAACTGTTTTTTGTTGAGCCGCCTGTTGGATATGGTGATCTTGGTGGTGGCGCCCACATCCAAAGAGTTCAAAAGTTCCAAGTAATCCAGGAACATCTCCTGCTTATCAGCTTTACTGGCGATGGCGTAGTTGATATCCGAGAACCGGACGCATTTGGAGAATTTATTGCCCACCTGAAAAATCCCATCCGGCCAGATACGGCGGATGGGAATGGCCTGCTGCACGGACCTGGGAACGCTCATGCGCTCCCTGTCCTGGCGGAGCATATTGGTCAGCGTTTTAATCATGGCGCAATTCCTCCCTGACGGACGAATTGGCCAGCAGCGCGGCATAGGTGTTTTCCGCCTTATACGCGAGCTGCCTGGGATACAGGAACTCGGAACGCAGCCAGGCCATGACGAAACGCTCGGCGGGCATCCCGTTGTATTTAAAGAAACCGCAGGCCGCAAACGGCGCCGCGCCCAGGATACAAATCCAGCCGGTTTCTTCCGTACCCGCCACGCTTTGCAGGGCGAAGTACAGGCCCACGGTAACGGCGACCGCTAAGAGCGAAAACGCGAATTGCCGCAGGCTCAGCCCGAAAAAGATGGATTCGGTGTAATCACGCACTTCTTTATTGATGCGTACTTCCATGTTGGAACCTCCTTGACTTTTGATGGACGAAGAGAAAAAAGCCAGAGAGAAATCCGGTAAGCTAAAGAAGAATAAACCAATATGCATGAAACGCTTTGCGCTTTTCCCGCACATAGGTTGCATAAGGCACTGGGAAGAGTTAAGCTATAAGCAAATCAAGGTAATAGGGGGATTTGGGCTATGCTGATATATATCGGAATCGGCGCTTTTGTCATCTTGCTGTCCGTCATCTTCCGCGTGGCGGCGGCTTTCCGATTGACCATTCCGCTGCTGTACGCCCTGCTGGCCCCGACGCTGTTTTCCAAATGGTTTTATGCCAATTATGAACTGGCGAACATCATCGGGTACGCGCTGCTGGCGCTGGCCGGCCTGTCCTGGGTGATATCCCTGATACGCAAGATCCGGGCGTTCATGGCCGAGCGCCGGGAAGAACGGTTTTCCGAGGAGATACTGCGCCGCAGAATCCGCGAATCCACCGAAGTGGACGAGAACGGATACCGTATCGTGAACACGGACGGCCTTTATCGTTAATTCGGGTATCAGGTCAAGCCAAGGAATTCACGAACCAGCCGGTCGCTCATCTTGATGGTGCCGACCAGCACCAGCGCGTTGAACGCGAACTCGGCTATATAGTTCCAGACGATGGTGACAGCCGACAGCGACGGGTCGCCCAGCGCGGGCGGGCTGGCGGCGAACACGCTGAAAATAACGCAGGCCACAACGATGATCAAGCCTTCCAGACAGATCGCGGCATACGATTTGAGGAAGGCTTTTCCTGTGCCGCTGGACGGCTCTCCGGCAAACGAGGCCAGGGGTATGGGCGCGATTGCCGTCGCCAGATACAGCTTAAAAAACCTGCCATAGACCGACAGGATCATGATCAGGGACAGCACCCAAATGAACAGGCCGCCCAGCAGCGTCACCAGCCACAGCGGAA
>JAKPNM010000045.1 GCA_029548395.1 Bacillota bacterium
CGCATGGCCTGCCGGACATGCCTGGGCAGTTTGTCCGCGGCCTGCTGCATGGTCCTGAGGTTGCCCAGCCAGTCCTCGCTGAGATCGTCAAAGCTGTCCCCGCCGGGCGACTGCAGGACGGAGAAGATGGCCTCGGTCAGCAGCTGGCGCTCGTCCCGCGTCATGGCGGCGACCCAGGCGTCCAGCGACTTGTCCAGGAACAGGCTGCCGGCGGACAGGGATTGGCGCTTTTTGAAGGCGCCGCCCTCAATGATCCAGTTGTAGGGGTTGTGCTGCAGCAGGCCGAAGGCGCGGCAGGCGACCACGGTGTAGGGCCGCGTCTGCTCCAGCAGGACGCCCACCACCGCGCGCTCGGGCAGGAAGGAGCGGATGCGCCTGCGGATGGCCTGATACTCCGGGGTGGACAGCACGCCCTCATGCTGCCCGGGCGCGTCAAAGGCGAAGATGCGGGTGATGCGCTGCTGGATCTCGGCACCGCAGAAGGAGGCGGCGTAGACCGCCAGGTTGCCGCCCTTGGAATGGCCGCACAGCGCCAGCCGGTCCGCGCTTTCCTGCGCGCGTTGGCGCAGGTAGTCCACGGCCCGGCGCTGGGCGGGAACCGGGCTGTCATAGGAGAGGCGCAGGTTTTCCTGCCAGCCGGCCAGGCTCAGGTCGGTCCCGCGGTAAGCCACGACCGTGAGGCCATGGGGCAAGGAGGCGCAGACCGCTGAAAACTGCGTGACGGCCGCCACGTCCACCTCATCGACAAAATGGGACAGCGTCACCTGCCCAAAGCGCCGGCTTTCGGCCGCCGCGCGCATCAGGCGCAGATGATGGCGCGTCATGAACTGGGGCTGTGACTGCAGCTCCATGTAATTGAGCGTTTCCGGCAGCTCCTGGATGGGCACGGCCCGCTGCCCGGCGCTGGTCCTTTCCAGGGGCAGGTAGACCAGCTGGGAGAACACCAGCGCGTCCAGGGCGTTGAGGGGGCGCGTGGAAAAGCCGGTGCCGCTGGAACGCTCCACATAGGCTACGATGTCCATGCCGTTGCCTCCTGTGATTCCGATTGCTCGCAGGGGCGCCCGGACGGCCTGCCGCCGCGCCCCGTGATGCCCTGATTGTACAGGGTCAGGGCCGGACGGGCAAGCGCGAATGCGCCCTGAATGCGCTGGCCTCGGGCTCCTGTTTGCAAACAGGGCACAATCCCTGTATAATCATGGAAAATTTAGTTTGAAGGAGTGTGGTTTCCGGCATGGATGACCCTGGTTCGCCGCTTTTCGGATCGATCATCCTGATTTTGACCCTGACAGCTGTCAACGCGTTCCTGGCCGGCGCGGAAATGGCCTTTGTTTCCCTGAACCCCGCCAAAATCAAAGAGATGGCGGACAACGGGGACAAGCGCGCCGCCAAGGTACAAAAGCTGCTCGCGACGCCTGACGCCTTCCTGTCCGCGATTCAGGTCGGCATCACCTTCGCGGGTTTTTTCAATTCCGCGTCCGCGGCGCGAACCTTCGTGGACCTGATCATGCCGGCCCTGGGCGGCATTCCGGCGGCGGAGACGGTGGCCAGCCTGATTGTGACGCTGATCATCTCCTATGTGACGCTGGTGCTGGGCGAGCTGTATCCCAAGCAGCTGGCGCTGCAGATGCCCGAGCAGTACGCGCGCGTCTGCGCGGGCACCATCCTGTTCATCCGAGGCGCCTTCAAGCCCTTTGTCTGGCTGCTGACGGTGTCCGTGGGGCTGGTGAAAAAGCTGACGCCCATTGACTTCTCAAAGAAGGAGGAGAAGCTGACCCGCCATGAGATCCGCGTGCTGCTCAATTCCAGCCGCAATGACGGCGCGATAGACGCCGAGGAATTCAACATGATGCGCGGGGTGCTTTCCCTGGACACCCGCCTGGTGCGCGAAATCATGGTGCCGCGCGTGGACACCGACATGCTGGACGCGGAGGACCCGATCGAGAAGAACATGGATCTGATGCTCACCCTGCTCAGGTCGCGCATCCCGCTGTATGAGGAGGACAAGGACAATATCATCGGCATTGTCCACCTCAAGGACGTGCTGCTCAACCTGGCCGCGCTCAACGAGCACCGGATCACCCTGCGCGAGATCGCCCGCCCGGCCATGTTCATCCCCGATACCATGTACACGGACGAGCTGCTGGTGCAGTTTCAGCAGTCCAAGCAGCACCTGGCCGTGCTGGTGGACGAGTTTGGCGGCGTCTCCGGCATTGTCACGCTGGAGGACCTGATCGAGGAGATCGTCGGCGACATTAAGGACGAGTATGATGACGATGAGGGCCAGCCCCTGCAGATCATCAGCGACCGGGAAGCCATCCTGCTGGGCAGCCTGCCGCTGACCGACGTCAACCGGACCTTCAACCTGAACATTGAGTCCCAGGACGCGGATACCATCGCCGGGTACGTCATCGAGGAGCTGGGCTATCTTCCCAAACCCGGCGAGGAGCCCGAGGTGGCCAGGGACGATTTCACCCTGCGGGTCCTGCGCACGAAAAACACGCGCATCGAGCTCGTCCGCCTGACGCTGCCCGAGCCTCCCGCCGGGCCGGCGGATGCTGATGAGGACAGCGCGGGCTGAACGCCGCTCCCTGTATCTGCGCGGGTCCGCCCAGGCGGGCCCGTGTGCTGTGAAAGGAACACGACTTGAAAATATTTCGTTTTATGCGCCCGGAATGGAAGGCCATCCTGCTGATCTGCCTGCTGCTGGTGGGCCAGGCCGCCTGTGAGCTGGCGCTGCCCGGCTTTACCTCCAGCCTGGTCAACATAGGCGTGCAGCAGGACGGCATCCCCGACGCCCTGGCGCAGCGGATCTCCGCCGTCTCCTACCGCCGCCTGGGCCGGCTGATGGATGAAAAGGACCAGGCTGCGGTCCGGGCCGCCTACCGGGAATCCGAAGGGGACTTTGTCCTGCGGGGGGATCTGGACGCGGCGCAGCGGGCGGCCGCGCGCGAGGCGCTGGAACTGCCCATGGCGGCGCTGTTCAGCCTGTCCCAGTATCCGCAGGGAGAGGCCATGCTGCAGATGCTGGACAGCGGGCAGATGACGCTGGAGATGATCAGGCAGCAGATGAAGGACAGGCAGCTGTCGGCGAGCATGCTGCCCGAGCAGATGGCCGCCCAGGCTGCGGCGCAGTTCGTGCGCGCGGAGTACGGGCGCCTGGGGATTGATATCGGCGGCGTGCGCAACGCGTTCTTATGGGACCAGGGGCTGAGGATGCTGGGCATCACCCTGCTGATGGGCCTGTTTGCCGTGGGCAGCAGCTTTCTGGGCTCGCGCGCGGGCGCGCGGGTGGGGCGCAGGCTGCGCAGCCAGGTGTTCGCGCGGGTGCTGTCTTTTTCCAAGGCCGAGGTCGACCGGTTTTCCACCGCCTCCCTGATCACCCGCTCCACCAACGACATCAACCAGGTGCAGCATGCCGGCATCATGATGCTGCGCATGCTGCTGTACGCGCCCATCATGGCTTCCGGGGGCATCCTCCGGGTCATCCGGGCCAGGACCGGCATGGGCTGGATCATCGCGCTGACGGTGGGCGTCATGCTGACGCTGGTCCTGTCCATCTCGCGCGTGGTCATCCCGAAGTTCAAAACGCTGCAGAAGCTGACCGACCGCATGAACCTGGTGGCCCGGGAAAACCTGACCGGCATCCAGGTGGTGCGCGCCTTCTCGCGGCAGGAGCATGAGATCGCCCGCTATGACAAGGCCAATGCCGACCTGACCGGCGTGATGCTGTTCATCAACCGGACCTTCGCCTACATGATGCCGCTGATGATGATCATCATCAACGGCGTGAGCCTGATGATTATTTGGTTTGGCGCGCAGGGCGTGGATGCCGGGCGCATCCAGGTGGGAGACATGATCGCTTTTATCACCTACACCATGCAAATCGCCATGTCCTTCATGATGATCGCCATGGTGTCCGCTGTGATGATGCCCCGGGCCGAGGTAGCCGCCCAGCGCATCAGGGAGGTGCTTGACACCGAACCCTCCGTGTCCTCGCCCGGACAGCCGCAGGCGCTGCCGGAGACAGGCCGCGGGCGCCTGGTGTTTGACAGGGTTTCCTTCCGCTATCCCGACAGCCGGGAGGATGTGCTGCATGACCTGAGCTTTGAGGCGCTGCCCGGCCAGACCACCGCGGTCATCGGCGCCACGGGCAGCGGAAAATCCACGCTGCTCAACCTGATCCCGCGCTTTTTCGACGTGACCTCCGGCCGTATCACCCTGGACGGCGTGGACATCCGGCAGCTTGCCCTGCCTGACCTGCGCGGGCGCATCGGCTTGGTGCCCCAGCAGGCGCAGCTGTTTTCCGGCACCATCGAGCACAATCTGCGCTTTACCGGGGACGGCCTGAGCCTTGAGCAGCTGGAGGAGGCGGCCGGGATCGCCCAAGCAAGCGACTTCATCGCCCAAAAGGAGGACGGCTACCAAAGCGAGGTGGCCCAGGACGCCAGCAATTTCTCCGGCGGGCAAAAGCAGCGCCTGTCCATCGCGCGCGCGATCGCCGCGCGGCCTGAGATCCTGCTGTTTGACGATTCCTTCTCGGCGCTGGACTACCGCACCGACCTGAAGGTCCGCCAGGCGCTGCGCGAACGCCTGGGCGGGGCCACGGTGCTGATCGTGGCCCAGCGCATCGCCACGGTGATGCAGGCGGACAAGATCCTGGTCATCACGGAAGGCCGCCTGGCGGCCCAGGGCACGCACAGCGAGCTGATGAAGAACTCACCGGAGTACCAGCAGATCGCGCGCAGCCAGCTGTCGGATGAGGAGCTGTCCGGGGAAGGGAGCGTGCAGCATGGCTGATCAGAAACAACGTCAAAGCCACGCCCCGCGCGGGCATGGCGGCGGCCCCAGGGGCCGCATTGTGGAAAAGCCCCAGAACTTCAAGGCGTCCTTTCGCCGGCTGCTTCAGGCCCTGCGCCCCTGGCGCGGCAGGCTGCTCGTCTGCGCGGCGCTGAGCGTGCTCAGCGCTGTCATGGGCATCTTCGGCCCCCGGATCACCGGCCAGGCCACCACCGCCATCTTTGAGGGCCTGGTAGCCCGGGTGCGCGGCACCGGCGGCATCGACTTTGCCCGGGTGGGGCGGGTGCTGCTCTTCCTGCTGGGGCTGTATCTGGCCTCCAGCCTGGTCAGCTTTGCCATGAACCGCCTGGTGGCGGGGATCACCGCGGAGTACAGCCGCAGCCTGCGCGGGCAGATCGGGCGCAAGATCCACCGCATCAGCGTGGGTTACTATGAGAAGACCAGCGTGGGCGATATCCTCTCGCGCATCACCAACGACGTGGACAGCATCTCCCAGAACATCAGCAACATCTTCACCCAGACCATCTCCGGCATCGCCACGCTGATCGGCGTGCTGGTCATGATGCTGTCCATCTCCCCGCTGATGACCGGGCTGGTGGTGCTGGTGGTGCCGCTGTCCATGGGGATGATGGGCCTGATCTTTTCGCGCAGCCAGAAGTTTTTCAAAAGGCAGCAGGAAGCGCTGGGCGAGGTCTCCGGCCTGGTGGAGGAGACCTTCTCCGGCCACCTGGTGGTGCAGGCCTTCCGCCAGGAGGAGGCCGCGCTGGAGCGCTTCAACCGGACCAACGACAGGCTGTATGACAGCGCCTGGAAAAGCCAGTTCTTTACCGGGCTCATGCACCCGCTGATGAGCTTTGTGGGCAACCTGAGCTACCTGCTGGTGGTGGTTTTCGGCGCGGCGCAGGCGGCCATGGGCCGCATCACCGTGGGCGACATCCAGGCCTTTATCCAGTACGCGCGCAACTTCATGCAGCCGCTGACGCAGTTCTCGCAGGTGTCCGGGCAGATCCAGACCATGACGGCCGCGGCCGAGCGGGTGTTCGCCTTCCTGGACGTGGAGGAGGAGCAGGAGCCTGAGGGCGCGCCCGCCCTGCCCCCGGTCAGGGGCCGCGTGTGCTTTGAGAACGTGCGCTTCGGCTATGACCCGGACAAGGTGGTCATCCACGATTTCTCCATGTGCGTGCTGCCCGGGCAGACCTGCGCCATCGTGGGCGAGACCGGCTCGGGCAAGACCACGCTGGTCAAGCTGCTGATGCGCTTTTATGATCCGCAGTCCGGGCGCATCACCCTGGACGGCGTGGACCTGAAGAGCCTGAGCCGGCAGCAGGCGCGCTCCGCCTTCGGCATGGTGCTGCAGGACACCTGGCTGTTCTCGGGCAGCATCATGGAGAACATCCGCTACGGGCGCCCGGACGCCACGGACGAGCAGGTCATGCAGGCCGCGCGCCACGCGCACGCCGACCACTTCATCCTGACCCAGCCGGGCGGCTATGGGATGCAGATCAACGAGGAGGCCGACAACATCTCCTCCGGGCAGAAGCAGCTGCTGACCATCGCCCGGGCCATGCTGGCCGACAAGCCGGTGCTGATTCTGGACGAGGCCACCTCCAACGTGGACACCCTGACCGAGCACCGCATCCAGCGCGCCATGAGCACGCTGATGGCCGGGCGCACCAGCTTCGTGATCGCCCACCGCCTGTCCACCATCCGCGAGGCCGACGTCATCCTGGTCATGCACGAGGGCGGCATCGCCGAGCACGGCAACCACGAGCAGCTCATGGCCCTGGGCGGGCGCTACAAGGAGCTGTACGAGAGCCAGTTTGAGCAGGTGTGAGCCGCTGGCCTGAGACCCGCCTGCGCGCAATGCGCGGATTGCTGCGCGCAGCCCCCGGTTGATTCGGGCACGGATTTTGTTCGCTTCCTGTTTGGAAAGCATGCGATGAAGGGCGTACCGCTGGAGGTGATGGGCGGGGCTCATGCCTGAGGATGCCGGGCGGCGGCTGGGGCGGCCCGGGCGCGCGGATGTTATCGCGGGCTTTTTTGAGGGGAAGGGAGCGGAGGGGTGGAAATGATTTTTACATGATTTTTTGTGCGCTTTGGCCTTGAAAACAACAGAAGAGTTGGTGGAATAAGAAAGTTATGGTTATCAAGAACTCCTTTTCTGTAATCAGGCCGGCTTGGCATCCCGAATGAAAGAAAAGGAATTGGATTGATGGCTAAAAGGTAAAAGGCCTCAAAAAGCTATTTGAATCAAAGAGAGTTGGCATTCTCTTTTTTCTCTTTTGGCAGCATTTTGACAGCAAAATCTAAAACAAAATAATTTCCAATAGTTATGAGCCTTTGTATCCATATCAATTTTTTGTTGTAAAGTGACATTTCTAAAATCGATGACAAGTCATTTCAAATAATTTTTGCATGTTTCATTTTATAATTGAATATGTCCCGAATATGTTTCATTTTATAATTGAATATCAATTGACGAAAATACAAAGAAAATGTATCATTAAAAAAATAGAAGAAAGAAATTATTCTTTTTGGCTCTTTTACTTTCAAATTAATTGTTGTTTACAGTACATTAGTTCACCCTATACAATGACTACGCGTTGAAAATACAAAGAATATCTCGTTTGGGAGGGTTTATGAATAAAAGCAGTTCTCTATCTTCATTTGCATTGTTGTCACTATTATGGGAAAATGAAAATCGTGATTATCTTGACATGATTTGTCAATTCGTATTAAAAAGTATGCCCATTCAAATTGGTTCACTTATTAACATTGATAATATCGCTTGCAAAATGAAAGAAGATTATGGCTTTACTAATATTCCACGACAAGTGATTGAAAAGGCACTTGTCCGCCTATCAAAATCTAAGAGGACACGGCCATGCTATGTTCGTAAAGAAAATCGACAATATGTAGTAATAGAAAGATTTGACTCAAGTAAGTTTGATAGCAATTATGCTGAAATGAATCGAAAGATTAATGAGGTTTTATCTTCGTTAATACATTTCCTACATAATCAACGTATGCTAAAAGATGTAAATGAAGAGATCGCTTCAAAAATTTTGTTTAACTTTTTTGAAAGTTATGGACTCACTGTTGTTGGGGATACTGAAAAGTTACGTTCTATTACTATTTCAAATGGAGAACATAATTATTATGTGGCTCGATTTATTATTAGAATTCTAGAGAAAGAACCTATTATCCTGCAAAGTTTGATTGATATTACAAAAGGTTTTTTAATATTCAAGGCCGTTTATTATTACTCTACTACTAATATTAAGAGTGATATTGCATCTAAGCTTAGGGGAACAGAATTTTATATTGATTGTTCTCTAGTTATTGATGCTCTGGGATATGATTCTGAAAGTGATGAATTGGCGTTTGATGAAATGTGCCAGTTGATTAAGAGTAATGGCGGAAGAGTGTGTGTATTCGAACACACTATTGAAGAAGCCAGTAATCTCCTTGAGATTTATGCAAGAAAACAATATGAACGGAATGCTTTTAGTTTCCTTGGTCTTGAAGCACGAAAATACCCTCAAGAAGTATTATATACAATAGCTCAGCCACAAACTATAACTGAGAACCTAGCTAAAAAACAAATAACTATATTTCCTGTCCCGTCATATACTCCATCAGATGAAAAGAAAAATAAATATTTAGGATTTCAAGATGAGCAAAAAATTGAAGAACAATTAAAATCATACCATAAACAAATTATGCTTTCTAACAGCAGGGTTAATTTCGACACAATATCGCTCTCAGCAATTGGCAGACTTAGGAAGGATAGCCATCCTACAAGGATTGAAAACTGTTCTGCAATAATGGTGACCCAGGATTGGAGACTATGCCAGTGTATGAGAGATTTATATCCTGCATACTTTCCTCCTGAAATTGATTTTGC
The DNA here is from genome assembly GCA_029548395.1 of Bacillota bacterium. Taxonomy (GTDB): domain Bacteria; phylum Bacillota; class Clostridia; order Christensenellales; family Aristaeellaceae; genus UBA6115. Next base: position 8,705 of record JAKPNM010000045.1, read on the forward strand.
TATACATGATATTGATTTGGTTAGCTTGCTATGGGTAGGACAGGAAAACGCTCAGAGTCATCTCCCAAGAAGCATTCTTATCTCATACGCTTTTGCAGCGTGTGAAATAAATCAAGAAATAATGGATAAAGCCATTGAACTAACAAAGAAAATGGAATTGGACAACACGATACCAAAAGAAGCCGCATTAATCATTAGAAGTCAAACTGCAATAAAATCAATACTTGCAGATATTACCTATAACAATGTGTCTCGTTTAAACGAAGCTTCCATAGTTGATAGCATTAATGAGTATATAAGAAAAGAATCTAAGGAAGATACTCAAAAAGCAAAAGAAGATGGTTATCTTAAGGGATATGAACAAGCAGAGCATGAGTTTACATCTCTGCTTAATGAGAAAGAACGGCAGCTCCTCGAATCGGAAAATAATAATAGATTAATTCGTAATAACATGTTAAAGGATGCTGAAGAAAAAGCCGCAAAATTAGCAAGAAGAGCTGAAGTTTTTATGATTTTTATACTTATTTCTATTGGTGTACTAACGTTAATCCTCTCAATAATTAGTTGGATAAGAAGTGGAATCTCTGCACTCAACTGGTCTGCAATAGTATTAAGTTTACTGACTTTATTGCAAATTATAGACTATGTATTTGGTGTGTTCGGAGGATTTTTAAAAAAACTACCCAAGATAGTATATCAAAAGACTTTTATGTATTCACAGAGATATTATATCAGAAAAAAAGAGAAAGCTTCAGGATTAGTTCTCCAAATAGGGTCTACTGAAAAATAACCGTTTTCAAATTTCTCTCTGCACCCCAAACTAGAAGCATGCTCATTACCACAAGTTTTCTGCACCAAGCCTGCATTCGAAGCGCCCTTTGAAACAGTGCAAAAAGAAGCTCTTGCAGATGCTTCCACAAGTTCATCGTCAGAATGCGAGCATGGATAGCCGCTTCGCTGGTTTCCTGCAAGCGTTCTGCGATTAACCACAAAGTCCACCTCTAATTGTTTTCGTATTTTCAGGTCATCCTTTGTTTTGACATGCTGCACAACAAGGCCAACGTCAACATAAAACCCCCGGCGAATCAAATCACAGAAAAGCACGTTTTCCATGATATGCGTTTCTTCCTGCTGCCAGAATGACAGATGCTTCAATACGGCGCGATAAATTTCTGCGGAATCCGCACTTTTTTTCTATCACTTTTACGCCGATCCCGCTTGCCCGCAGCTTCAAAAGGACGTATGATGCAAGCTATCAGATCTACCAGGAGGCTCAAATGACCGGAAGCATCGTGCATGAGCTGGGGCCGGGGCCCGGAAACCCGCGCAACAGCGAGGGCGCCTTTATACGCGCCGGAGACCAGATCCTGTTTTGCTACTCCGCCTTTATCAGCGAGTCCGACAACGACCACGCCGCGGCGGACATCCGCGTGATCCGCTCCGGGGACCAGGGCCAAACCTGGTCGGCCCCGCAGACGGTGACGCGGTGCCGGGACCATCAGGCCATGAACATCATGAGCGTTTCGCTGCTGGACTTGTCCGGCGGGCGCGTCGGGCTGTTCTATCTGGTGCGCCGCACCTGGCGCGATATGCGCATGTGGCTGCGCGAAAGCCCGGACGGAGGGTATACCTGGGGCGAAGCCCGGCTGTGCATGCCGAGGGACGGCTACTTTGTGGTCAACAATGACCGGGTGGTCCGCCTGAGCTGCGGGCGCATCCTGGTGCCGGCGGCCGAGCACGTCCCCACCTTTCACGGGGAAGACCGGCCGCATTACAGCCCGGCGACCAGCACCTTTTTCTTTTCGGATGATGAGGGGCAGTCCTGGCGGGAGGGGCCCGCCTTGCTGGCGCTGGGGGGCGTGCGCAGCGCCACGGGCCTCCAGGAACCCGGCGTAGTGGAGCTGGCCGATGGCAGCCTGTATGGCTGGGCGCGGACCGACCTGTCCCGGCAGTATCAGTTCAAGTCCGCCAGCCGCGGGGAAAACTGGTCCATGCCCCTCCCCTCGCCCTTCAGCTCCCCCGTGTCGCCGCTGAGCATGAAGCGCCTGGCGGACGGGCGGCTGCTGGCCTTGTGGAACCCCGTTCCCGACTACCCGACCAGGCGGTATCCGCCGCGCAGCGGCGGGCGCAGCCCGCTGATCGCCGCCGTGAGCGCGGACGACGGCCAGCATTGGACAGGCCCCCTGGTATTGGAGGATGATCCTGACAGCGGCTATTGCTATACCACCATTTATGAAGCCGGGGACGCGGTGCTGCTGGCCTACTGCGCCGGCAATGTACAGCGGGATGTCGCCTGCCTGAACCGGCTGCGCATCCGGCGGCTGCCGCTCAGAGCCCTGGACGGCCTGCCCGGGATGGCCATGTACGGCATCGGGTAAACCAAAAGAAAGGAGCATCGGCATGAGAAGCGGTCTTGGATGGAGGAGCCTGGATCCCAGGGAAGCGACCGCGGACGTCCATTCCCTTCCCCTGGAAAGCCTGCGCACCGTCATCGAAAACGCCCGCTGCGCGGAGGCGCGGCGCGTGGCGCTGATCCGTCTGGGCGACGAGGGCCTGATGGAACAGGCGGCGCTTTCGGACCCCGCCCCCCTTGTCCGCCGCCGGATGGTGCGCGAGCTGCATCATATTGACATACTCCAAAAAATCGCGGACGAGGACCCGGATGACTCCGTGCGCGCGGAAGCCGGCAAACGCCTCGGGCAGCTGTAACAGCGCCATGACGGACAAAGCGTATTTATTGCAGACGCTCCGCGAGGACTTTCCGCAGTGTTACGATGGCGCCGCGCCCGCGGAGATGATCTTTTGGCATCCGCCGAACCTGTTCCTGAAGCATCTTGCCATGCAGTATGCCGCCGAGAACCTCCTGCCGAAAAAGCTTCAGGCCGAGGCGGGGCTCTTTTCCGACGAGGCGCAGGAGCTCACGGACATCCTGCGCAGTGAGGAGACGGAGCGGTTTCTGACAAAATTCACGGATGCCGGGCTTTCGGAGCGCGTCGCCGCGTTTCACGCGGACTGCGTCAAGGAGCAGCTCACGGAGGAACGGGTCGCCTGGCTGCTGATGAAATACCGCTGCCGCGATGATGAAGTTGAACCTGATGGACCTGATGACGTGGATTTCATCAAACATGTGGGCCTGAACGGCGCCGCTTTGGAATTTATCCGGTTGATATCAAGAGCGGTCAGAAACATGGATCTTCGGACAGAGCCACCCGAGAGCGACTTTGAAAAGCGAAAGCGCCTCGCGCGGGAAACGCGGAGAGAGGAACAGAGGAAAGCGCAGGAACGGGAGAGGATCGCCTCCCTTCCCGTGGAAGAGCTGAAAGCCCGGGACATCGAGCAGATCGACGATGTGGAAAAGCTATGCCGGATCCTGCGCTCCTCAGAGGATGACCGGGCCGTCAAGGCGGCGCTTGACAGGATCTATCGTCTCCGCGAGGACGATATCGAGATCGTGCGCGCCTGCCTTCCGGGGAAATGCACCTGGGCGCTGCTGAGGTTTCTCTGTGAGCAGGAGCGGGAAACGCCCTACAGGTATCTGACGCTGAACCATCTTGTAAGGGAGATCGTGCCCGCCCTGCAGCGGGAGGGTCATCCCGCGGCAACGGATTTACTGGACAGCCTCCACTACCGGAAATACAGGCGTTACATCAACCGGGAGCGCGGCAGGGAACTTGATTATTGGGACGCACTCGCGCAGTTTAACGCCGCAACAACGCCGGCCGAGGCGTTTCGCAACATCGATCCTGATGACTATGACCTCTGGTATGAATTTGACGATTCCGATGAAATGTCCTATATCAATTCGCTTCACACGGTTCCCTTCAGCATTGGCGGGTATGATCTGCACCGTTATCGCCTGGAGCGCCTGTGCGAAGCGGACCTTCTCACGGATGAGGACTGATGATAAAACAGGAAGGACTTACAGCGTCAGCCGCAGCGTCTTGACTTCAAAGGCGCCAAAGCGCAGTTTCACGCAGCCCTCATTCAGGGGCAGCTGCCCCTGCCTGTTTTCCAGCATGTCGCAGGCGTGCACGGCCTTGACGGGCAGGTTGACGGCCAGCACGCATTCGGTATCGGCCTTCTTGGCCTCATACAGCCGCAGGATCAGGTCGCCCGAGCGGTCCTCCGCGGGCTTGAGGGCATCGATGAAGACATTGTCCTCGTCCAGGGCGAAGGCGCTGAAGTCAGCCGCCTGCCCGGGCCTGACCACCGGCGGCACGTTGAGCGCGTAGGCTTCGCGCACCACCGGCGCGCTGATGAAGGGGCCTTCCCAGGCGGTGAAGGAGTAGGTGAAGCGGTGCTCGCCGCCATCGGTCTTCATCTCCGGGCAGGTCGCCGCGCGCAGCAGCGTCAGCCGCAGCTCATTGCCGTGCATGCTGATGCCGTATTTGCAGTCATTGAGCACCGCGGCGCCGTGGTTCTCATCGCACAGGGCGCTCCAGCGCTGGTTGCATACCTCAAAGCGGTCCTTGTCATAGGCCCGGGAGCGGTGGGTGGGCCGGCTCATGTAGCCGTACTGGATCTCATTGAGGCCCTCGGTGGCCATGACGTCAACGGGGAAGGATACCTTGAGCAGGCGGTGCAGCTCATCCCAGCGGACGGTGGTCACAAAGTCCAGCCGCCGGCTGGCGTAGTCCAGCACAATATCCTGGGTGAGGGTGGAGTTGTGCAAGTCCCGCGTCAGGCGGATGACGGCGCGCAGGCCGCCGGAGAGCGCCAGGCTGAGCGTGACCGGCTCGTCCAGGGGCACCTCCTGCAATTCATAGTGGGAATCGATGTCCCAGGCGTCAAACAGGCGCGGCACATCCTTGTACATCAAAAAGCGGTTCATCGGCCCCGCGGCGTGCTCGCGGCCGGATTCCTTGTCGACAAAGGAAACCACCTCGCCGCGCCGGTTGATCTTCACGCGCACCAGCTCGTTTTCCATGACCGCGCCGGTCTTGGTGAGCCGGGCGGCGACCGCCTTGTAGCGGGGCTGCCTGTCCGCGGGCTTCAGGCTCAGCGCGCCAAAAGCCGGCAGCGGGGCAAGCGCCAGCAGGCCCTCGTCGGTCTGCTGGGTCTTGAGCGCCTCGCCGTCCGCGGTGACCGCGCCCTGCGTGAAGGACCTGGGCAGCAGCACAAGCTGCTCGCGCGGGAAGGACAGGGAGTTGTACACCGTGGCGCCGGCGGCGTTTTCCTGCAGGCTGTGGAGCGCCTCCTCCTGCGCCTGCCGGGCCTCCCGGATGAGCTGCTCATACACCTGGACGGCCTCCGCGTTGACGCGGCCGATGGAGGAGCCGGGCAGGATGTCATGGAACTGGTTGACCAGCAGCTTCTTCCAGGCGTCCTGAAGCGCGTCATAGGGGAAGGCAAAGCCCCTGAGCATGGCCAGGCTGCCCCAGGCCTCGGCCTCGCGCAGCGCGACCTCGCCCTTGCGGTTGCCCTTTTTGATCCGGGCCTGGGTGGTGTACACGCCGCGGTGGGCGGAGAAGTACAGCTCGCCCACATAGGTGTTTTGCGGCCCGCCGGCAGCTTCCATGTCGTCAAAGAAGCGGTTGGGCGTGGCATGGATGACCCGCGGCATGCCCTCCAGGTTGTTCTCGCGGCTGACGTTTTCGATCATCTGCCGGCAGGGCCCGCCCCCGCCATCGCCATAGCCGTAGGGCAGCAGGAAGGCGTCCAGGCCGCGCTTTTGCACGCGGTTCTTCCATACGCCGCAGATCTCGCGCGGGTCGGTGCGATAGGTATAGGAAGTGGGCAGGAAGGAGGTCACCTGCGAGCCGTCCGCGCCCTGCCAGGTGAAGTAGTGATAGGGGAAGCGGTCGCCCTCGTTGTAGGACCAGAAGATCTTCTGGGTCACCAGGCGGTCCACGCCGCAGCCTTTGAGGATCTGCGGCAGCGCGGCCGAATAGCCAAAGGTGTCCGGCAGCCACAGCAGGCGGCTGTCCACGCCGAACACTTCCTTGTAATAGCGCTTGCCGTACACCAGCTGGCGGATGAGCGACTCGCCCGAGGTCATGTTGGTGTCAGGCTCCACATACATGGCGCCGTCCGCCACCCAGCGGCCCTCTTTGACGGCCTGGCGGACCTTCTCAAACAACCCGGGGTAATGCTTCTGGCACATCTCATAGGAGGCGGGCTGGGACTGGATGAACACATAGTCCGGGTACTGCTCCAGCAGGCGCAGCTGCGCCGCGAAGGTGCGCGCGGTCTTGCGGTGGGTCTCGGCCATGGGCCACAGCCATGCCAGGTCCAGGTGGGCGTTGCCCACCGCGTAGAACACCGGCACGGTGGACCCGTTTTTGGCCTTGAGCAGGGGGGCCAGCAGCGCCCGCGCCTTTTTGTAGTCGCGGATGCGCGCCTGGGCGTCCTGCTCAAAATCCACCGTCAGGGTGAAGTTTTCCAGCGCCGCGGCCAACTTGTCCGCGCGCAGGCTGTCAGGGTCGACCTGCTCGATGAGCTGCATGAGGATCTCGACATCCACCATCAGCTGCCAGGCTTCTTCATTCCAGATGCCCCAGGTGCACTCGCCGATCATGGCGCGCCGGCCTTCGGTCATGGGGTCCTGGTAGGCGCCCGGCAGCACGGGGCCGGTGGCGCAGCCGCCCAGGCGGCTTTCTCCTATCCAGTGGCCGGCGTAGGACTCGACATAGATCTCAAAGCTTTCACCGGGCCTGGCGGAGCCGGTGAGGAAGTTGTCCTCCAGGTAGTGCAGGGGAATTTGTACCCAGTTGGAGCGGTAGGTGCCAAAGGGCTGGCCGTTGACAAAGATGGCGGCCTCGCCCCCTGTGGGCAGGTTCATTACAATGCGCTCCCCGGCGGCAGAGGGCGGGATCCGGACGGTGTCGCGCAGCCAGCAGTACTCATAGGTTTTGCCCCAATGCGTGCCGCGTGGCATGGGGCGGTAGGCAAGCCGCCTGGCCTGGTCCAGCGTCAGGTGCTCCATGGTCAGGCTGCCTTCAAAATTGAAGTCCTGCAGCGGGTGGTAGACATCCTGCTTGAGGGTGTTGACCCAGTGTTCCAGCCTCTGGCGCCATTCCGAGTGCATATGTTTCATCGACATCCTCCGGTTCCGTGTTTTCTCCCATTATACGTTTAAAACGGAATGTTACAAGCCCTCAGCCGGCCGGGGCGGCATCTCCCCACTTTTACACTTAAAATTTATAACCTGGCTCAAAATTCTTATACAGTACAAGGCGTTCGAACCTGTTTTTTTGTCAAGTTTATAGAATTAGCTAATTTACCGTTTATTACCGTAATGGTATAATAATGATGTCATTT
>JAKPNM010000086.1 GCA_029548395.1 Bacillota bacterium
TCCTTCTAACGGCTTGATGAGCAAAACACAGGCTGCCTCACCGTTCAAGGGTGGCGAACCTGCGGTTCACCATGAACGCGCTGTGCGCGCCCTTGAGCGTCTCGGTACCCTGTGTTACGATGTGGCCAAGCCTAAGAAGGAGTGCGGGTGCCAACGAACGGTCTTTACTAACTCACAAGTTGGTACAAAGATTGGGGGCAGACCAGTCTTCGCCGTCAAGGGAAAGATCGAATGACGCCATACCCCTCGTCCTCTGCAAAACCGTCAATTTTCGGAGCCTTGAGATGCCTTGTCTGGGCGTCTGCCGCACTCAAATTTGCGCCATTATGCAGGCACGACCCGCACAGCGGCCCGGCCACGCAATGTTCATTTGATAATTGTGTTTTGATAGTATATACTAATCCCAAAATCGAAGTATCACTTCTTTGCTGACAGCACGTCCGACCTTCATCCCTGCCAAATATGACCGACTTTTCTGCCTGCCGATCCAATTAAGGAGCGCAAGGCGTACGCATACGCATACGCAAGGAGGATCTCATGCGTTCCATTTGCAGAAGGAGTTGAGATAATTGGACCATAGCGTCACGAATGACTACTTCATTTCGCCCGCGACGGAGAAGCGGATAAGGGAAATCGCTTCCCGCTACAGGAAAGAACCACATCAGCTGATGAATATCCTGTTGGATATTCAAAGGGAAACGTCCAATTCCTTTCCACACAGTGTTGCCGCGCTGGTGAGCCGTATCACTAAAATTCCGGAAGCGGATCTGTACGGTTTTGTCAGCTTCTATGCCATGTTTTCCACAAAGCCTCGCGGAAAGTACGTTGTGCGCATGTGCCACAGCGCTCCCTGCCATGTATGCGGGGCGCAAGGCGTGATGGACGCGATCTCAAAAACGTTGGGCATCAGGCCGGGTGAAACCAGCAAGGACGGAAAGTTCACCCTTGAATACTGCCAGTGCCTGGGCGTATGCGAGTTTGCGCCTGCCATCATGGTCAACGACACTGTCTACCGCAACCTGACGCCCGGACGCGCGGCCACTTTGATGGAGGACTATCAGAGAGGGGACATGGAGTAGATGTTAACCGAAACAAGGATCGTCCTGAGAAACATGGATAAAATTGATCCTGTCAGCATTATGGACTACAAAAAGCGCGGCGGTTATCAGCCCCTGCGCAAGGCGCTCGCCATGAAGCCGCAGGATGTCATCGACCAGATGAAGCTGTCCGGACTGCGGGGCCGCGGCGGGGCAGGCTTCCCCGTATGGAAAAAGTGGAGCATCACCTCCGCTGCCCCGGGCGACAAGAAATATGTCATTTGCAACGCGGATGAAGGCGAGCCGGGCACCAACAAGGATAGGGTCATCCTTTCCGGTGACCCAAACAGTGTGTTCGAGGGGATGGCCATCGCGGCATATGCAGTCGGCGCTGAGAAAGGGTACCTTTACCTCAGGCGCGAGTATCCCTATATCACGCCGATACTTGAGAAAACGCTTGAAAACGCGCGCGGTGAAGGCTGCCTTGGCAGCAACATTATGGGGTCACAATTCAGTTTTGAAATCGAAGTCGTGTCCGGTGGCGGCGCTTATGTGTGCGGTGAAGAGACAGCATTGATAGAATCCATCGAAGGACGCCGCGGGGAACCACGCTTTAAGCCGCCCTACCCCGGTGTGCAAGGCCTGTACGGCAAGCCAACGGTGGTCAACAACGTGGAGACGCTGGCCAACATACCGGTCATAATCGAGCGTGGGGGCAAATGGTTCAGCGAGATCGGCGTCCCCAACTGTACCGGCACAAAGGTTTTCACACTGTGCGGGAACATCACCCAAAAGGGCGTCTTTGAGTACCCCATGGGCACCAACCTCAAGGATATCTACGAGACGCACGGGGGGGTGAAAGACAACTTCGACCTGCGCGGCTTCATGCTGGGCGGGCAGTCGGGCAATCTGATAAATGCCGGCCAGATCGACCTGCCGATGGATATCGATAGCTGTCAGCAGGCGGAATCGGTACTGGGGACCGGTACCATCATGGTCATAGACGACCGCCACGATATACTGGATATCGTAGAAAACATCATGACCTTCTTCATCGAAGAAAGCTGCGGCAAATGCACACCCTGCCGAGAGGGCAATATTCGCATATACGAAATCCTCAGGCGCATCAGCAGTGGTCAGGGGCGTATGGAAGACCTGACGCTGCTGGAGGACCTCGCCTCCACCATGAATGTGGCCTGCCTGTGTGGGTTGGGACAAAACTCTTCAGTGGCGGTCATTACCAGTCTGCACAATTTCCCTGATGTCTACCTGAAGGCCATCGAAAGGGGGCAAAGAGCGTGATCAAACTGACGATCGACGGCCTGCCCGTTGAGGTTGAGGAAGGCGCGACGCTGCTGGAGGCAGCCACGAAGCTGGATATCCATATCCCCACGCTGTGTTACCACCCGGACCAGAATGTCAAGGCCAACTGCCGTATCTGCCTGGTGGAAATGGAAGGCAACAAGCTGTTGGTGCCGTCCTGCTCCTACCCCGCCCAGAACGGCATGTCCATCCGCACCCATTCACCCAAGGTCAGGCGTGCGCGCAGGAACATCCTGGAGCTGATCCTGGCCCGCCACGCGCAGGACTGCCTGCATTGCGACCGGTCAGGCACCTGCGAACTACAGTCTGTATCTGAGGAGATGCACTTTGTCAAGATTCCGCGCTATCCCTACGTGGCGCGCTCAGCCGAGTCGGACCACTCATCGCCCTCTGTCGCGCGCGATTCAGCCAAGTGTATCACCTGTGGCAGGTGCGAATACATCTGCAGCGAGGTACAGACCGTTCACGCCTTATCCAAGACGGGACGCGGTTTTGAGATGCAATTCCGTCCCGTATACAACCGCCCCTTGGGCGAAAGCATCTGCGTCAACTGCGGCCAGTGTGTCCAGGCTTGTCCCACAGGTGCGCTTACCGTTAGGGACGAGACCCAAGTGGTGTGGCATACGTTCGCTGACCCAGGCAAAACCGTCGTCGCACAGGTCGCCCCGGCCGTGCGCATCACCTTGGCGGAAGCGCTGGGTGAACCGCCCGGCAGCATCAGCACGGGCAGGATGATCACCGCCATGAAACGCGTGGGCTTTCACAAAGTGTTTGACACGGATTTCACCGCTGATCTGACCATACTTGAAGAGGGTACAGAGTTGATCGACCGCATCAACAATGGCGGCATCCTACCCATGCTTACCTCCTGCTGCCCCGCTTGGATCAAGTTTTGCGAAACATTCTACCCCGAGCTTCTCCCCCATTTGTCCACCTGCAAATCACCGCAGCAAATGTTTGGCGCACTGCTGAAAACCTACTACGCGGAAAAGCTCGGAATACTGCCTCAGGACATACTCAGCGTATCTGTAATGCCCTGCACTGCCAAGAAATTTGAGGAGACCCGTCCGGAACTGGGAAGGAACGGCATTCGGGATATCGATGCCGTTCTATCAGTGCAGGAACTGGCGAGAATGATCCGCAGCGCGGGTATCCGCTTTGACACGCTGCCGGATACGCCCTTTGACGCGCCATTCGGCTTGGGCACAGGCGCCGGGGAGATCTTCGGCTCCACTGGTGGCGTTATGGAAGCTGCCCTGCGCACGGTGTACGAGCTGGTCACAGGCAAAGCATTGCGAAACATTGACATCAAAGCCGTCCGGGGCCTCGAGGGTATCAAGGAAGCGTCTGCTGATATGAACGGCACGCACGTTAAGGTCGCCGTGACCAACGGCCTTGGCAACGCGCGAAAAATCATGGATCTGGTCAAAGCCGGCAAAACGGACTACCACTTCATTGAGATCATGGCATGTCCCGGCGGGTGCATCGGTGGCGGCGGCAACCCCATCAAGGAAAACGCGATGATGACATCCCGCCTTGACGCGGTATATCGGCTGGACAAGGAACTGCCCATCCGAAAATCCCACGAAAACCCTGCCGTCAAAGCGCTGTACGAAGAATACTTGGGCGAACCCAATGGGCACCGATCCCATGCGCTGCTGCACACGACCTACATAAACCGCAGTGGCTTGCTGGAATAAGGCACTAACAGCCTGTTCATTTTGGATAGCTCCGAGTCGATTTGATGTCGGAACTTCGTTTGAGTTGCTTTCATTGATGATCTCGCAAAAATACTCTGCGATTCCGGATGCAAAGCCGAGCTAATTCTGACAAAAAAACACCTGAAAACGTTGTCAATTCAACGAATTCAGGCGTTTTGGTGGAGCATAGCGGATTCGAACCGCTGACCTCGACAATGCGAATGTCGCGCGCTACCAACTGTGCTAATGCCCCGTGGTGGTTTTCCTCACTGTTTTTACTCTGTGAGGAAGAGTTTCTCCTCAAAAAGAGGAAGGTCGTCGTCGTTCCTGGAACGAGAAGTAAGGGAGAGACGCGAACCGGGCGGCATTTTCTAAATGCCGGTCGGCTGAGCGAATCTGCTGGAGAGCAGATGAGCGAAGCCGAAAATTTCTTGCTCCCTGAGCAGGTGGTTTGGGGCTTGGTTTGGGGCGAAAGTACGCTTACCTCGTCCTACCAACTGTGCTAATGCCCCGTCTGCGCCGTTTGGCGCGTGAGTAGTATAGCATCAGCCCTACAGAATATCAAGCATGGCATTCCTGTGTTTTTTTGCCGTTGTTTATCGTTTATATACAAGGTCTCGCGCCCGGTTTGTCCTGTGGCGGCGTGATCAGGGCTGCCCAGGGGATGTCCGCCTGCTCCCCGTCGAGCAGTTTGCCCACGTGGTGCAGCAGTGGGAATTGCGCCAGCTGCCCGCGCGTGCGCAATGCCTGCACCATGCGCTGCGTGATGACAATGGATTCCAGCGTCACCCCCTCCAGCTGCTGCAGCGCCTGGTTGATCGTCAGGCCGCGACCGAGCAGCGTGCCCAGCCTGCGCGTCCTGCCGCCAAAGATGGTGACATACAGGTCTCCCGCGCCGTATGCGATGTTCTCAGGCCCGCCGCCTAACAATTTCAACAAGGCTGTCATTTCGCGCACGCTCTGTCCAAACAGCGCGGCCTGCGGGTTATAGGCCGGTGCGGCGTCCGGCCCATCCTGCCGCTGTACCATGCCAACGGCCAGCGTCACCGCCAGCGCGTAGGCGTTTTTAAGCGCGACGGCGACCTCCACGCCCACCACATCGGTGGACAGGCTGATGTGGTAGTAGTTCGTTGACAGCAGGCTGCGCAGCCTGTGCAGCGTCGCCATGTCGCTGCCGCAAAAAGCCACGGCGCTGTGCCGCCGCTCGGCCAGTTCATAGCTGGTGCACGGTCCGCCGATGGCGTAAAAGCCGCCGCGTCCGGACAAGCGCTGATAATATGACGGATAGGTTTCAAGCGTGCCGTCCGTGTGCGCCACCAATCCCTTGGTGACGGACAGCACCGGTACTTCCGGCGGGATCAGCGGCAGCGCCTGTTGCAAAAACCAGTCCACGCCAAAGCTGCTCACCCCGCAAATGACCACATCGACCCCTGCAAGCGCCGAGCGCACCTCGCCAAACTGGTAAAACACAACGCCCACAGGCAGTGGGCGCTGCATGGTCAAGTGCATTCGCGTTTCACGCGCGTGCGCAATGATGGCGTCATCCAGCGGCGTGCCCACCAGGCGCACCTCATGTCCCTTGTCCCTGGCCGGTATGCTCATGGCCGAACCCATCATGCCTGCGCCAATGATGGCAATGCGCTTCATTTGTACCTCCCATTTGCTGTGCAGTAAAATAATTATGGTTGTCGCGTCAATATATGTCAAGGTTTTCAGATCGGGTGTTCCCTGCCTGAGGAACGGGCATCCGCCCCCGCCTGCTGCCGGGCCGTCCGGCGCAGCGGGAAAGAGAAGCGGGAAAGAGAAGGGCCTAATCCGCTGCTTTTTCATTGACCAGTCGCGGCTGAAGGAGTATACTTGATCTGACAAATGAATCGGCGCGTGTGTTTGCGTGAAAGCGCGGCGGCCTGAGCCGCCACGGGAAGACGGATGAAATTTCCGCGCTAACCCAGTAACCGTGAAGCTGACAAGCGGGCAGAAAGCCACTGCGAAAGCGGGAAGGCGCCTGTACGGATGAAGCCAAGCCGGGAGACCTGGACACATGCTTAGCTCCTGGGTGGGGTGACCGGCTTTGGTCGGGCAGTTCCTGCTGCGGAGCTGCCCGTTTTGGTTCATTTGATCAACTGGAGGAGGTAATCCCATGAAAAAAACATCCCGGATCCTTTCCCTGGCGCTGGCTCTGCTGCTGGCCCTCACGCTGACGGCTGCAACAGCCCTGGCGGCCCAGGCGGAACCAACCATCCTGACCCTCACGGACATGCTGGGCCGTGAATTGTCCTTTACCAAGCCTGTTGAACGCATTGTTGTCCTGCAGCCTGCCGATGCGGAAATCCTCTACGCGATCGGCGCGGGAGATTTGCTGGTCGGTCGCGGTGAATACGCCAATTATCCGGCGCAGGTGCTGGAGCTGCCCTCGGTGCAGTCCGGCTTTGAGACCAACTTTGAGCAGATCGTTGCCCTGGAGCCGGACGTGGTGGTCATGACCATGATGAGCCAGCGCGAGGAAGACAGCAAAAAGCTGGAGGACGCCGGCATCACGACCGTGATCAGCAATGCCCAGTCCATTCAGGGCGTGTATGAAGCCATCGCGCTGATGGGCAAGCTGACCGGTAAAACAGAGGAAGCGGCAGCCTTGGTCGATTCCATGCGCGCGTCCTTTGATGAAATCCGCCAAAAGGCACAGGGCAAGACCGGAGGTAGCATTTACTTTGAGGTTTCTCCCCTGGCGTATGGTCTGTGGACGGCAGGAACGGCAACCTTTATGGACGAAATTGCCGGGATGCTGGGCCTGACCAATGCTTTCCACGACCTGGAGGGCTGGCAGAGTGTCTCAGAGGAGCAGGTGATTTCCCGTGACCCGGACTATATTGTAACCACAGCGATGTACTTTGGTGAAGGCCTGAAGCCGGTGGAAGAGGTGCTTGCGCGGCCCAACTGGAGCGGTCTCAAGGCTGTTAAAAACCAGAATGTCTTCAATTCGGACAGTGATGAGATCACCCGTCCCGGCCCGCGGCTGGTGGACGCGGCTCAGGCTCTGTACGAATTTGTCTATGGCAAATGAGCCTGGCGCAGCGCTGAAGCATCCCCGCGCGGCGGGTTGTCCGCCGCGCGGGACCACAGCCCTGATGTGGCGGGGCGCAGGCTTGTTGGCGCTGGTGATGCTTACCGGGCTGGTGTGTGTGGCGCTGGGCAGCGTGCCCATCCCTCTGGACAAGACCGCCTCCATTCTTTGGGACGGTGTGCTGGGGCGGGATCTGACCGGGAATACGCAGGCGGTCATCATCCTCACGGTGCGCCTGCCGCGCGTCATCAGCGTGTTTTTAGTCGGCGCTGCCTTGTCCTTGTGCGGCGCGGCGATGCAAGGCCTGCTGCGAAATCCGCTGGCGGATGGCGCCACGCTGGGCGTATCCTCCGGCGCTTCTTTGGGAGCGATGCTGGCCATCCTGATGGGCATTCAGCTGCCCATGCTGCCGCTTGCCGGCACGGCGGTGCTGTCGGTGATCTTTGCGTTTTTGTCGCTCTTGCTGGTGCTGTTTCTGGCTTTCGCGCTGGACCGCTCTCTGGCGACGAACACCATCATCCTGATCGGCGTCATCCTGACCATGTTCATGGGCTCACTGATGAGCCTGCTGATATCCTTTTCCGGCCCCCGGCTGCGCAGCCTGACCTTTTGGACCCTGGGCTCCCTCTCCGGAGCCGGCTATGCGGAGGCGTTATTTTTATTGCTGGCATTGGTTGTGTGCGGCCTGGTGCTGCTGGCGCACGCGCGGGAGCTGGACGCCTTTGCCATGGGGGAGGAAAATGCCCGCGCGATCGGCGTATCGGTTCGACGGGTCAAGCTGACCGTGATGGCGGCGGTCTCCGTGCTGATTGGCGTGTGTGTGTCCATTGGCGGCTCCATCGGTTTTGTGGGCCTGGTCATTCCGCACATCAGCCGATTGATCATGGGCCCGGCCCATAAGCGCCTGCTGATTACCAGCCTGCTGCTGGGCGGCGTCTTCCTGATGCTGTGCGATCTGGCGGCGCGCACCCTGCTTAGCCCGGTCGAACTGCCTTTGGGTGTGGTCACCAGCCTGATCGGCGCTGTGTTTTTTATGTTCATCCTGGCCAATACCCGCAGGAGGGCTGCCTGATGCTGCGCGTTGAAGGAGTATCCGTCAGCTATAGAGACTTTGAGGCAGTCCATGATATCAGCTTTGAAGTGTCCGGCGGCCAGTGGCTGATGCTGGCAGGACCCAATGGCGCGGGCAAGTCCACCCTGCTCAAAGCCATTGCCAAGGTGCTGCGCTACCAGGGCAAGGTCTATTTGGACGGCATGGATACCGCCAGGCTGAAAACCAAAGAGATGGCGCGCCGGATGGGTGTGCTTCACCAGCACCATACCCTTGGCTATCCTTATACTGTGGAGCAATTGGTTGGCCTGGGGCGTTATGCGCACCAGTCTTTCCTGTCACATGCGGACCCCGATGGCCGGCGCATGGTGGATGAGGCGCTGGCACTGTGCGGACTAAGCGGTTTGCGCCGGCAAAATGTGCTGACCCTTTCCGGCGGCGAGCTGCAACGGGCCTTCCTGGCACAGGTCTTTGCCCAGGGAACCAGGCTGCTGTTGCTGGATGAGCCGGCCAGCCACCTGGACCTGGCCTATCAGCGGCTCATCTTTGACACGGTGCGTGACTGGCTTCAAACGCCTGGCAGGGCGGTCATGTCCGTGGTGCACGATTTGCAATTGGCCAGGCGCTATGGCACTCACGCGCTTTTCATGAAGCAGGGCCGCTCAGTGGCTTTCGGCGCAAGGGACAGCGTGTTTACCCGGAAAAACCTTCAAGCTGTCTGGGACATGAAGGTGGGTGATTGGTTTATCTGGCTGAATGAACCATGGCTGATGGACAAAAAGGGCTGAATTGGTTATAATCATCCTGATTTCAATAAGGATGTGAGCATATGAAATGCCAGTTTTGCCATTCTGAGGACAGCCGCGTGGTGGATTCTCGCCCTACGGACGACGGCGCCAGCATCCGCCGGCGGCGTGAATGCATTGCCTGTGGCAAGCGCTTTACTACCTACGAGAAGGTTGAGACTGTCCAGCTTCTGGTCATCAAAAAGGATCAAACACGCGAGGTGTTTGACGCCGGAAAGATCCGCGCGGGCATCGTTCACGCCTGCCACAAGCGCCCGGTGACCGCGGGGGATATCGACGCAGTGGTCACCCACATTGAACAGGTTTGCTACAATAGCATGCAGCGTGAAATCCCCACCAGCAAAATAGGCGAGATGGTCATGGAAGCCCTGCGCAAGCTGGACGAAGTGGCCTATATCCGCTTCGCATCGGTCTACCGCCAGTTTACGGATATTCCCACCTTCATGCATGAATTGAACCGGTTGATGAAAGAAAATAACAGCTTGAATCCTGAACAATAAATGATTTCATTAAAGTTCGTCAGATGAATCCGCCGTCCACGCTCAGTGTCTGGCCGGTGATGTATGAGGCCTCATGACCGAGCAGGAAGGCGGCCGCTTTGGCGACTTCCTCCGGCCTGCCGATGCGCTTGAGCAGGCAGCGCCCGGCGAGCGCGTCGCGTTCTTCAGCTGAGTATTCACTGAGCATATCCGTTGCGATCACCCCGGGCGCGATGCTGTTGACGCGGATGCCGCAAGGGCCCAATTCCTGGGCCAGGGAAGAGGACAGGCCGATCAAGCCGGCCTTGCTGGCTGCGTAGGCCGCTTCACAGGAAGCGCCGCGCAAGCCCCACATGGAGGATATCAGCAGCAAGCTGCCTGTTCCCCTGGATACCATGTGCGAAACGACTGGCCGGATCGTGAGAAAGGCGCCGCGCAGGTTGACGGAGAATACCTCATCCCATTGCGCTGTACTCATATCCTGCAGAAGTCCGTTCATGCTGATCCCTGCGTTGAACACCGCGGTATCCAGATGCCCCAGGATGCTGATGGCCTGATCTGCCAGGGTTTGGGCCTGATCCTCATGGCGCAGGTCCGCCTGGATTGCGTACGCGCCGGTTTGCCTGGCCAGAGACAAGGCGGCGTCCCGTGAATGGCAATAGGAAAAAACCACCCGCCAGCCTGATTGTGACAAGTGCTGCACGATCGCTTTGCCAATTCCCCGGGAGCCGCCTGTTACCAGGGATGTTCTCATAAGGAAGCCTGCCTTTCTGAGGGGGATTGTAGAGCACAAGATACCGAGGTGTCAACGCAGCTTTGCTTTACAGCACAGCATAAACTGGATATAATATCGCCATTGCTATGATAAGGAGGGATGGCGGTGCTCAAGCGTCTGTTTTGGCTGGGTGTTTGCTGCGCCGCTTTGTTCCTGCTGCTGGGTTTGATGATACATCACCAGGCCGAGCCGCGACAGTATCCCTTGCGTGTTCATTCCATTGGTACACTGCCGGCACGGCCGGCGCCTGTCAGCGAGGAAAACCGGCAGCCCGTCGCCAGATTATGGGCACCTTCCATGACCCTGTTGTCCGTCGCGGCTTGCCGCCGTGTCGCAGTTTGTCGGTTGCCGGATCTTCCCTTTCACCGACAGAACTTTCAGGCCTTTCACTACCCGGATGAAGCCGGGTAAGCTGGTTTTCCGTGCGTGCTTCAAATAAACGGAAGGAAGAATAACATGGCAAAGAATAAAAAAACCGGAAAGAAGTTTGCGGTGAACCGCAAGGCGGTCGCGGCGCTGACGCTGGCGGTTGCCTTGGCGTTGACTGTGATTTTTGTCACCCTGGGGATCACCGGACGGAAGATGGATGCCCAGGGCCTGTACAACCTCTTGCCCTGGCTGCCCACCCCTTCTCAGACCAGTAAATGGCGCGAGGCACTGGTGCCGGGCGCCGGGATGGGCGAGACCCTGGTCAGCAGTCTAAGTCCCGCAGTGGAAGGCGAAGCCTCCCGGGAGGATCTGGAAACCGCGGTGCGCGTGCTCTCAAAGCGTCTGCAGGAACTGGGCTGGACGGACGCGGTTGTAGAGGTCAAGGAGGGCGGGCTGCGGGTGACCCTGCCTCAAAGCGTTGATGTTGCCTCCCTAAACGGTATACTCAGCGCCAAGGGTGAGTTTACTTTCACTGACCCTGCTGGCGAGGCCTTTATGGATGGCAGCAATGTAACCGATGTCGACTATGATTATGGCGATGCGACAGGCAACAGCATCGTGCTGTCTTTGAAGTTTGACGATTTTGGCAAGGAAGCCTTCGCGCGCAAGTCTACAGAATTGGCAGGCCAGAGCATCTCCCTTAAGCGTGATGGTGAGGTAGTGGTCAGCCCCCGCATCGGGGAACCGATTACCCAGGGGACGGTACACATCCCCATGGCCTCACTGGACATGGCGCGTGAAAACATGGCTATAATGCGCTCGGGCACACTGCCTTTTGCTTTCAATCTGCTGGAAGAGGGCGCCGAGGAGCAGCCCTTGATGGGAGCCGGGGTACAGACCATTCTGCTGTATGCAATGGGCGCACTGTTTGTGGTGATCGCACTGTATTTTATCGCGCGCTTCCGCTTGGGCGGCCTGTTGGCAGCCTGGATGATGCTGCTGCAAACAGCCTTTTCCTGGTTTTTCGCGGCGCTGATGAGGGCGGGATTCACGATGCTGACACTGGCAGCCATCCAGCTGGCTTTCTTTGTCACGGTTTTCGCTTTCCTCAACCTGTTCAATGGCGTGCAGCGCGATGTGCAGGCTGGGCGCTCCGTGCGCCAGGCGCTGCGGGATGGTTATGCCAACGAAGGGCATGCTTCGCTTGACGTCTTTACCGGGCTGGTTCTGCTCAGCGTGGCGATGATTATCCTCGACCAGGGGCTTATCAGGCTTTTCGGTGAGGTATTTGCTATTTCACTGCTGATCGGGCTCGCCATCACACATCTGCTGCTGCGTGTGCTGCTCAACGAAACTGTCTGGCTGTTTGGTGGAAGGACATCCCTGTATACCGCCGGAATGACCAACAAGAAGGAGGCCTGATGATGCGCATCCATAAAAGCGCGTTCCAAGCGATAATCGTTTCCGCGCTGGTGATCCTGGTTGCCCTGGTGATGACGCTGCTCAACCTTGGTATGAAATACCATCTTGTGGCGCAGGCAACTGCGGATTACCCGTCCTTGTTCCTGGCCATCCTTTTGATGGTGGCGATCTCCTTCTTGTTTGGATGGATGCGCTATAATCTTGCCGGCGGTCTGACACTGGCTATTGCGGTGCTGCATGACCAGCTGTTGTCGTTTGCGCTTTGCGCCATCGTCAGCCTGGCCCTGAAGCTGAGCGTCTATACGCCGG
Source organism: Bacillota bacterium (assembly GCA_029548395.1). Classification (GTDB taxonomy): domain Bacteria; phylum Bacillota; class Clostridia; order Christensenellales; family Aristaeellaceae; genus UBA6115. The sequence goes on from JAKPNM010000086.1 coordinate 12,333, forward strand.
CCTTTCTGCTGGCTGGCACTGCCTTTACTTACTGCTTCACCGTCCCCTGGCTGCGTACTGCCCGCAAGCTCGCGCGTACCAACATCGCGCGTGACTATACCCGCCAGATGGCTGCACAGCAGGCGCTGACACAGGTAAAACCACTGTTCCTATTGACTTTGACAGCGGCTGTCCTGACGCTTCTGGTTTTTCTGGTCAGCGGCAACTTGATCATGGCCGGCACCCTGCTGCCGCTGGTCACGGGCCTGGGCGCTTCGGTTTTGTCCGTTCGTCTGATTACGCCTTATGTATGGGCTGCTTTTACCTTTCGCAGCAAGACCCGCAGGTAAGTTTCCCCGGGCGCCTTTCTGTGAAAGGCGCCTTTTTTTCACTGAAAGGAATCTATGCGAAAACTGACCGCACGCGCTACCCCATGCCAACTGCCAGGTTACCCGGACTATCTGGCGTCCTTGCTGTGCGCCCGCGGTATTCATACATCTGATCAGGCAGCAAACTTTTTAAACCCGTCCGTGGCACAGCTGCATGATCCTATGCTGCTTGGCGGCATGGACAAGGCATGCGCCCTGATTCATGAAGCGGCGCAAAAAGGGCAAGCGGTCGCGGTGTATGGCGATTATGACGCGGACGGCGTGTGTGCAAGCGCGCTTGTGCTGGAAACCCTCGAGGCCCTGGGCATCCGGGCCTTTTCCTATATTCCTGCCCGATTGTCTGAGGGTTATGGCATCAACGCCGAGGCGGTCACTGCCCTGGCTGAACAGGCCGGGCTCCTGATTAGCGTGGACTGCGGCATCACGGCGGTGGAAGAGGTGCGTCTGGCGCACTCACTGGGCATGACGGTCATTCTGACGGATCATCATACCCTGCCGGACATTATTCCGGCAGCAGACGCGATTATCCATCCGCAACTGGCCGATTATCCTGAGCCTTTCTTGTGCGGCGCCGGCGTAGCTTGGAAATTGTCCTGTGCGCTGCTGGGGCTTGAACGGGCCATGGCCGGGCTGGACCTGGCTGCGCTGGCTACCGTGGCTGACCTGGTGCCGCTGCAGGGAGAAAACCGGGTAATCGTCAGTCTGGGGCTAAAGGCGCTGCAGTACACAAGCCGACCAGGCCTGCGTGAGTTGATGCGCATTGCAGGGATGGGGGAGGGCGCGCCGGTTCATGCAGATCATGTGGCTTTCCAGCTCGCGCCACGGCTGAATGCCGGTGGCCGCCTGGCCAACGCCCAGGAGGCGCTCAGCCTGCTGTTAAGCCGGGAACCTGAGCGGGCGGCGGCACTGGCTGCGCGCTTGGACAGCCTTAACCGTGAGCGCCGCGAGGTAGAGCAAGAGGTGCAAAAGGAAGCCGCCGCCTTGCTGAAAACTGTGGATTTGAGCCAAAGACGCAGCATTGTCCTTTATCAGCCGCACTGGAACCCCGGTGTCGTAGGGCTGGCCGCGGGGAAGTTGGCAGAGCGTTGGAACTATCCCTGCATTGTGTTGAGCAAAAATGGTGATGAGCTGTCCGGCTCAGGCCGCAGCGCCGGGGAGATTGACCTGTATGACGCGCTGAAAAGCTGTGAAGGGCTGCTCACCCGCTTTGGCGGTCACCGCATGGCCGCAGGCTTGGCGCTTAAGGAGGACAAGCTGGCGGAGTTTACCGCTTGCTTTGATACGGCGGTGCGCGCACAACTGGGCGCGGAGGATTTGATTCCTGAAATTTTTTACGATACCATGCTGCCGCTGGAAAAGGTCACACTGGAAACAGCCGGCTTGCTGGAGCAGCTGGCGCCCTTTGGCCTGGGCAACCCTTCCCCGGTTTTTCTCATGGAGGATGTTCGCTTTGTTTCAGCCCGTGCTGTTGGCAGCAATCTGGCTCATTTGAAATTAACCGTTACTCAGGATGGTGCAGTGCGGGAGGGCATCGCCTTCGGCTATGGCAGTCTGGCAGATGCCCTGGGAGAGACGATGACCCTGGTGAGCGGTGTTGAAAGAAATGAGTTTAATGGCCGCGTCAGCGCTCAGCTGATGGTCAAGGCCGTCCTGCCAGGCCGGATGCCTTATTTGGCGGACGAAGCGGCCCAGGTGCGAGCGGTGTGCGCTGCAATTCCTGACAGGGCCGATATGCAGGCTGCAACTGTTGAGGAATTGATGGCGCTGCCTGAGGAACTGCATGGTACGCGGGGCACCCTGGTGGTCGCCTATACCGCCGAAACCGCAAACGCCCTGCACGCCCGCTACCCGCATTTGCTCACACATACCGGGAATGCCGCTGACCCGCGTTCCTTTCACGCCATTGTGTTTGCACCGGACTGGCATAAGCATTTCGCCCGCTATGAACGTGTGATTTTCGCTGATGGCTTGCCCCATGAACGCTCCGGCGATTTGGCAAGACAAGCCTGCGGCGCCAGTGAGATATTTGCCCTTCCTCAAAGCAGGGAGCTTGCGGAAATGTTGAACGCACTCAGACCTGATCTGGATGGGCTTCGCCTAGCCTATCAGCGCCTGAGGGCGGGAGAAGTCAGCGGTATTTCTGCCAGTGTGGGTAAAGAGATTGTGGCGCTACTGGTATTTGAGCAGTTAGGTCTGGTAGAATTGGATGAGCATGGCCGCTTTGCCCGGCTCTTGCCCATGCAGCGAGTAAACCCCGAACACAGTTTTTTGTACCTTGCCCTGACGAAGTGAGGAAGACCGATGGCCAGCACAGCGTTTGAGCGCATGACCCTGGAGGAAATGACTGCCAGGCTGAGCAAGTACAGCACGGCGGATCATTTAGCTTTGGTCAGAAAAGCCTATGGCTTCGCAGAAAAGGTTCATGCCGGACAAACCCGGCGCAGCGGCGAAGCTTATGTGTCCCACCCGATTCATGTAGCCAGCACGCTGGTGGAGCTGCAATTGGACGCGGGCTCAGTCGCAGCCGCGTTGCTGCATGACACCGTGGAAGACGTTGAGGGCGTCACCTTTGACCTGATAGAAAAAGAATTCGGCTCTGAGATCCGCGACCTGGTAGACGGCGTTACCAAGCTGGGCCAGCTGGATTTTATGGATCGCGAGGAACAGCAGGCCGAGTCCTGGCGCAAGATGATTCTGGCGATGAGCAAGGACATTCGCGTCATCTTGATCAAATTGGCTGACCGCTTGCATAACATGCGCACCCTGGCGTATCAGTTGCCGGAGCGGCAGGTCAGCATCGCCCGGGAAACGCTGGATATTTATGCTCCTCTGGCCCACCGGCTGGGCGTCTATTCCATCAAGGCGGAGATCGAGGATTTGGCCTTGCGTTACATTGATCCGGAGGGCTATCGCGATGTGGCCAACAAGGTGGGGCAAAAGCGCATCGAGCGTGAGGAGCAAATCAAAACCATCGTCAATACGCTGAGTGAAAAAATTCACGAGATGGGCCTGCATAATTTTGAGATAGACGGCCGGCCCAAACATCTGTACAGCATCTACCGCAAGATGGTCATCCAGAATCGCTCCTTTGACCAGATTTATGATCTGATTGCGGTGCGCGTGGTGGTGGATACCATCCCGGAATGCTACACGGTGCTGGGCATCGCCCACACCCTGTGGACACAGATGCCAGGCCGCTTCAAGGATTATATCTCCACTCCCAAGCCCAACATGTACCAGTCGCTGCATACCACGCTTATCGGCGGGCGCACCATCCCCTCGCCGTTCGAGGTGCAAATCCGTACCCGGGAAATGCACCGCGTGGCTGAGTATGGCATCGCTGCGCACTGGAATTACAAAGAAGGCAGCGCGAGCGGAGGCCTGGACAAGAAGCTGTACTGGCTCAGGCAGATTCTTGACTGGCAGGCGGAGACGCGCGACAGCAAGGAGTTCATTGACGGGTTAAAGACCGACCTCTTCTCTGAAGACATCTTTGTCTTTACGCCCAAGGGCGACATCATCAATCTCCAGCGCGGGGCGACACCGCTGGATTTCGCCTATCGCATCCATTCTCATGTGGGAAATTCTTGCGTGGGCGCCAAAGTCAACGGCAAGATCGTACCGCTGCAAACTGAACTGCAAACCGGCGATCGGGTAGAGGTCATGACCTCCTCCAACTCCAAAGGCCCCAGCATGGACTGGCTCAATGTGGTCAAGACCCAGCAGGCCAAGGCGAAGATCCGTCAGTTTTTCAAAAAAGAGCTTCGTGGCGAAAACGTGCAAAAAGGCCGCGACATGCTTGAGCATGAAGCCAAGCGACGGGGCGTCAAGCTGGGAGAGCTGACCAAATCGGAGTACTATGAGCCCATCCTGAAGCGCTACTCCTTCCCGGATTTGGAAGCGCTCTACGGCGCGGTGGGATATGGCGGTATCCCCTCCGTCTATGTCATTTCCCGACTTATGGACGAGCAAAGGCGCCAGACTGACCAGACGGTCGCCAAGAAAGTGGCTGCCATGCCCGAACCCAAGCAGATACAGCACCAGGGCAAACCCACCCACGGCATCTATGTGGAAGGCGGTTCGGGCATGCTGGTACGTTTTGGACAGTGCTGCAACCCGGTTCCAGGCGATGAAATCACCGGCTACATTACCCGTGGCCGCGGCGTCACGGTACACAAGGCGGATTGTGTCAATGCGGTCAATGCGGAGCCTGAGCGTTTGATTAATGTTTCCTGGGCGGAGGATGACGCCGGCAGTTTCAACGCCGGCTTGCGTGTGATCGTATACGACAGCCCCAACATCCTGGGCGAGATGATGATGTTTATTGCCAACGCCGGCACCCCGGTGGTGGCCGGCAGCCAGGAGGATGTTAAAAAGGGGCTGCGCACGCTGCACCTGGTCGTCCAGGTTGCCAGCCGCGAGCAGGTGCGCCAGGTGCTGACCCGTTTACAAAAACGCTCAGATGTGCTGGAGGCTTACCGCAGCGCGCGGTAAAAAACAGAAAGGAACTGTCATGAGAGCAGTGGTACAGCGCGTGAGCAGCGCGTCCGTTCATGTAGGAGATCAGCTTGCAGGACAGATTGGCGAGGGGCTGATGGTGCTCCTGGGTGTAGAAACAGGCGATAGCGTGCAGGATGCCCGCTATCTGGGCGATAAGATTGCCAAGCTGCGCATTTTTTCAGATGATCAGGGCAAGATGAACCTTTCAGTCAGCCAGGTGGGTGGACAGGTGTTGATGATCAGCCAGTTTACCCTGCTGGGGGATGCCCGAGGCCAGAACCGGCCCGGTTTTACCGGCGCGGAGGAGCCCCAGCGCGCCAACGCGCTGTTTGAGGAATGCTGTGAACAGATCGCCGGGCATGGCATCCAGGTGGCGCGCGGTGTTTTCCGCGCGCACATGCAGGTATCCCTGGTCAATGACGGACCGGTCACAATCCTGCTGGATTCCCGGAAACAGTTTTAGGAGAAAAACATGCGAATCAAAAGGGTCCCTGTCGGGGATTTGGAAACCAATTGCTACATTGTGTACCTGGAAGAACGCGGCGACGCCGTCTTGATTGATCCGGGTGCGGATGGCCCCCGTATCACGAAAGCGCTGGAGGGCAGACGCCCCGCTGCCGTATTATTGACACATGGCCATTTTGACCACACCGGCGCGCTGCATGCTTTTGCGGACGTGCCCATTTACATCCATGAGATGGATAATGTCATGCTCCAGGACAGCTATTACAGCTTTGGCAGCATTTTCAATGACAACGCTGCGCGCCCGCAGGTCAGCGCGTTTGTGAAGGAAGGACAGACGCTGGAAGCGGCAGGCATCCGCTTTGAGGTGCTGCATACGCCCGGTCATACGCGCGGATGTGTGTGTTACAAGGTGGGGGAAGATATCTTTACCGGCGATACCCTTTTCAAGGGAGATTATGGACGTACTGATCTGCCCGGCGGCAGCGAGGAGCAAATGCGCGCGTCGCTGAGGCGCTTGCTTACTTTTCATGGCTGTCGGATTCATCCGGGCCATGGCCCGGGCGACATCCTTTCATGAGGGTCAGCCTGTCCTCGCCTCTGCCAGGGTTTCACAAAGAGCTGCTTGACATTGTTGACTTGTTTTGTCCGCGGGTGGAGCGCCTGGGACCGGATGAGGGGCCTGGAGAACTGGACGTCCTCATTACACAGCAAACCCAGGGGACCATGCGCCGCTGCTGTGTGCGCTTGTCAGGCAGCCTGACAAGCGAATTTTCAAACGAACAGGAAATCTATGGTGACGCCCTGCTCATGAGGCGATTGCACAAGCGTCAGGTCAAACGGGCCTTGTTTGGCGCGTTGAGCCAGGCAAGCGGCCTGCGTCCCCCCTGGGGCTCACTGACAGGTATCCGCCCCACCCGGCTGCTGCTGGACGCGATGCAGGCCGGGCAGCCCATGGACAGGGCGGCGGCCTGGCTTCAGGATACCTTTCAAATATCTGATGAAAAACTCAGCCTGCTCAAAGAGATCATCGCGGTTCAGCAGCGCCTGCCGGAACTTGGTCCTCAGCAGATCGCCTGTTATATTGGCATCCCCTTTTGTGTCAGCCGCTGCCGGTATTGCAGCTTTATCAGCCGCGTAGCCGGAAAGCGGACGGATTTGGCGGCGTATGTTCACGCTCTGACAAAAGAGATCAAAGGAACCGCGCGGCTGATGGCGCAGCATGGCCTGACGGCGCGGTCAGTCTATGTGGGCGGGGGAACGCCTACTGTGCTGGATGAGGAAATGCTGGCGCAGGTGCTGGAGGCAGCTAAGCCTTTGTGTGAGGGAGCTTCAGAAATAACAGTGGAAGCAGGCCGCCCGGATACCATCACCCCGGGCAAGCTGCGTTTGATGCGTGATGCCGGTGTGGGACGTATCTCGGTCAACCCGCAAACCATGCATGACCGGACGCTGGAGGCTGTTGGCCGCCGCCATACGACAGCCCAGACTGTGGAAGCTTATCACCAGGCACGCGAAGCGGGATTTGCCAGCATCAACATGGATCTGATTGCCGGCCTGCCGGGGGAGAATATTGAGATGTTTGAACACTCCCTCGCGCGCGTAATGGCGCTGCGCCCCGAAGGGGTGACTGTACATACGCTCAGCGTCAAGCGTTCCAGCGATATGCACCGTTATAAGGACGCGCTGCCGGAGGGTGACGCGGTGGCGCGGATGGTGACCGTTGCCAGGGAACAATCAGCCCTGGCTGGTTATCGGCCTTACTATGTCTATCGGCAAAAGCACATGGCAGGCAACCTGGAAAACATCGGTTATGCGATCCCGGGACATGCGTGTTTATATAATATCGACATGATGGAGGATCACGCCACTGTGCTGGCCATGGGCGCGGGCGCGATGTCCAAGCGTGTGTATGCTGACGGCAGGCGCATCCTGCGCGCGCCCAATGTCAAGGATGTGGACCACTACATCAGCAGGGTTGATGAGATGCTGAAACGCAAGCACGACCTGTTTCTGGGCATTGGCAAGGGCGTGCGCGCGCCGGCAGACGCGGAGGACTTTCCGGAAGAATGGTCAAAACAGGAACTTACCAATTGAACACCCGATTTCTGTTGTCAGCCTGATAACAATAAGACGTATGTATTTATCGGTCAGCTTGATGCAGGCGGATGTCCTGTCCCATAAATTGCAGGACCAGGGAGTTGCGCTTGTCCAACAGCCGGGAAGCGATGCGGCGTGTATAGCGCGCGGTAAGGTTGTCCAGGCTCAGGTTGGTGCTGATGACCGTGGGCAAACTGTGCTGGATGCGGTGTTCCAGCAGGGCAAAGATCTGCTCCAGCGTGATGTTTTCCCACAGGGGCTCAGTCCCCAGGTCATCAATGAGCAGCAGCGGCACATCGTAGTATGGTTGATCCACCTGTTCATCCCGGGCGAAATATGCCTCTCGGATGTGGTTGAGCAGGTCGTTGGCGTTGAATGTCAGCGCCTGGATGCCGCGCGCGCGCACGCGCTGGGCAATGGCCCGCAACAGATAGGTTTTGCCCAGCCCGCTGGGTCCGTACAGCAGCAAGGTCAGCTTGCCCTCCGGCACCTCCTGGGCAAAGCGCTCACAGTGTCTTTTAAGCACGCCCATCAGCATCTGTTGCGTGGTGCCCTGCTGGTCCAGCACAAACTTGGGAAAGACATTCAGGTCAAAATTTTCAAAGCTCGGGCTGTCCGGTGTATCCTGCTCGCCTGAGAGCAACTCATGGTAGCGCCGGGTGACACACTCGCACAGCGCCTTTGGCGCCTGACCCAGGTAGCCCGTATCCTGGCAATCCGCGCATTGGTAAACAGGCTCCAGGTAGTCCTTGTCCAGACCGTGCCGGATGAGCAGGGATGCTATTTTTTCATTGATGGCGATGGTCTGTTCCTCAACGCCTTCCGGACGGATGCCCTCGATGGCCAGGCGCAGGCCGCTGAGGATGCCCTCCCTGCGCTGCTCATCCAGCAGGGCGATCTCCGGGCACAGCTGCGTTGCGTGCGCCATCCGCGATTGCTGTATGCGCTCGTTTTCAAACCTGCGCGCCCTGCATTCCTCCAGCGCCCGGGTCAGCAACTCATTGGCCATGCGTTTCCCTCGCTTCCTTGAGCAGATCAATGCCGCTAAAGGGCTGGTTCGTTTGGTCTTGATCATAGTCCTGGAAAGCCAGTGTCCTGCCCTTGCCGGAACGGGGCTTGCCGCTTTCCGCCCTTGCGGCCTCCGGAGTTGCGATGCCCTGTTTCTTCCAGTTGGCCAGCACCTTGTCCATGTATTGAGGCTTTTGCTTGGCTGAGCGCGCCTGCGCTGCGGCTTCCAGCACCATGGCCTGGCTGTGCCCCTGACTCAGCCAATTCTTCAGGCGCAGCAGGTCGTTTTCCCCGGGGCGTCCCTCCTGGCCGGAATGCTCAAACACCTTGAGCATCAGCGGTTCAAACTGCTTGAGCGCGCGCAGGTGTTCAACC
>JAKPNM010000095.1 GCA_029548395.1 Bacillota bacterium
TTTCCGCCCTCAAAGACCTCGCGCACCAGGCGTTCGGCGTCCGGAGGCAGGCTGTCATAGCTGAGCCTGCTGCCCATCATCCGTCCGGCGGAGAGAACCTCCAAATGCTCATCCAATACCCAGACATTGTCAAAGGATTGCGTGACCAGACGCACCGCCGCGCCATAGCCGCTGCCGCCGGAACCGCCCATGCCCCTCCCGCCTGGGGAAGCGCTGTTCATCTGGCTGCTGAGGGTATCAGCCAGCGCGCTGGCCCGGGCCAGCATTTCGGCCTTTTTGTTGTTCAGCACCGCTGTGGTGAACAGTCCGCGGAACACCACGGCGATGACCAGCGCGAACAGCAGCAGCGCCGCGGCAAAAAAAGCCATCAGCCGCAGGGCGATGCTACGCCTCATCATCTTGCACTTCCAGTTTGTAGCCTACTCCCCAGATGGTTTTGATGTCAAAGCCCTGGGGCGAGAAGGCCTCCAGCTTGGCCCGCAGGCGCTTGATGTGGGAATCCACCGTGCGGCTGTCGCCAAAATAATCATAGCCCCACAGGCTCTCAAGCAGGTTTTCCCGGGTGAAGACGCGGCCCGGGTGCGCGGCCAGAAGGTGTAAAATCTCCACTTCCTTCTTGGTCAGCATCATATCCTGCCCGCCCACCTGCACAGCGTAATTGTCCGGCTCCACGCGCAGGTTGCCAATGACAAGGACCTTGCCGCCGGCGGACGGCGCCGCGCGGCGCAGCACCGCACGCAGCCTGGCCATCAGCTCGCCCGGGGAAAAGGGCTTGACGATGTAATCGTCCGCGCCGATGTCCAAGCCCATGATCCGCTCAAAGTCCTCGCCCCGCGCCGTCACCATGATCACAGGCACAGCGGATTGCCTGCGGATTTCCCGGCAGACCGCAAAACCGTCCATCCGGGGCATCATCACGTCCAGCAGCACCGCGTCAGGCTGAACGCTGGCAAACAGGTCCAGCGCCTCCTGCCCGTCGCGCGCCACATACGGCGTGTGCCCTTCGCTTTTGAGGTATTCCTCCAGGATGGAGGCGATTTGCTGGTTGTCATCCGCAATGAGCACCTTGGCCATAGCTTCCTCCTCTTAATCGTGCGGCCCTGTGGGCCGTGATGGAAGGATATCCGGAAATGATGGCAAAACTATGTCTTTTCGCGCAAAAAAGCGGGACGTTCGCATTCAGGTCAGGTCAACTGGTCCAGCGCGTACCTGCCCGTGGTTGCCGGGCGCGGGGACAGCCAGCGGCCGGAGGTAAAGTCAGGAATCGCCACAGGCGCGCCGCCCTGGGCGATGGACTGCTCGGACAGGGCTGTGATGCTCATCCAGGTCGCGGTATCATACACGTCAATCGGGAAAGGGGCGTCCTGCTGCAGCGCTTCGATGAAAGCGCGCAGCACCAGGTAGTCCATGCCGCCATGGCCGCCGCGCTCGCCAAACTCCAGGTAGTCCTTCCACAGCGGATGCTCATACTCCGCCATGTAGGGCGCGTCTCTTTCCCACACATGGGTCCAGTAGCCCGGCCTGGCGGGTGTCCGGCCCTCGATATAGATGGAGCGGTTGTCCTCCATCCAGATGCCCCGGGTGCCCTGCACCCGCCCGCCGCGGGAATAGGGCCTGGGCAAGGTACAGTCATGGGTGAGCAAAATGGTCTCCCCGCCCGCGCAGGCAATGATGGTGGTGACCACATCCCCGGTGTTGACGCGGCGCTGCTGCAAGCCCGGGCTGTCCGTCCGGTGCTCCTTCAGCCAGGCGTTCAGTCCCGCTGCCTTGGAGGCCACGGATACCAGGGACACCATGCGGTTGCCGCGGTTGATGCCCAGCAGCTTGGCGATGGGGCCCAGCGCGTGGGTGGGGTAGAGCTCGCCGTTGCGGTTGAGGAAATGCCGCTGGCGGTAGTGGCGCTGGATATCGCCCCGGCCGATTTCCTCGCGCAGGTCATGCTCGTACGCGCCCCGGCAGTGCACCAGCTCTCCGAACACCCCCTGACGCACCATGTTCTGGATGGCCAGCTCCTCCCGCCCGTAGCAGCAGTTTTCCAGCATCATCACCGGCACGCCGGAGCGCCCGCTGTGCTCCACCAATTGCCAGCATTCCCGAAGCGAGCTGGCGCCCCCCACCTCCAGGGCGGGCACGATGGAGCGGCGCATGGCTTCAATGGCCAGGGGGATGTGCGTTTCCCAGGAAGTCATGATGACAACGGCTTCCATACCGTCCACAAGGTCCATCATCTTTTCCGCGTCCGTGAAACCTGTGGCGTCCGCGCTGTGGGTGCCCGCCAGGGCGCTCAGGGCGCGCTGGACACGGTCCTCGTACACATCACAGACAGCTAAAATGCGCACATCCGGCATCTCGGCCAGCAGCCTGAGCTGCGGGTACCCCCTGTTACCCAGGCCGATGATGCCCAGGGAGATTGTTCTGCCGGGGACGGTAAATGGGGTCATGGCTTATCCCTCCCGATTTGCTTCACCATTTGCCTGGTATGGTAGCACACACTGGCCTGGAATGACAGTATAGACGATGCCTTTACGCGGCGTCTGCCAGTCGCATCGATAAGTCAAGCGGAGGAATCTATCAGTCTCCAGACGGGGCATGCCGTTGACAGATCAAGCAATCACTGATATTTTGGTCAGCGAATCAACGCAGATAAAATCGGATTGATCAGGGAGGGCGAAAATGGACAAGCGCACACGGGTATTCAACGCAATGGACAAAAAGCGGGTGGATCATGTGCCGGTCGGTTTCTGGCACCATTTTGCCGGAGAGCAGGCTATTGGAGAGGGCTGCGTGAAAGCCCACATGGATTATGTGAGGGATTGCGACCTGGATATGCTGAAAATCATGTGCGATGGCTATTTCCAGTATCCTGTTGCAGAGGACATTAAAAAAGCTTCTGACTGGAACAAGCTTAAACCCATAGGAAAGGATCATCCCTTTATTAAAGAACAGGTGGAACGCGCGCGGCGCCTGGCAGATGAGCTGGGAAAAGAGGTTCCTGTATTTTATACTGTTTTTGCTCCCTTTTCTTCCCTTCGTTCCGGTGCCGGTGAAGAGCGAGTGATGTCGGATATCCGTGAGGATAAACTTGCAGTTATGCACGCCTTGGATGTGATCGCCCTGGATAACGCCTTGCTGGCAAAGCTGCTGATCACTGAAGCAGGCTGTGACGGTATTTACTATTGTGTTCAAGGCGGCGAAGAAAATCGCTTTACTTCTGAGGAATATAAAGAGATGATTTCGCCAAGCGACCTTTATGTGCTGGAGCGTGCCAACCGCTACAGCCAGTACAACATCATGCACTGCTGCGGCTGGGCTGGAGCGAAAAACAATCTGGAGCTGTGGCGGAACTATCCTGTGAAGTGCGTAAACTGGGCTGTGTTTGTTGAAGGACTTTCAATGGAGGACGGCCGCAGCTTTTTCGGCGACAAGGCCTGCCTGGGCGGCTTCCAGAGCCTCTATCGCAAAGGCCAAACCCATGACGGCATTCTGCATAACGGTTCAGAAGAGGAGGTTGAGGAATTTACTAAAGACCTGATTCATTCCTTTGGCAAACGCGGGCTGCTCCTTGGTGCGGACTGCACAATCAACGAAAATATCAGCCGCGAAAGAATCCGTTGGGTTGTGAAAGCCGCGCGTGAAATCTAAAAAGAGATCTTCTCTCTACGGCACAAGCGCTTTTTCAATGGCGCCAATGTACATCACATGGAAATCCCGCTCCGGATAGCTCTCCTCCATGACCTGCTGATTTAAAAACTTCGCTGCCTCCAGGGGGGCCCGGTACAGCTTTCTGCACACCAGCACCAGAGAGGCCTCTTTGAAATAGGTATACCCCGGCCCGTGAACCGGCGTCAGGCCTGTGTGGGCGACCTTGTCCCCGTCCCGTCCTGAATGCGTGCCCAGATAGCCCAGCTGTTCCTTGTACCGCTGCGGAAAAAAGCACAGGCTGTAGAGCGGCTCCCGGTCCACAAAGGTCCTGGTGTAGCGCTGGGGGCGGATATAGATCACGGACGTGGGCATCCCGCCGCCGCGTCCCCACAGGGCGCCCAAATGCCCCCAGCTGGCCGTCATGGTGTTGTAGCTGCCCTCGACGCCGGCGGTGATCAGCATCCATTCCTTCGCGATCCTGGTCATTGGGTTCATCATCAGTTCCTCAACGGCAATTTCCCGAAATGACATATAAACTCCTTGCATTCATTTTCCAGAGTGTAGCTCCGATGTTATTATATCCTTGCCTTTGCTGCGGTCAAACCACAAACAATAATAAAAAGCGCATTTTGAGGTTTTGTTTTGGTTCCTGTATAGACAGCCTTTGATCAGAAATGCTATGAAAGCAAAGCTTTATCAACGCGCAACGCTCCGTCCCATCTCAAAGACTTCAGGCCAAATTTCTCTGGCTAAAATAAAAACTAACAACAGCGTTGTGCCAATGCCTGCCAGGGAAAGAAGGACTTTGTCAGCTTTTTTGTCCTTCGCTTTTTTAAGGGCGCTGTATAAAGCCAGCCCTGCCATGCCGCCCAGGGTGTTGCTGATAAGATCCGTAATATCACTGGTGCCAAGCGCCAGGATAAATTGTGCGGTTTCAAACAAGAGACTGATCAAGGCAATAAGAACAACAGACCTGAGAAAGACGCGCTGATCAATTTTGTCCTTTGCAAGCATGCCCATATAGATGCCCAAGGGCACGAAAGCAAAAAAGTTCAGCAGCGTTTCCCGGGCATTCAGTGAGGGAATCAGGTTGATACCCCTGAATTCAGGAAGAAAGAGCACCTGAAGGGTATGGATGCTGCCCTTGAAGAGAATCATCCAGGTTAATATCAGCAAATAGAGGACAAACAGGATGATTGCCCAGGTTCTTTGCTTTTGATTCAATCGCGCCCCCCTGATAGATTTAATGTGATCATTTCATCACGGGAGCAATCAAACGAAAGCCTCCGGATCGCTCCCGCTTTTTTCGCAAAGGCGCCGGTCATGCCTTTGACTTTTTGTCCGCCGGCCTGTCTGTGCAGGCTCAGGGCACCACAGTAAACAGATATTGGACCCAGGCTTTTCCATCATCAGGGTTGTCTGGAAAGCTGTAGAGCGTATAGAGATGGTCTCCCGGCTCGTCCACGGTATCTGTAAAGAAGTAGGTGTTTTTATCAAGCTTGGCGATCACTTTGCCATCGCGTTCCAGCTCATATCCTTGAGGCTGATGGATTGGAACTGTTTCGTCAAGTTTCCATCGGATGTACACCTTCATGCCGCTGCCGCTCAGCTCGGTGAAAACCGATGGCCGCATCATGTAGATTGTTTTGCTGCTCTCCGTGGAAGCGCTGTCGCCCTTGCTTGACATGACGGTCACTCGGACCCTGTAACTATCCCCATAGGAAAGGTTAAGGATTGAATAGCCATTGTTGTCGGAAGAGGTTCTGGCATAAAGGATGAAGGGTCCTGTGTTTTTGCTCAGGGCGACAGTACAGCCGCCGTCTGCATATTTATCTAAAGCTCCCCAGAACACATTCAGGTCTTTGCCGTGTTGATATAAATCCCTGATGATAGGCGCCTGCAGCGCCGGCAGGGTGATGGACGCTTCAGCCGAATCCCAGGAGTAGGAGTTGTAGGTATAGGCTCGCACCTTGTAGGTATAGGTGTTTTCCAGGTTGAGATTCGAATCAAGCACGTTGAGGTTCACGGTGCTGAGCAGCTGATAAAAATGGGCGTTGTTGACTTTCTTAAACACATGGTATTCGGTCGCGCCCGGAACCGGAGCCCAGGTGATCCGCGCGTTAGCTTCCGGGGTCAGTTCTACTTCCAGGTCAGAGGGCTGTGCCAGGGCATATAAAAGCACGGGATCAGAAAATTCGCTTACAGCGTATTTGTTCAGGGCCCATATCATGTAGCTGTATTTGTTGCCCGTCTGGATATGGGCGGATGAATACATCGTGTCGTTCTCGATGCTCGCCAGGCAGGCCCACTGACCGTCGTTGACGGATTGCCAAACCTCGTACTTCGTAGCCCCGTTCACGGGAAACCACATGATCGAAAGAGAATTTTTGTCGATGTAAGCCCTTAAAATTGAAGGGGTCGCCAGGGGGACAGAGAAGTGTGAAATTTCGGAGAAGGGCCCTTTGGCGTATTTGCTGACAGCCCGGACCTGGAAGCTGTACATGGAGCCGGCCTGAGCGCCCTTATAGACGCAGGTGGTCTTCTCTGTGGTTTCGACCAGGGTGGAGGGCTCGTCATTGACCGCGCAGAACAGCTCGTACTCGCTGGCGCCGGGCACCGCGGTCCATTGGACATAGAGGTTGATGCTCCCCGGAGCGCCCCCCAGGTCCACCGACAAACCCGTGTCGATCATCATTTGACCATCAGGGGTCAAACTGACCGAAGGAGTGTCCCGGCTGAACGTGGCGGAAGGCCCGCCTTCGGCAATCTCGGTGATCTCAGGGGCGGTCAGGGGGACAACGATGCTTTTGGCTAAGGAAAAGGGCCCCTTGGTGTGCTGGTTGGTAGCCCGGACCTTGAAACTATACATGCTGCCGGGAATGGCGCCCTTGTACGCAAAGGAGGTGCCGGCGGTGTCCGCCGCCACCGGGGTGGAGGGCTTGCCGTTGACGGAGCAGTTGAGCTGATAGCCTGTGGCGCCCTGCACTGCGCCCCAGGTGACAAGGATGGTGTCATCCTTGAGGGTCAGGCTGGTGATCTCGGGCGCTGTGAGGGGGCCGGTGATGCTTTTGGCCGGGGAAAAGGGCCCCTTGG
>JAKPNM010000119.1 GCA_029548395.1 Bacillota bacterium
CAAAAGCTTATCAATACGCAATGGGATGTGATTGTTGTCGGCGGCGGGCTGACAGGAGTGGCGGCGGCGGTGGCAGCGCGCAGGCAGGGACTGGAGGTGCTGCTGCTGGAAAAAGCCGGGTTTTTGGGCGGCGCGCCGGGCACCATGCTGATCAACCCCTTCATGCCGTACAGCACCACGGTGGACGGGCAGCGGTTTGCGCTCAGCCGCGGTTTTTTTGCCGAGCTGCAGGAACTGCTCAGGGAAGTGGGCGGCTACCAAGGGCCGGGGCGGGAGGACATCCATGAGGAATACCTGAAGCTGGCGCTGGACAGGCTGGTGGTGCGCGAGGGCGTGCGGGTGCTCTTCCATGCCACGCTGTGCGGCGTGGAAAAAAGCGGCGAAACCATTGTCGCGCTGCAGGCCGCCACCAAGGCCGGGACGCTGAGGTTCACGGCGCGCAGGTATCTCGACTGCACCGGCGACGCCGACCTGGCCGTGATGGCGGGCTGCCCGTACCAGCTGGGCCGCGGGGACGGCCTGTGCCAGCCCATGACGCTGTGCTTCCGCATCGGCAATGTGGACATCCCGGTGTTCCGGGAAAACCGCCAGCTGATGCAGGACAGGTACAAGCAGCTAAAGGCTGAGGGAAAAATCAAAAACCCGCGCGAGAACGTGCTGGTGTTCAACACCTTGGTGGACGGTATGCTGCACTTTAACACCACGCGGGTGGTCAGGCACAACCCCGTGGACCCGCTGGACGTCACCCGCGCGGAGATGGCTGCGCGCGAGCAGATGTTTGAGATCTGCCATTTCCTCAGGGAGCAGGTGCCGGGCTTTGAACACAGCCAGCTGGTGTATTCGGCCGGGGAAATCGGCGTGCGCGAAAGCCGCAAGATCGTGGGGGAATATGTGCTCACGCAGGAGGACCTGGTGGCCTGCACCAAATTCCCGGACCGGATCGCCGCCGGCAATTACGACATCGACATCCACAACCCCGAGGGCAGCGGCACCAGCCACTATTATTTCGCGCCGGGCACCTGGTATACGATCCCGTACCGCAGCCTGCTGCCGCTGAAAGCCGGCAACCTGCTGGTGGCCGGGCGGTGCATCTCAGCCACGCATGAGGCGCAGGCCTCCATCCGCATCCTGCCCATCGTGGCCACGCTGGGCCAGGCCGCGGGCGTGGCGGCGGCGGTATCACTCCGGGCAGGCGTGGCGCCCCGCGAGGCCGACGTGGCCGAGATTCAGCGCATCCTGACCCGGGAGGGCGCGTTCATCGGATAGACAGGACGAGGGAAGAAAGGGGATTTTCATGCAGCATATCTATGCGCAGCTGCCGGTGGCTGACCGGGCCGAGGTGGTGGTGTGCGGCGGCGGCACAGCCGGCGCGTTTGCGGCCATCGCCGCCGCCCGTGAGGGGCGCGAAGCGCTGCTGGTGGAGCAGCTGGGCATGCTGGGCGGCTCGGCCACCGCGGCCCTGGTCACCCCGGTCATGCACAGCGGCATCGAGGGCGACCCGCCCTGCAGCTATCTCAGCGACCTGGTGCGCGACAGGCTGCTGGCGCGCGGCGCGTGCGAGCCGGATGGCCGCGCGTTTGACCCCCTGCAGCTCAAAATCGTGCTGGAGGAGCTGTGCCGCGAATCCGGCGTGCGCATCCTGTACCATACCTTCATCCCGCAGGCGGTGGCGCAGGGCGCGCGGGTGGACAGCGTGGTCATCGCCAACAAGGCCGGCCTGGCCCGCGTGCAGGGCGGCGTGTTCATCGATTGCACCGGCGATGGCGACGTGTGTGTGCGCGCCGGCGCCAACTACACCCAGGGCGCCCCGGACACCGGCGTCAATCAGCCCATGTCGCTGCGCTATCTCGTGGGCGGCATAGACATGCACGCGCTGCGCCGGCAATTTGAGGAACTCAAGCGGCAGACCGGCCTTGACAACAGCGCCGACGTGTCCGGGGACGGGCGGCGGATGTACGCCGCCTGTGTCAAAAACAGGCCCTTCCCCCTGAGCGCGCTGTTTGAGGAGGCTGTGCAACGCGGCGATCTGCTGGAGGAGGACCACCTGTACTGGCAGGCCTTCCACGTGCCCGGGCGGCCGGGCAGCATGGCCGTCAACAGCCCGGAGTTTTTCACGCGCATCAACGGCGCCTCGCCGCAGGACCTGACGCTGGCCCAGCTGGAGGGCAAGCGGCGCATCCTGCGGCAGATGGCCTTTTACAGGAAATATCTGCGCGGCTTTGAGAACGCGTACCTGGCTGAGATCGCGGCGCTGGTAGGCGTGCGCGAAAGCCGGGAGATCGCCACCGACTATGTGCTGACGGCTGAAGATTTGTTCGCCAAGCGCAAGCACGATGACATGTTCTGCCAAAGCAACTACCCCATCGACGTGCATGGCCTGGTATTGAGCAACACCCGCCTGGACGGCCCGGGGCAGGACGGCAGGCCCTGGTATGATATCCCGATGCGCTGCCTGTACGTCAAAGGCTTTGACAACCTGCTGGTGGCGGGGCGCTGCCTGGGCGCCGATTTTGCCGCCCAGGCCAGCGTGCGCGTGCAGCAGTCCGTCCGCTCCTCCGGCGAAGCCGCCGGCATCGCCGCCGCGCTGGCGCTGCAGGAGGGCGTTTCCCCGCGCATGCTGCCGCCGCAGGCTGTGCGCGCGCGCATGGTGGCGCGCGGCGCGCGGTATGCGGAATAGGGGGAGAAGACAGGACGAAGGACAGCTGAATAAGCGTTTTCGGGAACGAAACAGATAAAAGAATACAAATAAGGACGGCTTTTTAAACCGTCTCATTGCATATCGTACATCCTGCCATTATCCTCAGGCCAGGAGGTGAACACGATGGCCAATGAAGACATGAAGGATTTCAATGCGATGCTGCGCGATTCCAAGGACATGCCTAAATTTCAAACGATCACGGATGAGGCCAGCATTGCGAAATATGGCGGGAACAGGATGTATTTTGCTCCGCCGATCGACTATGATGCCGTGATGAAAAAGGTGCCTTGCGGAAAACTTGTCACTGTCGGAACGATCCGCGAGTATTTTGCGCTGAAATCAGGCGCGGATTTCACGGAGCCGATCACAGCGGGCGTGTTTGTGTCCATCGCCGCATGGGCCAGCCACCAGCGGGCGGATGACAAAACTCCTTACTGGAGGACCCTGAAAGCAAACGGCGAGCTCAATGAGAAATATCCGGGCGGCGCAATGGCGCAAAAGGAAAAGCTGGAAGCGGAGGGACATACGGTCATCACAAAGGGCAGGAAAAACATCAGGTACTACGTCAAGGACTATGAGCAGGCGCTTTTTGTTTTATACTGATGCAAAGCTTGTTTGCATCCAAAGCAGCGTGGGATTTTGTTGGCCTGCAAGGAAGGAAACCGATGGCGTAGCTAAAGCCACGTTGAGGTTGTCACACAGCAGGGCGATAAAAAACCTGGCGCGACGATGCAATAAAGATGGGAATCAGACAATTAAGGCTCCGGAGGGAGGAAGTCCCACGACTTGGTGCCTGCGGGGATCATTTTGAGATTGGTCCTGATAAATGTGAAGATGCAGTAGTCCAGCACTTCGGGAACCGGGTTGTGGCCTTTGAGGTGAATCACGTCGGGGCTCACCAAATAGTAGCCCGCCGGATAGGGAACATTCCTGCGGGTCGCAAAGATGGCCTTCCCGGTATAGGTGCAGGTCAATGCCGGGTCCACCATGTAGATGGTGCCCACCTTGCCCATCAGCTTCCCGTTTCTGATGCCGATGTAAATGGGCGGGGGCATCTGTCCCCCGGTCATCGAGTTAACGTCATCAGCGGTGATGACAAGGGTCATCGGCGGCTCCTTGATGCCTACGACGCCGCCCGTCAGCTCCCACACGCCCTCAAAGTCGGAAATCTCTGCCGGTATCGCGGGATCGTAATCCTCCTCGATCAGAAAGTCGGGCGCGGGCCGCTCAAAGTTGCGCCCATCCTCGCTTTCAAGCACGCCGTCCTTGTACCAGTAGACTTCAAAGTAGTTGCCGTCCAAATCCTGTACTTCGACCATTACAATGTCATCCGCCATGATTTCACCCTTCCAGGTGATCGGTATGTTTTGGTTGGCGTTTTTCATGCTGCCGGTGCCGTCCGCGCGCAGCTCCAGCTCCCAGGGATCGCCCGAGGCGTTGGTCTGCACCCAGCTGCCCTCAAAGCCATCGAAAGGCTGAATCGTAATTTCATCATCCGAGAAAACAGAAATCGGCAGCAAGGCAACAAACAGCAGCAGAACAAGCAGGCGTTTGAATACATGTTTCATGGAATGTCTCCTTCCTCATGGTCTGGCGTCCGCCGGGATGGCAGCGATACATCTTCAGTCAGGCGTATCAGCTTGCGTTGTCATGCGCAAGACTGGACGCCGGGGCAGTCAGAGTCAAGAACAAGCGGAACCGCACGCTCCAGCCCTGGAAATGAAAGCCCACCCTGACGGGGGAGATGCGCCGCTCTTCTTCCAGCGCGGAATGGGGCATGGATTCTCCAATGATCGCTGAGATGGTCCGCGGAGCAATGGATTTGCCTGACGGCCACTTGCCGCCGTTCAGGTCATGGGTGATGTTGACCTTCCAGAGCAAATTGGCCTGGACATTCAGGAAATTCTGGAGATTCGACGCCAGGGCGCTCCAGGGAAGAATGAACAGCGCAGCAAGCAGCAGTGAGAAGAGCCTTGTTGTTTTCCTGTTCATGGTTCCTCCTAACGATCGTCAGAATGATATTCGTTCGCGTCAGTCATCTGTACAGGGCCCCGTATAGCTGAGGTGCTCAAGCGCCACAAAGCCGGACAGGCCGGAGGGGAGGATGATCTCAGCGCTGTAGCCGCAGTCATAGTCCTGGGCAATTACCGCTTCACCCGGCATGGCTGTGCCCACTGTTTCGCCTGTCAGACTGAAATCCAGCCACACATCCACAGGACCGCCGGTGATGGAGTCGGCCTTGATGACAGCCTGATAGGGCTCCCCTTCGGGAAAGCTGTTTTCATCCGGTATTTCCTCAAGCAGTGAAAGACGGACAAAGCCGCCGAACAGTTCGGCGCTTGAACCGATCACCTTGCCGACATCCTGGGTGTAGAGCTCCACCGTTGTGATCTCGCCGTCCGCAAGCTCCCCGATGACCTTGCCGGACAGCATGGCGTTGTCGTATACCAACAAACGCCCCTCCCCCGAGGCAACCCTCGCGTGCATGAAACCGCCAGCGGGAAGAGGCACAGACCCGGAGACCATGGGCTGCAGGAGAAGTCTTACCGGCTTTATCAGCAGGCCTGTGTTCATGAGCACGCCTGACGCCCGGCTGAGCATGAGGCAGAGCAGCAGGGCTACACATGTGATGATCTGTCCTGGCTTCATGGCGGACACCCCCTTGCTTAACGCTTGAGCTTCACTTCGCTCCCGCCCTCCTTGGGCAGGATGAGCAGGGAGCTGCCGCTTTGCGGCTCCAGGCCGATGTGGGTTTCAAACACGTAGATGCCCTTGGCCGGGGTCTCCGAGATCCTTTCCGCAACTTCGCTGTCAGGCGAGAAGCGGTAGATCCTGCCCTTGTCCGCGATGTTGGTGAAATAGACATAGTCCGCGTCCGCGTTGAGCGCGCCCGCCTTGAGCCCCTCCACGAGCTGGGGCGATGTGCCGTCAAGCTCCGCGCGGAAGAGCTGGTTTGTAGCGTCCGCATAGAACAAGGCCGGCTGGCCCTGATACAGCGCTGTGGTATACGCGACGACCCTGCCGGGGCTCAGCGGCTGCGCCAGCTCTCCGTCCAGGGGCATGCGGTAGAGGCGGCCGTCATTCTTGCCGGTGAAATAAGCGTAGCCGTTATACGGGAACGCGCTGGCCGCCTCGATCTCCCGCCCGCCTGCGTAAGCCCGCATGGTGGTGACTTTGCCGTTTGAAAGGGCTGCCCGCCTCAGGATCCCGTCCTGGATATACAGCACGATCTCATTGGTCACCGAGAGGTTGCTGATTCTTTTCTTCAGCGTCACCAGGGTGTCGCGGCCCTTCTGATTGATGGAGTCCTGCACAATCCGGGTAACATACTGTTTTTGAGTTTTGGTTACATGGGTTATCGGAGTGGGCCTTTGTACCGATTCCAGATAGCGGTGAAAGTAGTACAGATCATTCCCCAGGGTATCCAGGCAGTCGTATTCCACCGCGCCGTACGCCCTGCCTGCGTTGCTGAAGGGAGGGGTGGACTGCATCAGGTAGCCTTTGCTGTCGACAAAAAACAGGAATCCCTTTCCCAAGGCTGCCTGCCCGCCGTTGGGCGCGTTGGCAACGCCCGTCAGGTCATCATAGCCCGCGCCGATGATCCGCATATCGGTGCCGCCTGTGTCAAGCAAACCCTCCTCAAAAGGCTTGACGGTCAGGTAGAAGATGCCGGTGGTGTTCGCCGGGTAGGCCGTGTCCGCAGCCTTCACCACGAAGGAGTAGCTGCCCGCTTTCTGCGGCGTGCCGTAGATCAGCCCATCCTTGTCCATGGTGAGCCCCTTGGGAAAGCTGTGGGCCGTATAGTCGCCCGGCTCGAAGGAAAAGGTGATGGGATTGGTGCCGCTGGCCTTGATTCTGGTGGAATAGTATACGCCCTGAATGGCGTCGGGCAGATTTTTGCTGGATGTAAACTCCGGCGCCACATAGGAAAGGCCGGTCAGGGGGAGCAGAATCAAGACAGCGAACAGAATCAGTACGAACTTTTTCATGAAACATCCTCCTCTTGGTAGTATTCCTTTGAGCCGTAGAGCGCTCTATCCAAACGCCCCATGATGCGGCGCCCCTGGAGACCTCCCGGCAGGCGCCGAGGGAAGCTTGCGGGGCAGTCACGGAACGGAATGGCAAACTCAAATCCGCTGCCGGGAGCCTGGGATGGGAACCCCGGGGAACAGATTCACTCAGGCTGCGCCCGGCTTTCCAGAAAAAGGGTCATCAGCTCTCCCCTGGAGGCGACGCCCGCCTTGCGGTAGGCGTTCAGGGCATGGAATTTGACCGTGTTCTGGGAGATGTGCAATTCCACGGCGCACTGCTTATAGGTCATGCCCCTGAGCAGGCATTCCACCACCTCTTCCTCCCGGATAGTCAGGCCAAAAGCCAGGACGAGCCGCTTGAATCTTTCCTGCGGGGTCTCCAGCGCCGGCGCCTTGAGAAACAGCTGCCGGGACATCAGGGGCGTCAGCAGGGCAAACAGCACAAACAGGCCGATGGTCACCAGGGTGCCCGTAAGCTGCATAGCCTGGGGCGCCAGCCTGGCGACCGTGCCGGGGATGATGTGCAGCAGCAGGGAGGCATTGAACACGGCGATCAGCACCCGCTTGAACAGCCTCATATTCGAGAACTTGCCCAGCACACACCCCAGCAGGTAATAGGAGGCGATGAAGCCCATATGGGAAAAGCCTTCCGTCATGCTGGCGGCCAGGTTCTCATGATTTCCTGGCAGCAGCAGGCGCAGGACAAAGGCAAGGGTCATTCCGGCGAAGAACATGTTGCACATGTGCCAGATGTTGAACTTCGTGGTCACATAGATGGTCAGGCAGAGCGCAAACGCCGCCAGCCCGGAAAGGCCGCTGACGAGCTGCAGGGAGGAAACGGGCAGATAGCTGTAGAAAAACACAATCGCCCGGTGGGCGAAAAAGAAGAACAAAACGGGCGCGAGCTGTTGACCATAGCCATGGATGGCTTTGTTTTCCAAATGGGCAAAATCCCCGTTCTGATACGACATCAGGCACCGGGCGCTCACCAGCACCTGCAGGGCCACAAAGACCATGCCGCTTTTGCCCTCCAGCGGAACCAGGCTGCTGAACACCTGGAACAGCAGACAAAACAGGGAGGTGACGGCGATGCCCGCCAGGCGCTCGGCATCCCGCAGCGCGCTTGAAAAGCCGAAGAGCTGAAAACCTGAGCAGCCGCCCAGCAGGAAGGAAAAAATAATCCCTGTCCAGGTGGCCAGGGAGCTGATGGGCATCATCATCCACAGTATAAAGGCGCCTGCCATCAACGCCGCCGCCCACCGGGCATACCGGGCCAGGGAGCCAATGCTGGCAAAAGCGAACAGCAGCCCGATGCCCAGGGAGAAGGCGATGCCCATCAAAAAAACGCTGTCCAGCCCAAACAGCGGGCAGGCGTCCGCGATCAGGCTGTTCTTCATGCCGGGGAAAATGGGCGCCAGGGAGAAGATCAGCATATACTTTATCCGTTCCGGCCGGAGTTCCTGCCGGAAAGAAGAAAAGCTTTTCACCAGTAAGCCTTGTTGTTTGCCGGGTTCCTGGAAGGAGTGCGCTGGATGACCGGGCATATGGACTTCCTCCCCTGGAGTCGCGTATCAAAGGATTCGATTCTATATTTTCAATATATCACAGGATTCAATTTTGGCAAGACCCTTGCCTCCCCGGAAGGATGGGGAAAGTTTTTGCCTGTGCCGTCAAACTATCCGAAAAGGCAGGGGCAATTCCCGGCGTTTCAGGCCTACTGCCCGAACTCGACCAGCTGCAGGGAGCCGTCCCTGCCGCTGATCGCCACGGCAAAATACCTTGTGTCGCCTTGCTCATCCACAAAGGAGATGCCGTTGCTGGGCAGATCGCCGAAGAAATCCAGGTAGGCCACCAGGGGCCGCTCCGGCGTCAGGACATCCTGGCAATAAACCTCTTCTGTCCGGAAGATAGGTCTGCCGTCACTGTCCGAATCCATTAGGGCAATCGCCAGCAGCCTGAAGTCCTTCACGGGGCTGGACGCGGCGAACAAAACACCCGCCTGGGCCTCCTCCGACGCCCTGTATTCATCATAGCCGGCCGGCAGGCCCCCTGCCCAGCGCGCCTGTACCGCTATATCACTCCCGTTTTCACGCAGGGCAGGCGCGTATTGTGAGAAGGGGGTCAGGGCGATCTCCCGCACCCAGCTTTCCAGCGCTGCCTCCAGCTGCCAGAACTGCTCCTCCGGGATGGCCAGCTCCTCGG
>JAKPNM010000091.1 GCA_029548395.1 Bacillota bacterium
CGCGGGCGCGTCCGCGGACAAGCGCGTGGGTGAACTGGTCAGCGTGCATGTGATTCCCAGGCCGCATAACGATGTGGAGAGCATCCTGCCCGGACAGCCCGAGACAGGCGAATCCGCCGCGAAAGCATAAAACAAACGCTACCCGGATATAGAAAGCGAGGAAAAGGGTCATGGAAAAGCAAGCATTGGGCATGGTGGAAACAAAGGGCTTGGTCGGCTCCATTGAGGCGGCCGACGCGATGGTGAAGGCGGCCAACGTTCGCCTGATCGGCAAGGTGCTGGTAGGCGGCGGTCTGGTGACCGTGATGGTTCGCGGCGATGTTGGCGCCGTTAAGGCGGCAGTGGACGCGGGCGGAGCCGCGGCCCAGCGTGTAGGCGAGCTGGTGAGCGTGCATGTCATCCCCAGGCCGCATGAGGACGTCGAGGGTATCCTGCCCACCATCGGGTAAGGCCATGAAAAAGATTATCAACAGTCCTGAGCGTTTCATCACCGAAATGCTCGAAGGGATCTATGAAGCCCATCCCGGGGAGCTTGCCTGTGCCGGGGATGATCCGCACTGCCTGGTCAACGCGCGCAGGCACGCGGGCAAGGTAGGCATCGCGACGGGCGGCGGCTCCGGCCATCTTCCGCTGTTTCTTGGCTAAGTGGGCGAGGGGATGCTGGACGGGTGCGCGATCGGCGATGTGTTTCAATCACCCGGCGCCGAACAGATGCTGGCCGTTACCCGGGCGATCGACCAGGGGGCCGGTGTGCTGTATATCTATGGAAACTATAACGGAGATATATTCAACTTCGACATGGCAGCCCAGATGGCTGACTTTGAGTACGATATCCGTGTAAAAAGCGTTGTGGCAGGGGAAGATGTTGCCTCTCCTGCCGCCCTGCCGGGCGAACCAAACCGCCGCAGGGGCGTCGCGGGAATCTTCTTCGTATATAAGTGCGCCGGCGCCGCGGCTCGCGCAGGCTTGCAGCTTGATGATGTAAAGCGCGTTGCCGAGAAAGCCTGCGCCAATGTGCGTACGCTGGGCGTTGCCCTGAGCAGCTGCACCGTGCCCAAGGTGGGCCGGCCGAGCTTTGAGATTGCCGGCGATGAAATGGAAATCGGCATGGGGATCCATGGCGAACCCGGCATGCGCCGCGGCAAGCTGTTAAGCGCGGACGCGATCGTGGATGAGATGGCCGAGGCTGTGCTGAAAGACCTGCCTTTCCGGCAAGGTGACGACGCGGCCGTTCTGGTCAACGGCCTGGGCGGCACACCGCTGGAGGAGCTGTATGTGATGCACAGGCGCCTGGCCCGGATCCTCAAAGAGAAGGGAATCAACCTGTACCGCAGCTATGTGGGCGAGTATGCCACCTCCATGGAAATGGCCGGAGCATCCATCTCCTTGCTGAAGGTGGATGACGAGCTGAAGGAATATTTGGATGCCGCGGCGGATACCCCTTTCTTCAAGCAGAATCAGAAATAGGAGCATGTGATGGACGCGATAGGCTTTGCCGCCCTGCTGTCCCGGTGGGCACAGGTGATGGAGGACAACAAAGAGGAGCTGATCCGGCTGGACGGATTGTGCGGAGACAGCGATCTGGGGCTTACCATGAGCGCCGGCTTTGCCGCAGCCGCGCAGGCAGCTAATACTGGCGATGAACGGGACATCGGCAAGCTTTCGTATTTGGCGGGCAAGGCGATGGGTTCAGCTGTTCCCTCCACCATGGGCACCCTGATGGCTTCAGGCTTGATCAGCGCGGGCAAGGCATTGCGCGGCCGGGAGACACTGGACATTCGCGGTCAGGCTGACTTTTTCCAAAGCTTCTACGAAGGCGTTCGAGCGCTCGGCAAGGCAGAGCCCGGAGACAAGACCTTTCTGGATGGTTTGAAGCCGGCGCTTGACGTTATCGAAGAAGGTCTGCGCATCGAACAGGACGCTATTCCTCTGGTAGAGGAAGCCGCACTGGCCGCGCGGCAGGGATATGAAGGCACGCTTGGCATGCTGGCTAAACATGGCCGCATGGCTATCCGGGGCGACGCTTCACGCGCCTATCCGGATCCGGGCGCTGCTGTGGCCGCGATGCTGGTGCGCGCGTGGGCTGATCAAGTGGTGGTCGGTTAAAGATGATGCGAATCACAGTGCGTGAGATTGCCAGCCAGGCAGGGGTATCCCCGGCCACGGTTTCCCTTGTACTCAACAACAAAAAAGGTGTCAGCGAACAGACCAGGCACCGGGTCCAGGAGGTGCTGGACAGCCGCGGGTACAGACCCGGCCCTGTCCGCCGCCAGCAGAGCCGTTTTCGCCTGGTCATCATCAAGTACCGCGCGCATGGCATGGCACTGGAGGAAAACCAGGGTTTTATTGCGTCCATCATCGACCAGATAGAGCTTGAATGCCGGAGGCTTGACTTTCAGCTCAATACGCGCAACTGCGACGCGCAGCATGCGGATGCCTGTGTCGCTGATATCCAGCAGAACCCGCCTGATGGTGTCATCATGGTGGGCACCGAGCTGTCCAGGGAGGATTACTGGGTGCTGGACCGGCTGCGGGTGCCCTTGGTGGTGCTTGACAACAGCATGCGGTTTGAGAAGTGGGACAGCGTGGTGATGGACAACGAAGATATCGTTCGTACCGCGGTGCTGCACCTGCATGAGCTGGGGCACCGGCAGATCGGCTACTTCAAAAGCAGCCGTCAGATCAACAACCTCGATGAGCGATACGCGGGCTACCTGCTGATCATGAACGAACTTGGCCTGCCGGTGCCCGAACCCACACAGCTGGCCACAACCCTCAACGGTGCCTACCGGGATATGAAAAAGCTGATCGAGTCCGGCCAGTTCAAGCCGCAAGGCGCGGTGGTGGCGGACAATGATTCCATCGCCATCGGCGCGGCCAAAGCCATTCAGGAAGCGGGGTACAACATACCGCGCGACCTGTCCATCATCGGGGTGGATGACATCCCTTACAGCGCGGTGACAACGCCTGCGCTCAGCACGGTGCGCATCTCCCGTTCCACGTTGGGGACACTGGCTGTTGAGATGCTTCAGAGGCGGGTGCTGCATCCCGATTGGCCCACTGTACATGTCCGGATCGCAGGCAATCTGATCCAGCGCGCCAGCACCCATAGCCTGTCTCCGAGGGAGCGCTGATATGCTTGCGGGACGTGTGATGGGCATGGTGGTCAGCACCAACAAGGTGGATACGCTGCGCGGCTGCAAGCTGCTGATCGTGCAGCCCATTGAGCTGCGCACGCAGCAATTGCTTGATGATTATGTGGTCTGTGTCGATGATGTGGGCGCGGGTGTGGGGGACATAGTTTTCTGCGCGTACGGCAGTTCCTCCCGCCAGACGGATACGACCAGTGAAATTGCCTCGGATTACAGCATTTATGGTATTATTGACAGCATCGACATGTATGGCGGCCGTGTTTATGACAAGGCGGAGGAGGTTTTTTCATGCAACTGGCACGAGTGATCGGCAGCGTCGTCAGCACCCGGAAGTCCGACCGCCTGGTCGGCCTCAAGCTTCTGGTGGCTGTGCCTATCGATATGGACAGCATGCAGGAAAAGGGATCTCCCTTTATCACTGTGGATACTGTAGGGGCGGGGGAAGGGGAGATCATCATGTGGGCGGGCGGCAGTTCCTCCCGCCAGACGGATCTCACCACATCAAAGCCTGTTGACAGCGCCATCATAGGCATTGTGGACTATGTGGATATTGGCGGCCAACGAGTGTATGACAAGGGCGCCTGGGCGAAATGAGGTTCACATGAAGATCGGAAGGGTAACAGGCACAGTGGTGTCCACCACAAAGTTTGAGGATTACCGCGGTTTCAAGCTCCTGAAAGTTCGCCCCATTGATTTGCAGGGCGAATTTGCGGGCGAGGAGGTGGTGGCCCTGGATGCCGCCAACGCCGGCACGGGGGACACGGTGCTCATCAACAATGACGGCGGCTCGGCCCAGATGATCATGGGTGACAAAAAACTCATTGGCTCCGTGACCATCTGCGGTGTGGTGGATCAATACACCTATCG
Source organism: Bacillota bacterium (assembly GCA_029548395.1). GTDB lineage: Bacteria > Bacillota > Clostridia > Christensenellales > Aristaeellaceae > UBA6115. The sequence continues at coordinate 4,020 of JAKPNM010000091.1, forward strand.
CGGAAAAACAACTTTTATCCATTAGGAGGCAGCCTTGAATATCGGCAGGGTAGAGGGCACGGTGGTGTGTACAGTGAAGACCGGCAGTCTGGATGGACTCAAGCTGATGGTGGTACGCCAGATCGTCAACGGGCAGGAAAAGGGGCTTGTGATCGCTGCGGACGCGACGCGCCAGGCCGGCCGGGGCGACATGGTGTACATGATCGGCCGCAAGGAGGCTGCCTTGATGCTGGATCTGAAGGATCCGCCCCCAAGCGATCTGACGATCGCGGGCATTATTGACCCCGAAACACTGTGAACTGCTGCCGGCGGCATTTTACATCAGTATTATCATGAAAGAAGGAAACACCCATGCTGAAAGGTATCTCCCCGCTGCTCTCTCCTGATCTCTTAAAGACCATCGCCGAGATGGGCCATGGCGA
>JAKPNM010000136.1 GCA_029548395.1 Bacillota bacterium
CGGGGGTTCGAATCCCTCTCTCTCCGCCATCCTCGCAAAGCCCGGCCTGGAGAAGTACCCAAGCGGCCGAAGGGGCTCCCCTGCTAAGGGAGTAGTACGTGAAAGCGTAGCCCGGGTTCAAATCCCGGCTTCTCCGCCAAAAGCCCGAGAAATCAACACTTCTCAGGCTTTTATTTTTGTCTTTACACTTTGAAAAATATCGGCAAGTATCAAAAAATATTAATCTACTGCCTACGCTGCTGCCTACAAAATCAACCAGGCTTCAACGCGTCCAGGGCCTCTTTCGCGTCTTTGAGGTCCGGGTGTTTGTAGCGCTGCTGCACCTTGTGCGTTTTCTGGCGGAGCACTTTGGCGATGACAGACGGGGCCGCTCCCTGGTCCAGCTCCAGCTTGGTGCCGGTGGTATGCCTGCAAGAGTACGGAGGCAGCCGCCTGGATCACAATGGTTTGCGCCCGTGAGCATTTCGCAGGGCGTTAAATTCCTGACGGATAGCCTGATCCTTTTCCGCCTCGGCAGGATCGGACAGGCGTTTTTCCTCGGCAGCCCTGGCTTCGGCTTGCCGTTTTATTTCCGCCTGATAGGCTTCCTCGCCTTCCTCCAGGCGAATCTTTTCTTCAGCAGGGATGTACTGCCGCCCCTCAGCCGCAGCGGCAGCCTTCTGGTCGGCCACAATGGCCTCATGGTCAAACTTGCTGAACTTTTCTACGTTCATCAGCAGAAAGGCAAAGAAAATGACGGCATAGCACAGTGTTTCGCCGCCGATGAAGATCCATGGCATGGCGGCGCGGATGGCCTCGGAAGAAATGTTGGTGGAGGAATAGCCCATGTTGGACAGCACAATGTTCAGGATGCCGGTGGCGACGCCCGTCATGCCCGCCATGATTGCGCCGTAGACGGTCATGGACAGGCCGTCGGTACGGTCGCCGTGAATGGCCTCCTGGTGGTCCAGCACATCCGCCATCAAAGCCATCGACAGGTACATGGCGGGGGTAGAACCCAAGGCTTTGATCACGAAGGACGCAAACACAATCATTTGATTGGCGGGAGCGATCAGACCCAGCAGGCCGCCCGCCACAGCCAGACACGCGCCACCCAGGATGGCTTTGCCCTTGCCGATCTTATTGGACAGCGGCAGGGCGATCACCATGCCCAGCGCTGTGGGAATGGCGCCGATAATCGCCAGGAGACCGGAAATGTTTCCGCCATTGGCAATGGTGTAGTTGCCGTTGGCGTCGGTGAACATGGCCTGGCAGAAGTACAGTTGGCTCACGTTCTTGATCATGCCGCCCAGCTGGTAGCAAAAAAAGAACGCCATCATGATGATCCAAAACTTGTCGGAAAAGCAGATTTTTGCCTGCCGGCCGATGGGCAGGGCCTTCTTCACAGAGGCTTCACTGCCCTGAGCCATGCTTTCTTCCGTGACGCGCTCCCGAGTGAACATGAATTCCAGCAGCGCGCCCAGCACCGTGACCGCTATCAGCACGATCACGAACACCTTCCAGTGGTTATAGGAAGCCGCAGCATCATAAATCGCTGAGCCGTTGGCGTCCACATAATATTGCACCGCGCCCGTTTCGCTCAAAACGGGCGTCCCTTTGCCGCTCATGTCATACACGAACAAAAGCGACAGGAAGAATGGCATGATCATGGTGGACAAACCCATGGCGGCAAGGATCGCAGCGTTGCTGAGCGTGGCCAGCAGGGAGCGGTCCTTGCTGTTGCGGGTGGATAAGTTCACCAGGGCGGCGTGGGGCGTGTAGTACATGGGATAGGCGATGGCAAACCACAGGTTGTAGCCGATGGCGATGCACACCAGGGCCAAGGACTGGCCGGAAACATTGATGGTATCCGTAGCCAGGGGTGAGATGACAAACAGGATCAGCAGCGCCAGAAAAGAGATTGGCACGGAAATGAGCAGCAGAGGCCTTGCCTTGCCCGCGCGGGAGGAGCTCCTGTCCATCAGCCGCCCCACGATGATGTTGCCCAGCACCACGAAAATTACGGACACCACCGGCAGCCATTTGAGAAATTCGCTTGCCCAGGAGTTGATGTTCAGCACGTCCGTCATGTACTTGTTGAAGTAATTGGCCAGCACGGAGTTGGCAACCATCGCCAGGGTAGGCCCCAGCAGATAGCCAATCACGCCCTCCGGAATCAGCGTGACGTTGGATTTTTTAATCAGACTGGGCAATTTATCAAATACACTGTTCCTTGCTGTGGTATGTCCCATGAGATCCTTCCTTTCCTGTGTTTGCGAGTCTTCTTTGCCGCATGCCTCAACACAAATGCCCCCACATCACAATGATGGCCCCAAGGGCAAAATCGATATACATGAGATATGTGCGCCACAGCGGAGGTTTATATGACTTCCGCTTGCACAGACATTTCCCCTCCTTGCATGTATCTATGGTAAATCTACCATTAACATGAGCTTGATGGAACGTTCTCTGCGCAACTTGTCGAAAATCGTTCCTGTTTTGCAAAACCGGCGGGGTTTCCCCCGTTTAGTACATATTTAATCAAAAAACTGCTGAAGATCCGCAGAAGAGACTCATACTGATAAGCGGTCTTGAACGGAGAGCCTTCCTTCCCGTCGCAGCGGGGAACAAACCAAGTGCAGGGCCAGATGGGTTCGTGCGTTCCATCAACGCGTCGGATACCTCGTCCTGCAGGTGAACGGTCCATCCCTCAGCAATCTGCAGCACGGGTCCCAACCCTCTGATCAAATTCATACGAATCACCGTGCAGGGCATTTCAGCCTTGATGGTCTTCCTCGTGATAGATGCCCTCTTCCATATGACGCAGGATCTCGACCTCGTCAACGGATGCCACACGCATACCGAAATAGCTTTCCAGCATATCCTGATCCATGATGGAACCGGCAATGCCCATACACCGGAAACCGATCTGGAGGTAGGATTTGCCACGCATGGTCGTCACGGCAACAGCAGCGCGGCTAAAGCGCAGCAGCTTATCCTTAACGTCCTCCGGAATCCGGTTAAGCTGATCACGATCCTGAGCCTCAACAGGGGGCACGGATAAGGTGATGGAAACGCCTTCCTTCTTTCAAAGTCCGAATATTTTATGTTGATTTGCCAATGACTTCGCAGAAGATACGATATTTCTCATCCAGCGACTCGGCCTTCCGGGGATAATAGGCAGTAACTTTTTCCGTCCTGCGGATCAGTTTTCGTCCTTCAGCCACATCCTTGATCGCGCCCAGCGCTATCAGCTGAAGCATGATGTTGCCCAGAGCCGTTGCTTCCGCAGGCCCTGCAACCACAGGAAAACCCAGGGCATCCGCGCTCGTCTGGCACAGAAAGGTATCCTTCGCGCCGCCACCCAGCAGATGAAGAAGCTCAAACTCTTTGCCGGTGTTCTCATGAATCTGCGCGATGGCGTTACGGTACTTCATTGAAAGGCTTTCGTAAATGCAACGTATCAGGGCGCCATCGGTCTGAGGAACTTCCTGGCCGGTTCTTTCGCAGTAAGCGCGTATCTTCTCAGGCATACCGCCGGGCTGGGCGAATTCAGACGCATCAGGATCAATAAAGCAGACGAATGAAGGCTCTGTGCGAGCCAACTGTTCCATGTCGTTGTAGGAATACTCCCTGCCTTCTTCACGGAAATTTCTGCGGATTTCCTGGATCAGCCACAAACCGCTGATGTTTTTCAGGTAATTGATCTGATTGTTTGCGCCTATTTCATTGGACAGTTCATCCTCCATGCTCCTGCGGGTAAGGATAGGCTTCTCCAGCTCACAGCCAATCAAAGACCAGGTGCCGCAGGACAGGAAGGCGGCTTCTCCGATGCCATCCCATGGCATGGCGGCAACAGCGCACTGCGTATCATGCCCGGCAGCCTTCACCACAGGGATTCCCTTATGCTCGCCGCATACGGTTGCGCAGTCCACGATTTCAGGGAAAAAGGCGGCGGGAAAAGGCGTGAGGGCGGTAATGCCGTGATCCCAGTTGCCGGTGAGAGGATTGACCATCTGAGAAGTGGACGCAATGGTCTTGTCCACCGTACGGCTTCCGCACAGCGCCCAGGCAAACAGATCCGGCATAAACAGCATGGTCTTGGATTTCAAAGACTTTCCGCTTTCAGCCATCAGCTGGAACAGGGTATTGATGGGCATAATCTGATTGCCGGTTGCCATATACAATTTTTCAGGAGAAATCCGCCTGAACGCCTTCTCCGGCACGCCCTTGGTTCTGGGATCCCGGTAGTTGACGGGCAGGCTCATCAAACAGCCATTTTCTGCAAGCAATCCGTAATCCACACCCCAGGTGTCGAAAGCCAGAGAATCCACCTTGCCGCACTTTTCAATGACTTTTCCCACTTCTTTAAGCAGCGTGAAGAAATCCCATGCAAGATGACCATTCTCGCGAATCGGCACATTGTCAAAACGGCGCAGTTCCTCGCAGGTGATCTTCTCGCCGTCAAACCGGCCAAGAATCGCCCTGCCGGCGGATGCGCCGAAGTCAAATGCCAATACGGTGCGCATGATTACTCCTCCTTTTTATGAAGGAGGGGATCCTCGGGATTGAACACCTTATAGCCGGGGTGGCGTCCGGTGATGCGGTAGAAGCTTCTCAGATCGATGAGTTTCTGGATATTGGGACGGCTGATATCAACGCTGCCGCCCAGGATGACGGCATTGATCGTGATCTTCGCCCACAGTTCCAGGCTTTCCATACGGTAAAACGCGGTGATCACATCACTGCCAACAGCCAAGGCGCCGTGGTTTTCCAGCAGCATCACGTCATGCTCGTCCAGATAAGGTTCGATGGCGTCGGGGACTTCAGATGTGGAGGGAGTGCCATAGGGGGTCAGCGGCACGGAACCAATGGCAGCTACGTCCTCAATCATGTTGTACATGTCCATCGGCTTGTGTGCGCAGGCGAATCCAGTGGCTCCCGGGGGATGCGCGTGAATGACGCTCCTCACATCCGGGCGCTTGTCGTAACAGCGCAGATGCATCTTGATCTCGCTGGAAACGCGCAAGCCGGAAGCCGCTTCAATGACCCTGCCCTTGCGGTCAACGCGAACCAGCTTTTCGGGAGTGATGAAGGATTTGCTCATCCCGGTGGGAGTGGCCAGAATGGTGTCGTCATCCAGCAAAGCGGAGACATTGCCGTCGTTTGCCGCAACCCAGCCCAGCTGCCACATCTTGTGGCAAACATCGCAAATCTGTTCCTTGATTTCTGCAATATTGATCAATGTGGATTTCTCCTCCTTCTGTTCCGGGAGTTGCCCGAAATGGGCGGCTTCCTGCTGTATCTTCCGCTTTCATCTGCCGTAAGATCCGTCAGACGGCTTGTCACGGAAGCGTTCGAATCGATCCTGTCGGTCGTGCCGCCACTGGCATTCAGCTTCATGAATGTCAATTCAAGTATACCATTGACCGTACATAAAATCCTGATTTTGAGGGCAATAAAGAGCAGGGGCGATCGCACTCATGGCCGCCAGGTAAATGATGGAGTTCCAGCCGCACTCCTTCCACACGTCCTGCTCTTCAGACAGGTAGCTTTTCACATCCTCATGCAACAGACCAATTGCGTGCTCCAGGCTGCCATTGCGACCGATCCAAAAGGAAATGATGCGGTCATACTGCTCGCTCCTGTCGATATGCTGTACACAGTATACCAGAAAAAGCATGTCAAATGCACATGAGCGAACCTCCCATCGTGTGTTGCGCTTATGCCCCGTGCAATCCTGTAAGTGCCATCTTTTGTATGCATCCCTTGACACCCCGGCCCGGCTTCCCTATCATCCTGAGTAAATCAACAAGCAAAGGCAGGTGTGCGTATGCCGCGCCAGATGATTTGGATCATGACCGATACCACGGGTTACAACATGGTGGGATGCTATGGCTTCCCGCAGATGAACACACCCCACATGGATGACATCGCCCGCCACGGCGTGCGGTTTGAGCGGGCGTATACCTGCCAGCCTGTGTGCGGGCCGGCGCGCTCGGCGCTGTTTACCGGCCTGTACCCGCACAGCAATGGCAGCTGGGGCAACAGCATGCCGCTGGGCGCGGATGTCAAGACGCTGGGCCAGCGGCTGTCTGCGGACGGCGTGGCCTGCGGGTACATTGGCAAGTGGCATCTGGACGGCGGGGATTATTTCGGCAACGGCATCTGCCCCGATGGCTGGGACCCGGACTATTGGTATGACATGAAAAACTACCTGGACGAGCTGAGCGATGCGGACAAGCTGCTGTCCCGCACGGCCGACCCCCTAATAACGCCCATTGCCGAGGAGTTTACCTTCGGCTACCGCGTCACGCAGCGGGCGCTGAAGTTTATAGAAGCGCACCGCGACAAGGATTTTTTCCTGGTTGTGTCCTATGACGAGCCGCACGACCCCGGCCTGTGCCCGGAGCCGTATGCCTCCATGTATCGGGATGTGGAGCTGCCCAAGAACGCCGCGCATTTTGATACCCTGAAAGGCAAGCCGCTGCTGCAAAAGCTGTGGGGCGAACGCAACATGGGCGAAGAGGCCATGCAGCGGCCCATCAAATTCGTGCGGCTGCTGGGCTGCAACAGCTACGCCGATGACCTGATCGGCCGTGTGATGACCGCCGCGCGCACGCAGGCGCCCGATGCGCTCAAGCTGTTCACCTCCGACCACGGCGACGCCATGGACGCGCACCGGCTGTATGCCAAGGGGCCCTGCATCTATGACGAAATCGCGCGCGTGCCGCTGATGATGGAAGGCCCGGGCATTACGGCGGGCACGGTATACCCGCACACGGTCTCGCACATCGACCTGCCCGCCACGGTGCTGGACTGGTTCAAGCTGGCGCGGCCGGTCATGCTGGAGGGGCGCAGCCTGCTGGCGCAAGCCAGGGATGTCACGTTGCCGACCGGACGCCCGGCCTTTGTGGAATTTGCGCGCTATGAAATCAACCATGACGGCTTTGGCGGCTTCCAGCCTATGCGCGCGGTCGTGACTGATACCTGGCGGCTGGCGCTGCACCTGGTGGATACCGATGAACTGTATAATATAGAGGATGACCCGCATTGCATGCACAACCGCATCAACGACCCCGCCTGCGCGGACATCCGCAACCAGCTGCACGACAGCATCCTGGACTGGATGAACGAAACGCGCGATCCCTTCCGGGGCTACCAATGGCAAGCGCGGCCGTGGCGGCCGGACAAAAAGCCCAGCTGGAACGTGGACGACTACATCCGCCATCGCGAAAATGACCCTGGCGAGTACCGGCAGAAGGATTACAGCACCGGCCTGCCCATAGTAACGGCGACGTGGCGCAGAGGATAAGCGCCCATAGCCCGGCTGATATCAAGTTATTTTAGTCATGCGCGCGATGCGCTGTAAATCCGGCATCGCTTCGGGAAAAAACATTTGGTATGCCTGGCAAAAGCGGTGCAGGCCCTGCGCGCGCTCACGGCGGCAGCCGTTGCGGCACAGCGCATACCATTCACACGCCCGGCAGGCATCAGGCACCGGCAGGCTGTCCTGTATGAACCGCCGGGCGATTTCGCTTTTGACCAGGCGCGCAAAGGATTCGGTTTTCAGGCTGCCCAGCTTCCACTCATCCAGCGCATAAAAGTCGCAGGGGTAGGCGCTCAGGTCGCTCTCCACTGTAAAGCCGCAAACACAATGACCCTGCATGGAGCAGGTATCCGGCGCGAAACCGCGCAGCATGCGCACCCAGTTGTCGTACCAGCGCACCGATACATACTGCCCGCGGTCAATGGCCTGCACATAGCGCCGGAAGGTGCCGCGCAGGAATGTCAAAAACGCCTCGCTGCTCACCGACCAGGGGCCGGTTTCGCCGTTCAGGCCGTCCAGGCACGCGATAAACTGCAGATATTTATAGGGCGCCAGGGCATCCCATACGCGGTCGGGCTGCCCGGCCACGGGCCGGGACACCACGCACAGGATATTGACATCCACACCGGCCTTTTGCAGCCGCTTCATGGTATTTTGAACGCGCGCATGCGTGCCCTGCCCGTGCGCGTCGGAGCGCAGCGCGTCGTGCAGCCTCTGGTCGCCATCCATGGACACGCCCAGCAAAAAATTGTGCCGCTTGAAAAACGCAATCAGCTCATCGCTCAGGTCATAGCCATTGGTTTGCAGCGCGCAGCGCACCTCCAGCCCCCGGGTGTTGTGGCGCCGGACGGACTGCGCAAAGGCCTCAAAATAGGGAAGCCCGGCCAGCGTGGGCTCACCCCCCTGGAACACGAAACTGACAAAGCCCTCAGCATACACAAACGCGCGCCGCACCAGGGCGTCGGCGTCCGCCGCCGTCATGTCAGGGCGCACACCGGCATCGCGGTTTTGCATTTCATCCACATAAAAGCAGTACCGGCAGCGCATGTTGCAGCGGCCGGACGCTGGCTTGATCAAGACCGTCAGCGGCGGCATCAGCGCGGCGCCCCGCGATGGACAGGGACGGCCGCTTCATTGTGCCGCCCGCAGCAGTTGTTGTTCACGTTATACAGGATGTCAGTTCTTTTCATCATCACTCCCGGCGCTTGTTTTTATAAGTATACGGGACAAAACGTCTGCGGGCAAGGAAGGCGGCGCCTCCTTCCACGGGCAGGTTATAAAATCCATGATAAAAGCAATATAGCAACAATTCATCCCAAGGCTGGAAACAGCGCTCAATGCTGCTCTCAAAAATGAACCCTTGTATCAGAGAAGCAAAAAAATGCGATAAACATACAAACTCATGATCTTCTCTTGTTGACGAAAACAGAATAAGCATCTATTCTTATCAATAGTTAGAAAAATAGAAACCGCATAAAAATTGTAGTGATGAATTAGGAGGGAATGAAATGATCAACGAGTTTATAAGAACAAAAATCATTTGTACGATAGGTCCCGCATCCGAGGACAGGGAAACGCTCGGCAAAATGATAGACGAAGGCATGGACGTATGCAGGCTCAACTTCTCGCATGGAACACATGAAGAACACAGGAAAAGAATCGATACGATCAAAGAAGTGAGAAGGCAAAAAGACGCGCCTATAGCCATCCTTTTGGATCTAAGAGGTCCGGAAATCAGAACAGGTGATTTTGAAAAAAAAGACATCATGCTTGAGGTGGGGCAAACCTTTACGATCACCATGGATGATGTTGTAGGGACCAAGGAAAGATGCACCGTAACTTACAAGAGACTTGCAAAGGATATCTCTGTCGGAGACAGAATATTGATCGATGACGGCCTGATCGAGCTGTCAGTCAAAAAACTTACCGAAAAAGATATCATTTGTGAAGTGATCAATTCAGGTTATATCAACAACAGGAAAGGCGTGAATGTGCCCGGGGTAAGGACAAAATTGCCCGCTGTTACAGCCAAGGACGAAAGCGATATCATATTCGGCATAGAAAACGACATAGACTATATCGCTGCATCCTTTGTGAGAAAAGCCAGTGACGTGATGGAAATTAAAAAAATACTTGAAAAGAACGGCGGCAAACAGATAAAAATCATCGCAAAAATAGAAAATCAAGAAGGCATCGATAATATTACGGAAATCCTTGAAGTTTCCGACGGCATCATGATCGCCAGGGGAGACCTCGGTGTGGAAGTGCCTACGGAAAAGATGCCCATGCTGCAAAAAGAGCTTATCAATATTTGCAACAAAACTTCCAAGCCTGTCATCACAGCCACACAGATGCTGGACTCCATGATCAGAAACCCCAGACCTACAAGAGCGGAAGTCACAGACGTTGCAAACGCGATATTGGACGGCACGGATGCGATCATGCTTTCAGGAGAAACAGCCGCGGGGAAATATCCTGTGCAATCGGTAGAAACGATGAACAGAATCGCACATGCTACAGAAAGCACGATAGATTTCGATGCAAACTTTCAAAGCAAGACGCATGAAAAACAAATAACGATCACCAATGCAATCTCGCACGCTACCTGTATCACGGCATCAGATCTGAAAGCAAAGGCGATCATTACAGCAACAGCGCGCGGGTATACTGCGCGCATGGTATCGTCCCACAGACCAAAAGCTCGTATCATCGCGTCAACCAGCGACGAAAGGGCTTATACGCAGATGAATATTCTATGGGGCGTCATACCGATAAAAGCTCCTCAAGTAAACGATACCGAAGAATTGCTGCGAAGCGCTGTAGACGAAGCAATATTGCATGGACATATCAATGAGGGCGACCTGGTCGTCATCACAGCGGGGGTTCCTGTAGGAAAAGCCGGCAACACAAACTTGATAAGAGTTCACATCGCCATGAAAATCATAGTTCAGGGCATCGGCGTGGGGAACAGCAAAGTTTCCGGCAAAGCACAGATCGTGGACGCCGCAACGTCACCTCAAATGTTCCAGAAAGGCAATGTGCTCGTAGCTTCAGCCACTCATAAAGATATGATGAAAATGGTGGTAAAGGCTTCTGCGATCATTATTGAATCGGACGAAATCACATCAGAAGCCACAATGGTCGGATTGAACCTGGGCATTCCTGTCATTGTGGGCGCAAAAGACGCTGCAAAACTGATCAAAAACGGAGAAATCGTGACGGTCGATGCGGAGTTCGGCAGGGTATATGCCGGCGAAATCAGCATGCTGTAAACTTTCCTGAACTGCAGGGTTTCCCTTCAAGATTCCTCCGCCTTGAAGGGGAACCCTACCATAAATTCCCCTGCGCATCAAAGGCCCAGTCCTCCGGCTCGCCGATGCGTTCCAGGCCGGCAACACCTTGCATGGCTTCCATCATATTCTCTGAAACGCGGATTTCCGAAAGATGAAGCGTGTCCGCGATGCGGATGATCGTTGCCCTGTCCCGGTCGATACCGGGGGCAATCTTGATTGCGCACTGGATCGCCTCGCGGTCATTGCGCATGTGCATGGGCATGTGCTGACTGCAGCAGGAGGTCAGCGAGTTCGGATAGGTCTGCTGAATGTCCGCCTTGTCGATGACCCGCCGGGTGGTCACGTCGGCGGCATCAATGCCAATGAAGTTTCCCTTTGTCGCGTCAGTCAAATCCAGCACAACAAGGCGCTTGGCGGAGAAATTGGGCTTGCCTGTGTAGGACCGGGAAAAGCGTCCGGTAATGTGCGGGTCCATGCCGTCGCCGCTGATATCCTTGCCCATTTTGTCCACCACCAGCACATCCGCTTTTCCCGGCAGGATGCGCGGCATGCGCGCTTTTGCCTCCAGCAGCAAACCCGGCTCCCGGGCAGCGATCTCTTCGGGCGCAAGCGCAGCGATCCCGCATGTCTGATCGTATGCGTTCTCGATGATCCCCAGGCCGAACAGCACCTTGCATTTTTCCAGCACGATGCTGCCATGCAGGGGGATGAGTCTGTGAAAGCGCTCAATGCCTGCCTGGTGGAAGAACTCTGCGCCCCGCTGCTTGGCAAGGCCGATGGAAGCCATCTTCATCAGGCCGCTTTCATAATCCGCCATAAACATGGGATGCGGCTTGATACGGTTCACCAGCACGATCGCATCGGCCCTGGCGGCTGCCTGATCGATGTAAACGGGCGTGTTCTCCGGTGAGACTGCGATCTGTACGGTATCCATGCTGCTGATGATCGGACAGCCGCAAGCCGCCTCGGTGATCCCTAAGGATGTGAGGACATCGCGCTGACCATCGGCAGTCGCCCCTCCATGGCTGCCCATGGCAGGGAATATGAAGGGATCTCCGCCGCCTTCCTTCACCAAATCTGCCACCGCCCGCAGGATATCCGGTATATTGGCGATGCCCCGGCTGCCCCCGGCAATGGCAACGCGCATGCCCGGCCGGACCGCCTGCGCGAAACGCTCAATGCTCCTTCGCGTCTCGCCGTATACATTTTGGATGTGGTCGCCCGCAAAGCGTTGACGCATGCGAACCATCCGCGGCAGGCTGATCGGCCGCAGGAGATTGCTGATGACGTTCACATTCCGCTCCTCCGTTCTTGTCCGATGCTTGGCGTGAAAATGCGTTTATCCCCTATTTGTGTCGCTCCATGCGACATGAGTTTTAGGATGATGACTGTTCCCTGAGCGCCAACAGCTCGGCGCGGCGGGCAAGCAGATGATCGAGGAAGCGGGCAATCCCCGTTTCAAAGTTGCGGTAATGCCAGATTTCGGTGTATTCGGGAAGGATGCGGTCGATCAGCCTGACCAGCCCGTCCACCTGATCCAGGGATTCCTTAGGATGCAGTTTCACCTTGCACACTTCGCTGCCCAGCTCGATCAGCCATGCCGTAAGGCGGATTTCCCGCTTGAGCCGGTCGTCAAAGTCGAGCTTCTCAATATCCGCCATGACCTTGCGAACATAGGCTGTCACATTGTCAAAGTAGAAGTCGTCGCCGCTGTCCCTCATGTCAAAGAGGTGGGCGTACCTTGTTACGGACATGGGAAGTATCAGCTGCTTGGCGCACATCGTGCACACATGGACCCGTTCAGGCTCCAAAAGATAGTAATTCGCCATGCGGTACATCAAACGGGAGACCTTTGCGCCTCCGAAAAACATCTCATCCGTGAAATCCTCCGCCGCGCGGATGAATTCCGCCTTGAAGCTTTCGCCGTCCTGCTGCTTGCCGACATTCCAGCCGTACTGACCACCCAGGGCAATGGGCTGCATGCTCCAGCACCACTGCTGGTAATGCCCGCCATCGCCCCAGTCGGTGACAAGGTAGCCCTCCGCCCCGTATTCCACCGCCAGCTCCGCGCAGGTGCGCAGGTTGAAGGTAGTCACGTCCATGCGGCTGGTCAGGCTGCCGTGGGTATTCACCGAGGGACAGACGTAATAGCGCACGCCCGCGTCCCGGTAGGCGATGCAATGGGCAGTCATCCGCTGGGACTGGATCAGCTCATATCCCCATTCCAAAGCAATGGCGTCCTTGGGCATCATGTGGTAGCTTTGCGGATAGTTATAGATCATGTCCGCCCAGAACATGACCTTCTTCCCGTAGGTGTCGCGGATGTGGCTGTTCAGCTTGTTCAGCCACTCCATGAACAGCACGTCCTTGCCCTTTTCACGGCAGACTTCCTTTGTCTGGCAGCGGTCCAGGTCGTAGGCTTCGTCCAGGCCGATGTTGACATATCCGGAGGAAAAGTAGGGCAGCAGGGACTTGTACAGGTTGCAGACAAATTCGAAGCTCTCCTCCAAAAGGGGGTTCAGGGTGGAGGGTAGCTCGTCCTCCCCTTCGAACAGGCCCAGGTGGCGGAACTTGGGCTTTCGCAGCCAGGTGTGCATGTGACCGAAGGAATTCTGGTTGGGCACCAGATCTATAAAGCGCTCCCGGCAGTACCGGTCCAATTCAAGGATGTCTTCAGGCGTGAGGCAATCAAAACCGGCCGTCTCCTCAGGATAGGCTGCGTATTTGAAGCAGTCGCCCTCCATGTACAGCTGGAACTCGTTGTATTTCAGTTCCGCGAGGAAGTCGATCATCATTTTGATCGTCTTCACAAAGGGCATTTTCCCGCGGCTGATGTCGATCATATAGCCGCGGCGGGATATAGAGGGCTTGTCCTGAATGCGCAGGCAGGGCAGACGGCCCCTGTCCTGACGAAGCATCTGGCGCAGGGTGGTCGCCGCGCGGAAAAGACCCTCGTCGCAGGAAAAGGCGATCTCCACGCCGTCTTCCGCAACAGTAAGACGGTATTCCTCGCGGGCCAGCAGGGGGGCTTGGATCAGGCGGACGCCATCCGTGCCGTTCTTGAGGCGGCGGAAGAATTCCGTCAGTTCAAGGCCGCCAAGGGCTGAGGATAACAGGTATTCACCCGGGAATACTTCCATCCTCTGGGGTTGGGGAAAAATCCTCATATGCATTCCTCCTATGTAATGTGGTCCGCATGCAAATAAATGCGAGCTTCTATTTCACCGGCAAAACTATCATCCAGCCGGCAACAGAAAGGCTTCACGCTTTGCCCTCCTTCGCCGGCACCGCCATGCCTTCAATGCCGCCCATGTTGTCCAGCACAAACTGCACGAAGACTGCGACTCCCGTCTGCAGCGCGTCCTCGTCAATGTCCCAGTCTTTGGTGTGCGCGGGATAGCAGGCGTTTTTCTCCTCGTTGCGCATCCCCAGGCCAAAGAGCAGGCCGGGCTTTTCCTTCTCGTAATAGGCAAAATCCTCCGCGCCGGGGCTGACGGGCAGGAGGATGACCCTCTCGCAGCCTACGACCTTGCGCGCGGAGGCGATGAAGGCCTCGTACAGCGCAGGGTCATTGTGCGCGCCGGGCAGAGGCTGTCCGGACCAGGAGACCTTCCAGGTGACGCCGCATTCCTCAGCGGTCAGCCTGACAAGCCTGGTCAGCCGCTCACGGGCCCAATCCATGGTCTTGTCCTTCAGGCAGCGCAGTGAACCCTCCAGCACGCATTTGTCCGCATTGGTGGACACGGTGCCGCCCGCATGCAGGGTGGTGACGCTCATCACACAGGTATCAAAGGGATCCACCTCGCGGCTGATGATCTGCTGGATGCCGTTGTATACCTTCACACCTGCCGCCAGGGCATCAATGCCCGCATGAGGCGTAGCCACATGGACGCTGTAGCCGCCCAGCTCCACCCGGAAAGCCACGGAGGAACAGTTGGTTGCGCCCGGATTGGAGGAAATGACATGCGCCTTGTCCATACAGTTGACGTGGCAGGTGATGATGCAATCAATGTCCCGCATCACACCATGCTCGCACATGGTGCGGGCGCCGCTGGGACGGCTTTCCTCGCAGGGCTGGAAGAGCAGCTTCACCCGGCAGGCAAGCCGGTCCCGGATGGCGTGGAGCGCCTTGGCTGCGCCGATGAGCATGGCGGTATGGGCGTCGTGCCCGCAGGCATGCATCACGCCCTCATGACGGGAACGGTAGGGCGTATCATGGTTGTCTTCCTGAATGGGAAGCGCGTCCATGTCCGCGCGGATGCCAATAGTAAAGCGGGTGATCTCCGGGTTGATGGTGGCAACAATGGTGTTCACGCCATACTGGTCCGCGACAAAGCCCACGCCGGCCTTCGTCAGCTCCTCCTTTACCAGCGCGGCGGTCATGGGAAGGTCCCACCCCAATTCGGGATACATATGCAGCTGTCTGCGGATGCGTACCAAATCCTCCTGGCTGACGGGGGCAATGGTGTAATCCATAATAACGCCTTCTTTCGCGTGGTTGAATACAGTTTACGGCATATACAGGTATTTTTCCATCAGCGACATGCAGGAAAGGTGCGGCGCTTCTTTTTCCTGACAGGCCTGTCTCCCCTGAGAGACAAGGTTTCCGCCGGCGGCTTTTGAGAAATCGGAATCCGGGTCATTCATTTCCCGCCTTTTCAACACGAATGGTTGCGAAAAACAAATGGTGAAAACAATGGCGGATAAATGGTCGCTCTGATTCTTTTCCATCACTATAGCATGGATTTTTCTTTTTACAAGCTATTTCAAAATTGTTTGTATATTTCCTTTTATTGGGTTACAATACTTGCGTAAACCCAAAGGGACAAGAAAACAAAGAAACTCCGGCAGGCATGATCCATAGACGGTCAACAGGCAAAGGAGGAGGCGGGATTGTCTGAAAAATTGCTGATCGGTATTGACGGAGGCGGAACCCGTTCCACAGCGGTTGCCGCATATCCTGACGGCCGAATTGCAGCCGTGACAAAGGGCGGCGGGCTGAACTACCATCACAGCGGCATGGAAACGGTGCGGCTTCGCCTGGAATCCATGGTTGAAGCGCTGTGCAGGCAGTGCGGCTGTCAAGCCGACGAGATCTGCGCGGGGATGTCCGCCCTTGACGCCCCCGCGGATGAGAAAACCTTAAGCCTCTTCACCACCGGGGCGCTCCGGCAAGGCCAGCTGGACCTGCAGTCCGATGCCTATATTGCCCTGATGGGCTTCACCCTGGGACAACCCGGGGTGATCGCAATCTGCGGCACCGGTTCCATGCTGCTGATGCTGGACGAAAAAGGGCGCCAGCACGTAGCCGGCGGCTGGGGATACCTGCTCTCAGACGCAGGAAGCGGCTACACCTTGGCGCGTGAAGGTCTGCTGGCTGTGATTGACGCTGTGGAAGGCACCGGCCCCGAAACGCTATTGGCAGCGGATGCGCTTCAATTTTTTGGCGCGGACACGCCCCGGGAACTGATCAACCGCGTCTATGCCCCGGAGGCAACAACAGCCTGGCTGGCCGGGTTTGCCAAGCATGTGCTGGCCCGCGCCCGGGAAGGCGATGCCGCGGCCTTGGAGATTCTCTCGCGAAACATGCGGCGCCTGGCCGGAAGCGCCGCTCAGTTGATCAGGCGCGCGCCGGAGGCTGGCAGGGTTGGTCTGTATGGCGGTGTCTTCTGTCACAGCGACATGGCCAGGGACCTGTTCGAAAAGGAGCTTCACCGGCTCGCGCCCGAGGCCCGCATTTGCGCTGTGGACTATCCTCCGGAGCTTGGAGCGCTGATTCATCTGTTCCGGAAACGCAAGGCCCTCACCGGCGAAGTGCTTGCCCAAATGAAATCAAGCTATCAGGAGCATTGTGATGAGCGCGATTAACTTCTATTTCAAAAATCTGATTTCGTTGCTGAACCGGACGCTGGAAACCCAGCATGCCTGCATGGAGGAAGCCGCCCGCCGGATCGCCGACTGCCTGCGCAAGGGCGGAATGCTCTATACCTTCGGCACCGGCCACGGGCATCTGCTGGCGCTGGAAATCTTCTACCGCGCCGGCGGCATGGCGCGGGTCTGTCCCATCCTGGATGAAAAGCTGATGCTGCATGTTTCCGCCGCCGGCTCCACCCTAAAAGAACGTGAAGAAAGCCGGGTTCCCCTCCTGCTGGAGAAGTATCCGGTCAAATCAGGCGATGTGTTGCTTGCGATCTCCAATTCCGGCCGGAATGCCGTTCCCGTCCTGCTGGCCAGGGCAGCCCGGGAGCGCGGCGCCTATGTGATCGCCCTGACCTCCATGCAGCATTCCTCCGCGGTGAGCTCCCGCAACAGCCTGCATCTGCGCTTGTTCGAAACGGCGGATCTTGTATTGGACAACGGAGGGGTCCTGGGCGATGCATCCTTCCAGGCGGCGGACGGCACCATGGTCGGCCCCACCTCTACAGCGGTGGGCGCGGCAATCCTGCAATCGATCGTGTGCCGGGTGAAGGAGATCTCCCTGGCTGAGGGCTTTGAAGCAGATTATTTCAAGTCCAGCAATGTGGATGGCGGCGACGCGTGGAATGACCGGCTGATTGCCTGTTATCAGGATTCCATCCCGGGGCTGAACTGAGGGAGGCGCCATATGATGCATGCCGGATTTGGCATATGGGAACTCACGCCGCCCCTGGGCGTGGAGCTGGCGGGGTATGGCTATTATCTGAACCGCCGCGCGCTGTCTGTCCGCGACCCGCTCTATGCCCGCGCGGTGCTGCTGGAGACGGACGATGTGCGCTCGCTGGTCATCTCCTGTGATCTGCTGGGCCTGAGCAAAGCCGTGTGCGCGGAGGTCTTCCGCCATGCGGAAGCGCTGGGGATCCCCGCGGAGCGCGTGATGATCGTCAGCATCCATACCCACACCAGCCCCGCAATCAAGTATCATGAGGGCTGCGGCTTTGTGGATGGCGCCTACGCAGCGAGGGTCGGCGGCCTCATCTGCCGCGCGGCAGATGAAGCGGCCGCGGATCTTGCGGAGGTCACCGCCCTTCACCAGGCGTTCTCTCCCTTTGAGGGCGACCATATCTACAACCGCACCGTTGCAGACGGCCCGGTGGATCGCTTCGTTCGGGGCTTTACGCTCACCCGCTGCGGCAAGGCGCCAATCTGCCTGATCAATGCAGCCTGCCACGGCGTGTTCCTCAGGCGGTCCACGGCTGTGTCCGCGGACTTCGCGGGCGAGATCAACCGGCTGATGGAGGAACAGGGCGTCCGGTCCATCTACCTCAACGGCCTGTGCGGGGACATTGACCCCTGCAAGCCCTCAGAGGCGCGGCTCAATGAATTTGCCCGGATCGTCGTCAACGCCTTCACCGAGCGGTCCAGGCCCCTCCCCCTGTCCCTGGAAGCGGGGAGTTTGCCCTTTGCCCTGAAGCTGACCTCTGTCACAGAAAAGGAAATCCGCGGCGCGGCAAAGCGTGCGGTCGAGACTGCCGGCGGCGCTGAAAAGCCCGCTGCCCGTGTGGCCCTGGCCTGGGAAAAGGAAATGCTGGCCAGGCTGGATCAATTGCAGGATACGGAAGAAATCACCTGCAAGTACCTGCTGCTGGGCGGTGTGCTGGTCGTGGCCTTTCCGTTTGAGGGATACACAAGGATCGGTCAGGAAATTCGGGACATCACCGGCCGTCAGGACAGCCTGGTACTGGGCTGCAGCGAAGAGCTGCTGGGCTATCTCCCCACACGGGACGACATCGCCCGCGGGGCATACGCGGCGCTGGAGTCCAACTTCCTGTACAAGAGGCTGCCGGTCGTGCCGGGCGAAGCGGAACGCCTGGGCCGGGAAACAGGACGCATGCTCAAGAAGATCCTTCCATGAAACCGATCGTCTTGTCATCCATCCGCAAGCAGAACCTGTGCAAAATGCTTGACCTTCTGACCCTTGCTCCTGCCATGACCCGTCAGGAGCTGGCGGAGGCAGCGGGTTTGAGCCAGATGACGGTGACCAATCTGGTGGAGCTGCTCAAGAAACAGGGCGTGCTCCGTCTGACGACTGTACCGCGGGATGAAAACAGCCGGTACGCCCAGGGGCGCAAGGCGCAGGCCATCTCCCTGTGCGGCGACCGAAAGGCCTGGCTGATTGCAGATATTTCCAACCGGCAGTTCAGCATGACGCTGGCGGGCTTTGATGTAGAGATTCTGATGGAATTACATGATCACCGGCAGGGTGATGATCTGCGGCGGCTGGAATCCTTCCTGCGCGAAGGCGGGATCCGTGTGCAAAAAGCCCTTTCCGACCGGGAGCTGCTGGGGGTTGCCGTCATTACCCCGGGCCCTTATGAGATCAGCAGCGATACGGTGAATCACCAGCGCCTGCCTCAGCTCGACGGGGTACGCATCAAGGAGCTGTTCCGCCGCAGCCTTGGCCATTATGAATACTATGTGGATGAAGACGTCAAGTTTGCCGTGCGCTCGTTTGCTGATCTGACTGCGCTGAATCAGCATAAAGTGCTTTATTACCTCTATATCGGCGAGGGCGTAGGCGGCGCAGCGGTTCATGATGGCTACATGCTGCGCGGTCTGAATTCCTCCGCCGGCGACGCGGGCTGTTTGATTGATCGTCATGGCAGTATCTATGAAAACCGCCTGAACACGGAGGCCTTCCTGCATCTTCTGGACATCCCCAAGTCCCTTTCCCGGGAAGAGCTGCGTGAAACACTGCAGCGCATTGCGAGGGATCAGCCCCTCCGATACGCTTCTGCCCTGGACACCATGGCTTCGGTGACGGCAGAAATGCTCCACAGCGTGCTGTGGAT
Source organism: Bacillota bacterium (assembly GCA_029548395.1). Classification (GTDB taxonomy): domain Bacteria; phylum Bacillota; class Clostridia; order Christensenellales; family Aristaeellaceae; genus UBA6115. Next base: position 19,371 of record JAKPNM010000136.1, read on the forward strand.
GCTTGATCCCACCCACATCATCATCGATTGCATCTATGCGCAGCCTGACAGGAGCTCCTTCGCGCAGATGGTGGAAAAACATCTGACAAGGCTGTTTCAAGGCGAACCCCGCATCCTGCCCAGTTTGTTGCCCTGTTCCTCAACCGTCAGCAGCGCGCTGCGCGGCGCAGTCAGGGTGCTGCAAAAAGCCTGGCTTGACCGGATCCTGATGTAAATATTCCCTTGCATAATACAATGTGATATATATGATTCCGACTGGCGTGTACGATGACCGCCATCAAATACCATGTGATGCCAAATAATCGTTCTATAGGGATTGACAAAATATTTTTTACGCCTTATTATTTTGTCAATGACATTTGATTTACATTTGTCATTGACAATCTATATGAGGTGAAAACAAATGACAGGTGAAAGCTCAAATCTCAAGGCCACCCTTTCGAGGTTCCAGTTGTCAAACCTTGACCTCGCCAGAGCGACGGGGATTGATCCTTCCCTGATCAGCCGGTATATTTCCGGGAACCGCAAGTTGAAAAAAGACAGCTGGCAGGCGGAGGAGATCGCTGAATTCCTCCTGATGAAGGCGGACACAAGCGAAAAGATCGAATGGCTGAAGGATCAGTTTGAAGCATCGAAACTCCCGGTGGACATTCAGTCTGTTCTGGGGATGAAGCGCAATTTGATCCAATGGATTTCCTCGGACAAAGGGGTTCCGGCCGATGATCCAGCCGAACCCGATGAATGGGAAGAGGCCACTGAGGACGAAAAAAATGCTGAAAAGCAAAAGGGACTGGTGCATGGAACCCTGGCGATCGCCGCCGCCTTGAGCGAAGGATTCCGTGCCATGCCGCAGGATGAATCCGTGGACCTGTTCCTCACCAGCGACAAGCTCCGCATTATCATTGATCCCGCGTTTTCCGATATGATCCACGGGGCGCTTGCCGACCGGAAAATCAACGCCAACATCGTGATCTGCGTATCGGGGGACACGCGGCATCTCAATAAAATCATCCAGACCTATATGGGAGAAATGGTATCCGGCACGATGCGCTTTTATACTTTTTTCGGCTCGACGCAGAACGTGGCGGAGCAGATGTTCTGTATTTTTCGGAACAGACAAGTCGCGATCATCACGGAAACCCCTGTCGGCTCGGCGCATCCCATCGGCATGTTCGTGGACGATGTGGATTTTGTGCAGGAGATGAGCCAGAGCTACGACGCGACCTATCGCTATTCCCAGTCCATGTTCAACATCTACAACGACGACTATGTCCGCAATATGATTGAGGTTTTGTACTGCGAATACTGCATTCCCGGCGCGCTGTGCGTCGTCAAGGACAGCATCAACCCCATGTATATGTCCCTTGAGGCGTATTGGCGCGTTCTCAGAAAAGACAATCAGGACGAAGGCGAATACGCCTGGAAGTGCAACGAATACCGCCGCTTCCATGACTCTTTTGTGAATATGCTGGAGAACGGGATGCCAAACAGGGAGATCATCTCGCTGAAGCGGCTCAAGGCGATCGTCAGCGAGGGAAAATGCCTCATGGCCGGGTTGTATTTCCTCGGCACGGGGTTCTATGAGCTGGATCTCCAGGGATGCCGCGACATTCTCGCGGGGTATGTCGAATATCTGAACCGCTTCCCGAATTTTTCACTGCGCATTCTTGACGACCTGCCCGAGCTGCACAGCAGCAACTGCTGGCATGTGAAGGAAAACCAGAGCGTGGCCATCAACGATTGGAACGGCGATGTCCCCATCATGTGCCATTCCGGCCACAGCGCGCTCATACAGGAATTTCAAAAGCACTATGAAACGATCTGGAAGCGCGGCACCGGAAGCCTCGGCAACCGGGCCTATGTGATCTCCATTCTGCAAAGCATCATCCGGGAGATGGACGAGAAGCTGGACAATGGCGCGAGTCCCGGCCAAAGCTGATGCCGGAATGGATGATCGCACGCTGTCATCAGGGAAAGCGCGCAAAGGATCGCCCATTGACAAACAGAAGAGCAATCAAGAGGTATGCAGATATATGAATGACAAAAGCGAAAAAATCCGAAGTCAACACTGCCGCGCGCTACGAAAGCCTGTTCAAATCTGAATATATTCAAACAAACTTGAAAAGGAGATCAGCCCATGAAACAGCATCAGCATTTTCTTTCATTCAAACGCCTTATGCTTCTGTTTCTTTGCGTGCTGTGCGTGATGGGCAGCGTGCCCGGACAGGCAGCGGACGGGCTGGATGGCCTGCGGGACGCCTTGGCCGGCATGGCCAGCCTGGACGGACAGCTGGCCCTGCTCTATGAAGCTTCTGTCGCCCATGCGGAAGAGTTTGAAACAGGCGGCTGGCAGGTCGAACTCAACGTGGAAGCTGCGGGCGGGCAGGAATGGATACCGGCTGAGGAAGCATATGACGCCGCAAAGAAGGCCGACAGCCTGCCGGAGCAGTTCAAAAACAAAAGGCTGATCGCACTGTACGACGATAACGATGACGATGAAAAAAAGGTTCGTCTGGCGGGCGATCTGTATGTCCGGCTGCCCGAACCCATGCGCGCGCGCAGCGTGGAGGAAGCGGAGGGCGTGCTGATTCTGCGGCATTACCTGACCAGGCGAAGCGACTATATCGGCTCTGTATTCAACCGCCATTATGCGCTGTATGCCCGGCTGTTCGATTCGGATACCCTTTATCAGCTGTACCATGATACTATAACGCCGCCATCTTCGGGCTTTGGCACGCTGGTGGGGTATAGCATGTCCCCCAGCCTGCTGTGGGCAGGGATACAGCCGCTGTTTCTAAACCGGATTCTCACAGTGGAAACCGCGGAAGGCCCGCTGTATTTCAACGTGACCGGGCGCGGCTGCACCCTGTACAAGGTGGAAGGCGACCGAGAAGTGCTGGATATTCCTGCCGAGGCGGAGGGCTATCCGGTGACCGACATTACGCTCAGAAATCTTGCGAAAGCCTGTCCTTCGCTGCAGGAGGTACATCTGCCCGAGGGCCTTGTGTCCATTGGCGGGCGAGCTTTTGCCGGCTGTGAAAGGCTGCGTACCGTCAATTTTCCCTCCACGCTGCGCGCCATTGGCGACGAGGCGTTTGATGGAGCGCCGTTAGAGGAGCTCTCCCTGAACGAAGGATTGGAAACCATCGGTGAAGATGCTTTCCCCGGCGGGGATGTCCTGCATTCTGTCACATTGCCCTCCACGCTGAAGGCTTACAGCTATGGGTTCTTGGAACGCGGCGCGCATATCCCCTATCTGATCCTCCCGGAAGGGGTAGAGCGATTGGGAAGTTATTTCCTGTATATTGCTCCTAATATGCTGTGTGTCTATATCCCGCAAACTGTCACTTATTTTGGCGATTGCCTGCTGAATTCTGGCAATTTACGCATTTATACGCCGGAGGGCAGCCCTGCCGCCGAGTGGGCGAAGAAAAAAGGATATGGCTACACGCCCTGTCCCAGCCCGGAGGCCATGCCCCGGCCAGCCTATACCACAGAGGGAGACTTTGAATACGGCGTGCTGGAGGGCGAAGCCATCCTGATGCGGTATCTGGGCAACGGCGGGGAGGTGACAGTGCCCACCGAACTGGGCGGATGCCCTGTGAAGCGGATCAGGGAGTATGCATTTTCCTCACTCAAAAACCTTCAGTCCATCACTTTGCCGGCATGCCTTGCGGAGATAGAATCGATGGCTATTCTTTGCGATGGCGTGCACGTGTATATCCCGGGCGCTGAAACCGCATTGACCTCTCCCCTGTCCATTCACTCCGATGGTTCGGTGGTGCACGCCCCGGAAGGCTCTCCGGCGCATCAATGGTGCCTGAAACGCGAGGTGGAGTGGGTGGCATGGCCGCCGGAACGCTGATATGACCCACAAAAAGGAGGGATCCCCATGAAGAAACTCATTTCCTTGCTGCTCTGCGCGCAGCTCGCGCTCTGTCTGACGCCAGCGCCTGCGCTGGCGGAGGAAACCGCCGGCGAATATGTCTTCACTTTCCGCAATGGAATCACATGGGATTCAACCCTTGAGGAAGCGATGGAGGCGGAGGGCTTGTTCGGAAGAGACGTTCATACCGACGGCGGCATATCGATGTTCAGCGTGAATAGCGCTTTGTTCGCCGGGCTGTCAGTTGATCTCTTTTATTGTTCTATGAACGGCACGCTGATTTGCATCGGCTGTATCCCTGACCGCGATACGGACAACGCGGAGGCGCTCGCGGATATCAAGGCTGCGCTGACCGGGATGTACGGCCAGCCCAACATGACGGAACTGAATCGCGTGCTCAATATCATAAGGATAGTCAGCAGAAGCGATATAGAAACCGTTCCGGTCGAGGCATCGCCGTGGGCGGGCTGGATTCTGCCGGATGAGCGCACGTTGGTTTTTGCGTCGGACGTTGATAGCGTGGGCCTGATCTTTCTCAACGAGGCGCCGTTCGTACCCAGGGAAACCATCGCTGATTCGGAGGGCGCGGCATTGCGCGTTGAGGAGGGCGATACGGTGGTGTTTGGAAGCTATGAGCAGGATGGCGACGAAAGCAACGGTACGGAACCAATTCAGTGGCTGGTTCTGGACGTGGAGGACGGCGCGGCTTCGGGCGATGACCGCATCCTGCTGATTTCGCAGTACGCGCTGGCTTATTGCCCCTATCATTATGAGAACGAGCCTGTGACCTGGGAAACAAGCGACCTGCGGGCATGGCTGAACGGCGAGTTTTGCTCCGCCGCATTCACGCCGGCGCAACGCTCGTACATCGCGCGCGCGAAACTGTCCACACCCGGGAATTACGATGAATATTACTACGCGGGCCAAAAGACGCAGGCGAACGTATCTGGTGGGAACGACACGCTGGACGATGTGTTTGTGCTCAGCTACGAGGAAGCGAAGCGATACTTCTATTTTGGCTCGAGCAGCGATTATACGGCCATGGGATACCGCCTGACAGCCCCCACCTACGCTGCGCTCAGGGAGATATACGAAACCGACGGCTACCCTCAGGAGGAGGAAGAGCGGCTTGCAAAAGCAGAATATGACGCGCTTATGAAAGCGCTGCCCCAGCTTCATTTGCGTGAAGGAAAATGGGCGATCGCGCTGCCGTCGCTGGACGACTACGCTGCCTTCTGGAAGGCTGAGCGCACGCTGGAGAATAACGCGCCGACGTTAAGCTGGGTGCTTCGCACACCGGGCCGTAAGGAAACTTACTGCTGCTACGTCTATGATGATGGTTCCATCAGCCATTCAGGCGATTATGTGTCAGATGAATATCTCATACGCCCGGCGCTGTGGCTGAACGCCGCCGCCCTGTTGAACGCCGACATCGCGGCGAAGGCGGTGCCCGTTCAGCCCGACACGCGAACAGATCCTGCGCTCACCGGCACATGGAAGGGAAGCGTCAGCAATCAGAGGAGTGTTTATTGCCAATTCAGCGAGGATGGCTATCATATGGTAGCGGTTAATGATTACGCGAGAGCGAGTCATGCCATCTTCGAGGCGGGCGGCGGGCAGCTTCGCTTGATGCAGATCGGTGAACAGGGCAATGAGACGGTGATGCGCTATCAGGTGACGGCGGACACGCTCACGCTGGAAGCAGACGGAGAAACACTCAACTTTATGCGCGTGGGCAACGCTCCGCTGTACATGCTGCCAAAGTCCCTGACCATAGATCCCGACAGCGCAGCGCCCGCGCCGGCAGGCGAAGAAGCGCCGCAGCCCGCCGGCCGCGTCACCGCGCGCGGCTTCAATACGGCGGAGGAATGCGCCAAGGCGGCCGCGGAAGCGCTGATCGCCGGAGACATTCAGGCGTTTCTGGGCTGTTATGCGATCCCTGAGATGGCGCGGAACTTCGACCTTGCCGCCCAAGTTGAGGCATACAGAATGATACAATTCGGTCGGTTCTTGATGCAGCCGTCAGACGCCCTTGCGATTGCCTACAATGAATCCTATTTTGTGAATGACCTCCTGAAAAGGATGATCAGCTCAAATCTCATGCTGAAAAGCAATGACGAGAGTCTTCAAGAATATGCCAGCGGTATACCGATTACCACAGCGGAGCATACCCTGAAAGAGCTGCTTGAGATAGCGAATACAGACAATGTGCTGTCAAGGCTCACCTACCAGGGAACGAAGACGCCGGACTTTAAGAATAAAGATCAGCTGAACAACTGGAAAAAAATGATGGCACGGCATAAAGCGTTTTATGGCATGACGGACATCACCGAGATCATCGTTGTGCTGGAGCTTGACAGCCGTACCATCTATTTCCCCCTTACGCTTGCACAATACGATGGCAGCTGGCTGGCGGCGCCTGTCGTAAGCACCATCGCAAATATCTATGGAATGCCTGCCCATGTGATGATGGTGCCCGAAGACATGCTGTGACGGCCTGACCATCTGACGGAAAAACCGTTTATCCAGGACAGGGCGATACGATAGCCGGGTGCGGCACCAAAACGTACTATATTTGGGGGAACAACCGTCTTGCCGGCATCGAGGAAATGCTGACAGGCAACGAAAACGCCGATGAAACGTTGGAAAACGCGAAGGCGGAAATGATCGCCGTTTATGGTGAACCCAATCTCAACGACTACAGCGCCATCATTGATGCGGTCAAGGCCTCCATGAACAAGGGGATTGCCGAGGAGCGTATGTGTTTCATCAAGCAATGCGCGTGGCATGATTCCCGCGAAGCAGTATTCCAAACGAAATCAAATAAAAAGGAGCAAATTCCATGTCAGACCATTCCAACATCTCCCTTAATGAGAACCGGGTCACGGTCATGTCCAAGTCAGCCTTTCTACCCGAGCCCAAGGCGGGCTATGGCAGCGATGTAGCGGCCATTCTGTTCAGCATCCTCATGATTATCGGCGGGGCAAGCGGCAACATGGTGCTGCGCGGCACCAACAGCAGCCAGGCGCTGGTGGCGGCGGGCTTCGGCTTCCTGATTTGGGACATTTTCTCGATCTTCAAGAAGAAGTCCAGGCTGCAAAAAGCCGAGGAGGAGCGCAATGTTCGCAGCAGCCGGATGTATGAGCAGGTGAAGGCCGTCAAGCGGGATGAGCGCGCGCTTTCCATGCCGGCGAACGTGCGCATCGCCGTCGAAAAGCGCCTCGCCGCGCTGGACTTCGGGCCTCGCCTGAACGGCAGCGCCATGACGCGTGACATCAAGGCCCGGGAATACACAGGTTCCACCGGGCGCGTGCGCAATATTATCACCTTCAACAACCTGGATCTGACGGTGCAGTTCGATGCCGCGGATACGTATGCCGCGGAAATTGTCATAGAGCTCTTCCGCGACAAGACCGGCATCGGCCTGGCCCTGCCGGAGAACGCGACGCTGATCGAGGAGGAATGACAGCAATCACTGGACAGCGTTGTTTAGACACACACAAGCGCCGAGATCAGGCCGCGGCTGCGCAGCGGCAGCAACGTCGCCGCCTGCACAATGGGCATAAACTGAGGATGATCAAATATCAGGAGGTTCCATCATGAAAAAACTGTTTGCAATGATTCTGATTCTTTCCCTGCTCTTCGCCCTGCCCGCGCTGGCGGATCTGGGCTCGGCGGATGTGTCCTTTGAAGGAACGAACTATCATCTTACACTCGACAGTATGGAGATTGTGAACGGGCGGCTGATACTGGTAATCGCCGGCATGGTCAAGTCGCTTTCCCTTGGCGCGAACGGTGTTCAGTTCGCCGCGATGCCGGTGCCGTACTATGGCGATGAAGCGCTTTATGCCTCAGACAGGGATATTTTCATCGGCGATGAATTCAGCTTTCTGTACGACCGCGACACGCTTCCGGACCTGATCATGCTGGTTCCCACCGAGAAGAATCAGGAACCGATCCTGCTGTGGGAACAGGACAGCGGCGCAACGAAGACGGCTATCCCCGAGGAGCTGGTGGGCGAATGGCGCGGCACGGGCAAGCCCAAAAACGGCGGAACATCCATTGACCTGAGCATCACCGTCAAGGCGGACGGCTCCGGCGAATACACCTTCGATCAGGGCGATTACCATGAAAGCTATCCCTTCACCATCACCAACGACGACAGCCGCTTCTCCGTGGACATCCCCGCCACCAGCCAGCTGGGCAGCGTGAACGGCTCCTGGTCCTTGGAAGAAGGCGTCCTGAAGCTGGACATCACCTCTACATTCACCCGCGGAGGCAGCTATTCCTACACTGCCGAATGTAAAAAGGCCGACGGGACGGAAGAGGCCGATACAGCTGATCCCGGCGCAAAGCCGGCTGACGGGGAAGCGCCCGCCTGGGCTGGCCGCGACTGGCGGCTGAGCACGCTGCACTTCAAAACGCTCAGCGAGGACAGCCCCTTCTCCATCGACGCGGGGATGAGCCTGAACGGCCCTACCGCATACGGTTCCCGTCTGCATTTCGACGCCAGCGCCGCCATGACCTCGGACATCAATTTGAACGGCCTGATTGAAGCCGTGCCCCAGCTGCCCTTCTCTGTGCCGGAGCTGAATCTGACGCAATACGACAGCTTCGCCCTGCAAGGAGACTCGCTGCGCCTGACACCTGGGGATCTCCTGCTGACACTGGCCTACGACGCCGCGCAGGATAGCCTGTCTTTGACCTGTGTCCCCCATGTAAAGGTGCAAAGTCGGACCCTGGACAACGGCATGGTCACCAAGGTCGGCGAGACGGATATTGAAATCATCCTGGGTTTCGTGCCGGAGATCAGCGAATAACCTTCTATTATGTCTAACGAGGTGACGAGCGCGGCGATGGAAGCCGGACAGCTCACGGGAGCGGGCGACAAGCTGATGTTTATGGCGTAGCTGCATCGAACTGCAAGGAGGAAAACAATCATGAAAAAGCTATTTGCCCCGGTACTTGCCCTGATTCTGATACTTGCTCTGTATGCGCCTGCCCTGGCCAAAGGCACGGCGCAGACCGGGCTTGCCGCCTACGGCTACTGCGATGACGTCGAGAGCCTGCTGGAAACCGCTGACCAGGCGCTGGCAGACGGCATGGATCCGAAGGCGGTCGGAGAAGAGATGTATGCGCTGGCGGAGGCGAACGGCCTGACCGACGCCTTCAATTGGTATATAGAAAACATCGCCGCCTGCGATACGGATGAATACCGGCGCTTTCAGAACAGCTTTCCCCATTTCGATCAGATGCTGCCCGACCATATAAGCGACCGGACCAGCGATATATTGGTCTACAGTACAACTGAGGTGTCAGACGCGATGAAGGCGCTGCTCGCCGATCCCGGCGCGCAGTTCTGCCATGAACCGGTCTACTGGTCGGAATCGGATTTCGCCGATTTCTATGGCGTTTCATACGCGAAGTTCAAGCCGTCCCGTCCCCGCGCGGGATATGTCTGCGTGATTGTAAAGGACAGCGCGCAGTCCGCTCCGAAAACCAGCTGGAAAGAGGATGAGGAGGGCGATTTTTATAACGCGCTTACCCAGCATGTCGACGAGCTGCTTTGGGAGCTGGAAGATGACGCCCCGATCCTCACCGGCAACCCGAACCTGGCCTCCTCCTTTCTGGTCTTCGATCTGCAATACCCCTTCCGCGGCTATTACGGCAGCGAGCAGCCATATGTCAAGGGCTATAACTGCACGGTTTCGCTGACGCTGACAAACACGAAATCCCGTTCCGCCATTGCCTCGATCACCCGCACGAACAGGCTGGGAAACACCATTTACAGCTGGGACGACTGGATCGCCAAAGCGGATATTCCGGAGCTTTACGAAGGCGGGGATTACGCGGGCTTTACAGAGAAAATCCGCGCGGCGCTGATCAAAGAGCGCGCCAAGGCCGTCTCGGCGAGGAAGATCACAAACCTGAACGCGGGCAGCGTGCTGAATGGCATTCTGGCGGAGCAGGCGGATAAGACCAAGAACGCCTGGCAGGCGGCCATTTACAACGCGGGTGCGAAAGACGCGAAACTTGAGGACGGAGCGCTGACCTTCCGTCTTCGCGGCTATGACCCGCTGCTGTCCGAACTGGGCAAGTACGCCAGCGCGGAAGACAAAACCGCATGGCTGATGTCCGCCCTGACCAACGCGGCCGCCTATCGTCTTAAGCTCAGCGTGCCCGTTCAGGACGGGGGAGTGACGACAAAGGGATTGAACGCACTGAAGCAGGCTGTCGAAAAGGCGGCTTCCGCCGCGCAGAAAGCCTTTGGCGGCAAGGAGCTTTCCGCCGCCCTGACCGCGTATCTCTTCCCTTCCCCAATCGACGGAAAGCTGACGGACGCATCCGACCTGCTCAAGCCAACAGAGGCCTTTTCCAACTGGATGAGCGCGATAGGGCTGTACACCGATACCCCTGAAAACGCGCTTTCCTCTTTGTGTTACGCGCAGAAGAGCCAGACGCTGAGCGTAAAGGGCGGACCGAACGCGCTGGCCATGAGCTGCGTAGGCGTCGATCCCGCCTCGCTGTTGCAGCTTGCGTACACCGCTGTGCTGGACGCTCAGGCGTACATCCCCAAAGAGGAACGCTTCGATACCCATGACGCGCTTCTGGACGCGCTGAAGCAGGGCATCGCCGACAAGGCCGTGGCTGCGAAGAAAAAAGCCAGCTACAAATTCACCGTCACCTTCAGCGCCGACGATCTGCTGGCCGGAAGACTGCCTGCGGACTATGCCGAGTACCTGAGCGCTTTCGCCTATGAGGAAGCCGCGGAAGGGCTGGAAACGACCGTCGACCAGCTGCTGGACATCGCCGCCATTCCAATGCCGAAGACCGGCAGGCTGTCCGGTTCCAAATCCGGCACGCAGGTGACCTTCCTGCTCGCCAAGGACAGCAAAGCCACCTACATCCAGATGCGCAGCGCCGAAAACAATGCGCTGGCAGTCTCCTGCTTTGTTGAGGCGGGCAAGCGCGTCACCGTCAGGGTTCCCAGCGGCGAATACACCATCGTGTGGGGTTCCGGGCCGTACTGGTACGGCGAGGAACTGCTGTTCGGCGACCTGGGCGCATACAGCAAGAGCGATCCCACCAGGATCAAGGGTACAAATTACCAGCATACGATCACGCTGGAAAGCTCGGAAGAAGGCGACGTGAACTTCCACGACGCGGATCTGTCGGATTTCCGGTAAAAGACCTTTTCCGCGAAGCTGAAATGACAGAATATCTCTTTGCTTCTGATGCTGCTTTGCTTTAATGTCAGGATAGAATCGATGCGCCCGCATTTCGGATGAATGGGGGAAGATAAGGAGCTTTTAAATGAAGAAAAAACACAGCTGGCTGGTGATGGCCGCAGCGCTGCTGGTGGCGGCGGTCACGGTATCCGTCCTTGTTCTAACCAGAGGCAAATCTCAGGCGTACACGTCTGAGGAACGCTCTCTGGAGGATTTCCTGTCCATGGTGCCCGCGGAAGCCTTCCAATGGGACAATTTAAGTTTCGCCGATTATCAGGGCATTCGAAGTCCGACCGAAATCACGGCAGGCTTTTATCACCTGACAAGCTACTACTTTAATAATGAAAAAATCAGCGCGTCCATGGGCTTTTCGCCGGAAGATGTGGGCCAGAGCATGGCCATTGGCACAGTGCCGTTCGACCAGGCGTGGCTGAAGGGAAAGTTTGCGACGGAACGCGTGGAGGAGGCCCTAAAAAAGCAGGGCTATCTGCCGATCATGCCTGAACAGGAGGGCCTGCCCCTGTGGGGGCTGGAGGGCAATTTCAGCGCGGGGCTTCAGATCGACACAGAAAAAAGAGACATGTTCTTTCTATTCGGGGGCCAAACGGGGCAGCGCTGGCCTGTCGCCTTCGATGAAGGCGTTATGGTGTCCAGCCGGGATGAGCAGGCGCTGCGCGTCAGCGCGGCCGGAAAAGGGCCGATGCTCTCCGAGGATCCCCGGATGCAAACGCTGCTGAAAGCCTTGGCGCAGCAGCCAGTGAAGCAGCTGATCGTCACGCAGGCGGTCAAGGTGATGCCGCTGTTAGCAGAGCCCCTGCACCTGATAGCGATTGCGCAGACAGAGGAGCGGGGAAAGACCGTTGTCCTGTTGGGGCTGGAATACGCTGACCTTTCCGCGGCGCAGACCGCAGAAAAACGGCTGAACCGCAGCCTGCCCAACGCGGTGCTGAAAATCAATCACAGACCGCTGGCTGAACAGCTAAATGAACACGGCGGCAAGCGAATGGCGCTGCGCACGGTGGAAGGACAGGACGGGAAATGCTGGCTGGTGATCCCTTTCCAGTTTACTGAATCCGGCAACACCAACCCGCTTCAATATGGGGCTCCCTTCAGGCTGTTTGCGCAAATGATGAGTCGGCTGGACATGGACTGGCTGATGGAATGAGCGGGATTCCCGGCTGATCGGCACGGCGGGGCAATCAAAGACCCGGCGTGCCGATGCAATAAAGACCGGAATCAAGATGGAAACAGACGCTGCGGCGCTCTTCCCGATGCGGTCCTCTCCGCGCAGGACGCGCGCAGCACCATCTCAGGCATCAGCGTGCGCCCGCAGCCGGGGGCGGCGTGGGGGCTGTCCATCAGGCGCAGCAGTTCCAGGGTGGCCCTGGTGCCAAGCTCGGTCACAGGGTTGATGACGGTGGACAGCGGGGGCGTATAGTAGGCGGACATCACAATGTTGTCAAAACCCATCACGCTGAGATCCTCCGGTACCTTGATGCCGCGCTCGGCCAGGGCACGGATGCAGCCCCAGGCCGTCTCGTCGTTGGCGCAGAAGAAGGCGTCAGGCAGGGTCAGGCCGCCGTCCAGAAAGCCCCGCACCGCGCGGTAGGCGATCTCATACGCAAAAAATCCCTGAAGGACATAGGCCGTTTCAAACGGAAGCGCGCGGGCTTTGAGGCTGTCACGGTAGGCGCGGTAACGGTCCTGGCCGTCGCGGTTGTCCAGGCCGCGGATAAAGCCGATGCGCCTGTGCCCCAGGCCCAGCAGGTAGTCCATGGCCTGCTTGGCGCCGCGGTAATTGTCGATGATGACGCTGGAGATCAGGGGGCCGACAAGCTCGCGGTCGATGAAGACCAGGGGCAGGCCGCGCAGGCGCAGCCGCTCGACCCAGGGGCCGTCCAGGGCCTCGTCCATGATGATGGCGCCCGCGACGCCGGAGGAAGCGATGACCGCATAGACCTCCTCCCCCGTGCTGTTGTTGCCGACGTGGATGCTCATCTGCACGCCCGCGCGTATGCACTCCCTGTGGATGGCCTGGGCCAGCAGGGTGTAGTACTCGCCCTGGATGCTGGACACGAACAGCCCAATCGTGTTGCACCGCCTGGTTTTCAGCATCCTGGCGTTCACATTGGGGATGTAATTGAGCAGGTGCACCGCGCGCAGCACCTTTTCGCGCGTGCGCGGGCTGACCTTGTTGACGCCGTTAACCACATTGGACACGGTGGAGATGGAGACGCCCGCTTCCCTGGCGACGTCATGGATGGTGACGATGTCGCCGCCTGCCTGCCCGTTCACAGCAACACCGCCTCAAGGGCCGCGATCCTGCCTTCCCGCATGGCCAGGGCCAGCTCGCCCCGCAGGCTGTCGCCCATCACCTCGATCTCCCGGCCGGACAGGTCGGTCAGGCGCAGGCGCGTGACGCGGGCAGCCTCCTTGCCAAAGGTGGGCCGCCGGTTCCTGTTGACAAGCCGCACACGGCAGCGGGACAGCAGGGTGAAGGACAGACAGCCGTCCCGGTCAAAAAGCCAGTCCGGCAGGATGGGCGAGAGCCTGAAGACCAGTTCCCCCGCCTCCATGCTGAAAGGCCCGGGCCCTGCCATCAGGCGCAGCCAGATGCTGAGCATCTCGGTGGTGGAGCCGGTCAGCCGCGCCACGAAGCCGCGCCCGTGCAGCGCCGGGTCCGGGTTGCGGGAAGAGGCGATGAAGGAGACGTTTTCCAGGATGCTGCGCCCATAGACAGCCGGATCCAGGAAGGGGATGAGGGCCCCCCTGACGGCTGCGAAAAACTCCTCCGCCAGCCCCGCGCGCAGGAGACCGTAAAGGTATTTGTACTCCATGTGCAGGAAGACGCTCTCGCGCTCCAGCCAGCCGGGGGTGAAGGCGCGGATGCGCCCATATTCCAGGGACAGGTGATCCAGCGGCGCGCTGGTGCGGTACATCAGCAGCTTCCGGTCAAACAGCTCGCTGCCCCGCACCAGGCCGGTCATGCGGCGCAGCTTGTCCTCCTCCCCCGGGCGGGCGGCCGCCAGGTAGCGGGCCGGACCCTCCAGGAAGGGGGGAAGCGGCTCCTGCTGAAAGCCGGTTACGCTGACAAGCGGCAGGCCCTCCGGCGACAGGCAGGGACTGCCGTCGGCCTTTGTCTGCCGTTCATATTTTTCGGCGGCAAAGGTGAAGTAGGTGGGCATCAGGCCCTCGCCCAGGTCCAGGGCGCGCGTGATGCCCGCATCCACAGGGGCCAGGAAGGCACATAAAATCTCCCGGATGCGCGCGCAGGGAAGCGCTTCTTCCCGGCCGGAGAGCGCGAAGCGTGTCCTTTCGCGGAAGTCCTCGCGCAGGTCCGCCGCGGCCTGCCAGCGGCGAAAGGGCGTGTCCGCCTGAACCTCAGACAGTGACACAGCGAAGTCCGCCAGCTCTTCGGGGATTTTCAGGCTCCCCGCCTCCGGGCAAACCCGGATCATAAAGTCCAGAAGGCGGCGCAGTTCCAGGGTTTCGGGCATGCCGCTGCCAAAGAGGCCGGGCAGGCCGTTCATCGCGTCGCACCAGCCGGGGCGGCCGCCGTCCATCTCAATCCCGCAGCCGGCAGGATCCAGCAGCGCGGCCTTGTTTACCGCCAGGCACAGCAATTTTCCAAACAGGCAGGTGGATACCTCCCGCCCCTCACGGTCCTTCAGCCAATTGGTCTGGCCGGGTCTGAAGCCCGGGGACGCGTGTTTCTCCTCATCCCGCGCCAGCGCGCCATACTGTCGCACGCCCCTTGCGGTCAGCACCTGGGTCTGGCTCCGGGGGCGAATGTAATGGCCGGAATCGTAAAAGCGGTAGTCCTGCCGGCCAAACAGCAGCTCCTCCTGCCGGTCGGGGAAAACGCTCAAATAGGCATCCACCAGGTCCAGGCAGTAGGTGAAGTGGTCGCTCCAGCAGCCCTCGCCAAAGCCGGCCTCGATGCGCTGACCGCAAAGGCCGACGAGGCCCGAAACCAGCTCCTGCAGATCGCCGCTGACGGCAAGGCCCCGGGACGCAAGCGCCCGGCAGAAGGAGCCGGGGGTGAAGGGCCTGGTCATCAGGCTCCTCAGCGTTTCCTCCGGCGCGTCCACCTGCGAACGCATCAGGCGCAGGGCCTCATCCATGCGTTCCCCGGGCAGGACGAAGCTGACCGGGCGGATCTCCAGCGGGTTGTAGCCGTCCATCTGAATGAGGGACAGGAAGGTATGGACGTCGGCGTCCCCCACCTCCGGCCGGAAAAGCACATCGTTCCGGCGGTTCTGGCAGACATCGCGGAAGTTGCCGTTGCCCTGGGAGTAGTATTCGCCCGCGGTGGTGAAGAAGTTGTAGTCGCGCTCCGGGTCGCCGTGCTTTCGGCTGTACAGGTGCACGGCCTTGCGCCCCTCGCCCTCGCCCAGGATCTCCGGGTAGCCGCCGCGCAGCAGGTTGTCCAGGTAGCACTGCTTGATGTACAGGTCAAAGGCCGGCTGCCCGCTCCTGCATTGAACGTCCTGCAGCATCTCCTCCAGCACCTGGGCCGCGCGCTGCTGTCGCTCTTCAAAATAGCCCGGGGAAGTGAAGGCGGGCAGGAGCGCGGCAAGCAGGCCCTCCCCCGGGGTATGCCCGGTCAGGCTGGTAAAGCTCAAATTCCCGCCCGGGGCCAGGGTCGCTTTCAGCGGGGTGAAGGCGCAGGCGTACTTGTTGGCCGCGACCTGGTCATTCAGGGGCAGGGATGACAGGCCGCCCGCCATGAAGTTCCGGGGCAAAAGCAGGGCCTGATCAAAGCCAAAGACAACGTCCGGGTCAAACACCACCTCCTGCAGCGCGCCGTCCATGACGGCCAGGTAGAAGTTCGCGCCGGTGACCTCCGCCACCCGGGCCTCATCCGCCGTGCCGGAGCGCATGCGGTACAGCGCAGCGCGATCCCGCACGAAGGAGACCTCGGCCCAGCTGCGCATGAGGTTGGACAGCTCCTTGAACTGGCCCAGCTGCAGGCCAAAGGGCAGCACCCGGGGCAGGCCGTCCAGCAGCTCGACCTGAAGCGTCTTTTCCGCGCGGTTGGTCAAAGTTACCCTTCTGACCAGCGCGCCCAGCGGCGCCTCCGGCAGCAGGAAGTAGGTGACCTCAAAGCTGTACAGGCTGCCCGTTTCGCGGATGGTCTGGGAACTGAAGGAGATCTCCAGCGTCCGCTCCGCCTCTTGAAGCGGGCTGAAGGGCTCCAGGCAGTCCCCGTTCAGGCGCAGGAAAGTGCGAAAGCCGTTGACCGGCGCGCGCTCATAGGCGAGGTTGGCGGGCTGGAACTCCAGGATGGCGTTGCCCTTGTGGTGCACGCCCAGGCTGGAAATGCACTGGCCGCGGTTGACGGTGTAGGCCCACAGGGGAATGCCCAGCCGGCCCGCGATGCCGGGCAGGAAGCTGGTAAACGCCGGCGCGCGGTCAAAGCCGCGGATCACAAAGCGATCGCCAGCGAGCTCGTAGGCGGGGGCAAAGCTGCCTTTCTGATGATTCAACTTACTCTCCCTTCACCAAGGCCGCGATCTCGGGGCTTTGGTAGACGCGCACATAGTCCACCAGCATCCGCTGGGGAAGCACGTTCTCATCAATCCCGCGCGCGCCGCCCCAGTTTCCGCCAAAGGCGATGTTCAGCAGCAGGTGGTGGCGCCGGTCAAAGGGCCATTCCCTGAAGGTGGGCTGCGCCGCATAGCGGCCCGGTTCATAGGTGAAGTAGACCTCGCCGTCCACCGCGATCAGCAGCTTGTCCGGAAGCCAGGTGAGGATGTAAGTATGGAACTCCTCGCTGATGTCGGAAAGCCGCGTCCTGGCGGACTTCTGGGTACCCATCACGTGGTTGAAGGCCTTGGTGTGTACCGAGGCATGGCTTATGCCCTGGTCATAGCCCACATGCTCCATGATGTCGATCTCGCCCGAGGCGGGCCAGCCGCCATAGACCCGGTCCGTCGGCAGCATCCAGATCGCCGGCCAGGTGCCAAGCCCCCGGGGCATCTTCGCGCGAATCTCAAAGCGGCCGTAGAGCCAGTCGCCCTTGCCGCGCGTCACCAGGCGCGCGGAGGTGTAGGCACGGTTGCCGCGCTGCTCCTTGCGGGCCTCAATGATCAGACAGCCGTCCTCTGCCCAGGCGTTGCCCTCCCCGGTGTAGAACTGCAGCTCGTTGTTGCCCCAGCCGCTGCCGCCCAGGTCGTAGCCCCAGCGCTCAGGGTCCGGCGCGCCGGGGATGTCAAACTCATCCGCCCAGACCAGCTCATAGGTCAGCTTGGCCTCGTCATAGGCAAAGCCTGTGGCCTTGACCTCATCCGGCGCAGGGGGCGAAACGCTGCCCGGCTGCACGTAAGCGCCGGACACCTCCTTGCCCACCCTTAATTTCCCCATGTCAAAGCCGGAAGCGTCCATTGTTTGTTCCTCCTTTGTTGCCGTTTGCGGCGCAAATACGATCGCCAGGCTGACCAGCAGCGCCGCAAGGCTTACGATCAGTTGTTTGATCATCATGTCGGTCCTTTCGGGCTTTATTCACCGGTGATGCCGGTGTTCTCAATGCCCTGGATGAACTGGCGCTGCACCAGGAGGTACAGCCCGATCAGGGGCAGGATGGAGATGAAGGTGGCGGCCATCTTATAGGCCTCGTTGATGCGGAAGGCGCTGCCGGAAGAGGAGACCAGGCTTTCGAACTGCTGGTCAAACAGGGCCAGCTTCCCGGGCAACAGCTGGATGGTGCCGGCCACCAGGGTGCCGGTGACATAGGTCTCGTTCCAGTTCCAGACAAAGGAGAACAGAAAGACCACCAGGACGGTCACGCGGCTCAGGCGCACCACCACGTGGTAGAACACCTGCAGGGGACCCGCGCCGTCGATCATCGCCGCCTCGTCCAAAACGCCGGGGATCATGTTGAAGAAGTTGTAGAAGATCAGGATCAGCACGGTCGAGTACACGCCCTGACCCAAAAGCGCCATGGCAACCTGGGGCAGCGCTGTGCCGATCATCTTGATCTTTGTCAGGTCCTGAAAAGTGATGAACATCATCAGCCGCGGCACCATCAGGACCGGCAGCGGCACGATAAAGACCATCAGGATCATCATGAACCAGAAGCGCTTGAAACGGAACTCAAAGCGGGACAGCGCGTAGCCGGTCAGCGCCGAGACCAGGGTCTGGCAGGCAGCGAGGAGGGAGGAGAACCAAAGGGAATTGACCAGGGAGGTTTCAAGGTTCAGCACGCGCGAGGCGACCTTCAGGTTGTCGGTCGAAAAGGTCCGGGGCAGCCACTGCACCGCCGGGTCAATGACGTCCGGCGCGCTCATGAAGGTCTTGGAAATGATGCGGAAGACGGGCTCCAGGTAGACAAAGCTGATGACGATCAGCACGGCGTAGATCACGGTTTTCCCGGCGATCCGGCCCCAGGCGGGCTTTCTTCTCATGGCAGGCTCACCTCCTTTGCCCGGGGCTGCCTGAAGATGAGAAACGCAAGGCCCATCAGCAGCAGCACCAGGAGGCTGTAGATCCAGGCATAGGTGGCCGCGAAGCCCAGCCCCTGGCTGGTGTTGGCGGTCGCGGTGCGGATTAAGTTATACACGCTGCTGATGTTGTAGGTGCTCAGCTGCGCGATGGTGAAGATGGTAGAGATGAGCGCGACAGGGCGAATCTGGGGCATGGTGATCTTCCAGAGCATCTGCCACTCGTTGGCGGAGTCGATGCGCGCCGCCTCGTACATGCTGGGGTTGATTTTTTGCAGCCCGTTGATGAACAGCACCACCGGGATCCCGGTGAACCAGAGGATGGTGGAAAGCTGCCGGAAGACGCCGGAGAGCAGGTTCGCAAAGGCCGGGGAATAGCTGCGCAGAATGCTCAGCAGAAAGAGGCTGTCAAAATCATCCGGCAAGGCCATTCCGTGGATCACGGTCTGCGAATCCAGGAGCTGCCACATGACGGGCCCCGACATGATGATGACCGGCAGGAAGTAAATGGTGCGGAAGAGGGCGCGTCCGCGCGTGATGTGGTTGAGCAGGTAGGCCACGATGAAGGAGACCACCACCACCATGAAGGTATAGGGGACGATCATCATCAGGAACTCGCCCAGCGCCGGGACAAACTCCGTATTGCGGAAGAAAGCGGTCACATAGTTGTCAAGGCCGACGGGCCGGATCTCATAGCCGCGGATGGTGGAGCTGACCTCCATGAAGCTCAGCGCGATGGTCGCCGCGAAGGGAAAGAGGGTGAACAGCAGGAAACCCGCAATCCATGGCGTCATAAAAAGGTAGCCGACGCGGTTCTGGCGCTTTCTCAGGCTAAAGCTGTGGCGTTTCTTCACGGCCTTGGCGCCTCCTTCACGCACAGGGCGCTTTGCGGGCCCACTGTCTGCCCCTCAAAGCTGAGGGCGGAAGGGGTGTAGTTGACCAGGATAAGCGCCTTCTGCCCGTCCTTTTCGTAGCGGTTCACGACCAGCCCGGCCTGCGGCACAAAGCGGGAAACCCACTTATAGCCGCCGACCCCGCGCAGGACAGCGTTGACCTGGCTGTAGATCTCGGGAATCAGCTGCCGGTACTGCTCATACTGGGTGGAGTACAGATCGCCCGAGAGCGTGTCCGCGAGCAGGTGGGAGGGGCCATAAGACAGGATGAAGGCAGGGTAGAGGTGGTAATCAATCATCCGCAGCACATCCTCCCTGGTATAGAAGGAAAAGTTGCAGTAAGGGCCATAGACCTCCATGCTGCCGCATAACACCATCTGCAGGAAGGGGACCTCGTCCGTCTCAAACACGTGCCGGGAGCCGCCCACCGGCGCGTTCAGGAAGCGGTGCGCAGTTTGCCAGAGGTAGAGGTTGGGCGCTACCAGGTCCAGCTCAAGCTGCTGTCCGGCTTGGGAAAGCGCGTCCTGGACTGCCCGGATGCCGTCCGGCAGGGTCAGGCTGACGCCGTTTCGGTCATAGCTGGAAGTCAGGGTGCCGGTGATGCCGGAAACCGTCAGCGCGGTGGAAAAGGGCGCGGCGCGGCGCGCGATCTCGCGCACCCAGGAGGCCGCAACGTCCGGCCTGGCGTAGCTGAACTCGCTGATGGGCGCGCTGGGGAAGACCCAGGACTTGTCATGGAGCAGGTACCAGGTGTTGATGTGCTTGGCCGCGACGTTCGTGTAGGAGGTCATGCGGCTGTTGAGCAGCGTGTACTCCCGCGCAAGGCTGAGCGTGGCGCCCTGGGCGGCCTGCTCCCGGAAAAGCCTTGCGATCTCCCCCTCGCTGCCGATGGCCCGGTGAAAGCGGAAGGAGTCCGGCCGCGCCAGCGTCTCGGCGCCGGCCTGCCAGCCGGTGAGGGAGCCGGTGATGTTGGACACGCCGCTGTCCCGCACCTGCTGCAGGATCTCGCCGACCTGCCGGGCGCTGGTGACCACCACCTGCTCGTAGCCCAGGATGCTCTTTTTCATGTCGGAGAGGATGAAGTCCAGCCGGACCGGGATATCAGGGGAGGCGGGCTGCGCCTCCCGCAGGACGCCTTCTTCGATCAGGTGCCTGCGGTAGGCCTGCGCCATGCCGGTATAGTCGGCTGCGGGGCTGCCGTCCGACCCGTCCCCGTGCAGGAAGAGGTAGACCATGCGCACATCGTACCGGAAAGCCTCGTCCGTCATGGTGAAGTAGCCGCTGCCCTTGCGGTTGTAGACCTTGTAATACTCCACGTTGTACTCAAAGCGCGGGTAACAGAAGTTGTACTTGAGGCGCAGGTTCTCTTCGGGCCGCATCACCACGCTCATGTACTCCGCGCCCTCTTCGGCATAGGCGACAAAGGCCGCCTGGCGGTCGCCATGGGCGATGCCAAAGACCGGCATCAGGGGGTTCCTCAGCGGCACGGCGTCCGAGGCCGCGCTGGCGTAGTAGGTCCTGATCGCGGGGTCCTGGCCATACACGTCCCCCACATACTCCACAAAAGGGACCTGGTTATCCTGAAAGCGGATCAGGGCGCCGCTGCCATCGGGCACCATCGCGTAGCCCGGCGGCGCGTACTTGGGCCGCGGCTCGCCATAGTCCCCCGTATCCGGGTCAAAATAGGCCGCCTCGCCGCCGCTCGCCCCCAGGAAGGGGGTGATCCAGATGGCGGTCAGCTTGCTCTTTCCCGGCCCCGAAATACCGTCCGCCTTAATGTCATAGCGCAGGCCCTTTTTGAGGCAGGCGACCTCAACCTCAACCCGCAGCTGCAGCTCCAGAAAATCCACCGACAGCAGGAAGCGCCCCGGCTCGCCCGGAATAGCCGAAAGCAGGCTGTCCACACCCTTTTCCGCGGCGCTGCCGGCATAGAAGGTTTTGCCGTCGCGGTACTCGGCGGTGATCAGGGAGTTGGCAACGCCGATATAGGTGCTGTTCATGCTCTTTTCCAGGGGCTCGGCCAGGCGCAGCTTTTCCTCCGCGCTCTCCGCCTCCTTGACGCGCGACTGCACCTGCTTGGGGAAGCCGATGTCGGCCCCGGTCTTCCAGACATAGCCGTTGGCCTTATCCAGCACCGCGATGATGTCCCTGTCCTCCCGCCAATAGTATTCGGCGTCAGAGGTTTCATACAGGAGGGTATAGGCGCTCAAATCCTGCTCCGTTATATGCACCTGAGGCGGGGCAGGCTTGGTATGCCGGACGGTGGGCACAAAGGCCTCCTCCCGGGCCGCGGCCGCAGGCAGGCAGCACAGCGCGCAGAGCAGCAGGGTCAGGATGCGCTTAGCTGCCGTATACATTGCGCATGACCTCCTCATATACGGTCCTCAGGAACTCGGCCAGCTTCTCCCCCATGACCATGACAATCAGCGCCATGATGAAGAAGATCATCATGAAAACCACCGTCAGGACAAGGCAGCGGATGGTTTCCTTCACGGTATAGTCGTGCACGTGCATCAGCGCCAGGAAGAGCGTGACCAGCGTCCATACGGCGCCGGACAAAAGAATAATGGACAGCAGGAAGGATTCGCCGTAGGTGAGGGCGTAGCTGAGCAGCACAACCATGCAAAAAGCCAGCATCAGGGGGGCCAGGGAATAGGCGGGGATCATGTAGCACTGCGCAAGGTCCCCGTCGCCGTCATTGATGGAGGTGACCAGGTAATTGCACAGGATGAACAGCCCGATCATCAGGAAATAGCCCGCGACCAGCGCCTTGATGTCCATGTCCTCCACCTGAACAAACTGGTAGATGAAGCCCTTTTGCGTCTGGAAGGCCATGAAGATGACAAAGTAGACGGCGTACAGGATGCTGGCGCCCAGGACGCTGCCCCGGCGCTTGCGGCGCACCTCGTAGAAGCGGTCCACCGGATGCCGCGGCGCTTCCAGCGCCAGGGACAGGTCGCAAATCAGCGGAACCTTCCGCAGCCGGGCCGCGATCCTCGCGCCAGGCGGCATTGCGCCCCGCTTTTTGCGCAGCCGCCCAAGCCCCCGGCGGGCCGCGGCCAGCGCGGCCAGCCCCGCCGCAGCCCAGGGCAGCCACCTTTGGATATGGGCGTTGCGCACCTCCCAGAAGGCCTCCGAATAGAAGGGGCGGTTGCCGGCCACGCGGAAATGCTCCATGGCCTTCCCGTAGTCCTCATGGTGGAAATAGGCCTTGGCAATCTCGTTGTGGGCCAGGACGGACATCTGGTTGAGGCGCAGGACCTCCTGCCAGGCGCTGAGCGACTCCTGGTAGCGGCCCTTCTCATACAGCCCCAGGGCGCTGTACACGGTCCGGGCATAGTCGGTGGGCATGAAGGACTGCAGGTAGCCCTTGTCCATGTCCAGTGTCCAGATCTGCCCCCTGTGATCCACCGCCAGGGCGGGCAGGCGGGAATAGAGGCCTGCGACATCCAGGTTCACGACCGAGGAGCCAAAGTAGAAGATCAGTTCCCCCATAGCGGAGTACACCTGCAGGTAGCCGGTCTGATCGCAGGTGTAAATCAGCCCCTGCGCGTCCACCCACACATCGCTGAGCGCCTCCGGGCCGATGACCGGGCTGGTGAACATGTTGCCGCCATCGGTCCGGTGCTTTTTCACGGGGTTAAAGCCGGTGGACATGGTGGTGGTGTAGACGATGCCAGCCCAGTCCACAAAAACATTGGAAAAGGTGGTGGGCACGGTCTCGACCAGCTTGCTGAGCTGCTCACGGTTAAACAGCAGCCGCTGGATTGCCTGGGTCAGGGTGAGCCGCGTCCGGTTGACCGTGAAATATCCCAGAAACTCGCCGCTGCCGGCCAGCTGGATCACGCCGTGGTAGACGCCTTCGCCCACGATGTAGAGGTTGCCCGCGGCGTCGCTTGCCACCTTCATCGGCTCGTAGCGGATGTCATTGAAGGCGGGCGAATCCGGCTTCTCATAGGCGCGAACCAGCGCGCCCTCCCCGTCAAAGAGGAACACCCTGCGGGCCGCCGGGTCCGCGACATAAAGCCTGCCCGCTTCCGTCACAAAGATGCCGGTGGGCGCGGAAAACTCCTGATGCCGGATCTCCCTTTTGACCTCGCCGGTTTCGGGATCGTAGATGATGACGCGCTTGTTTCCGCTGTCGGCGATGTACAGGCTGCCGTCCGCCGCGAAAAACAGGTCGGAAGGCTTCGCGAGGCCCAGCGTGGTGATGGTCTTGTCGGGCAGGTAGGCGTCCTGGGTGCGCACATGGCGGCCCTTCTCGTTCAAGGTATAGGTGAAGCTGGTGGCCTTGTCCGCGCGCGCGGGGCACGCGCCCGCAAGCAGCGCCAGGACCAGCAGGATGCCCGCTGTCAGCCGTCTCATCGCGCCACCTACTTAATGCCCGAATGGCTCATGGTATTCATCACCTTGGACTGCATGATGATGAAAATGAGCAGGTTGGGCAGGAAAAGAATCAGGGAGGCCGCCGCCGTCATGCCGGCCGCGGAGACCGCGTTGTTGGTCGAGATGGCGTTCAGGTAAAACGCCAGGGTGCGCAGGCTGTCGTCGGTGATGAAGTTGTTGGAGGCCTCCACTGTTCCCCAGACCTGCTGGAAGCTCAGCACCGCGGCGGTCGCAAGCGCCGGGCGGGTCAGCGGGATGATAATCCGGCGGATGATGGCCAGGTCCCCCGCGCCGTCAATCACCGCGGCCTCAATCAGCGCGTCCGGGATCTGGTCCGTGAACTGCTTGATCAGAAACAGCACCACGGGCATGGCGACCAGCGGCAGGACATGGGCCCAGATGGTGTTGAGCATGCCGGAATTGACAATGATGATGTAGCGCGGCACCGCCACGGCCGTCGGCACGAACATCAGCGCCAGCTGGTTGATGGAAAAGAGCTTCTCCCTGAGCCTGAAGCGCTTCTTGGAGAGGACATAGGCGCTTGAAACCGAGATCAGAAGGTTCATCAAAACGGTCAGCGCCGTGACGACGACAGAGTTGAACAGGTAGCGAGACATCGGCACCCCGGTGGTGGAGGACATCTGAAACAGCGCCCTGAAATTGTCCAGGGTGAAGCGGCTGGCCAGGATGCGCGGCGGGAAGGCGTGCAATTCGCCCAGGGACATGAAGGCGCGGTTCACGATCATGATGACCGGGATCACCATGAAGGCGGCCAATGGCAGGAGCAGCAGGTAAAACTTGATCTGCCCGGCCGAAAAATGCTTCGGGTTGATGCGGGAGCCGGAGTAGGCGCTGCGCCGGGGCTTCCTGACGGGATGTCTCATGCCGCAGCCTCCTCCTTCTCGCCAAAGAAGCGGTAGGCCAGGCGGTTGAACAGATAGACCACCACCAGCAGAATCACCGACAGCGCCGCCGCATAGCCCATCTCATAGCGGATGAAGCCATAGTCGTCGATGTGGTTGGTGATCAGCTGCCCCGCGTACTCGGGCGTCGGGTTGGCGCCGGCCAGGGTCACGCCGATCCAGCCCATGTTGAAGGCATTGACGATGGCCATCACCGCGCCAAAAAGCATCTGGGGCTTCATGGAGGGGATGGTGATGTAGATGATCTCCTGAAAGCGGTTGCGCAGCCCATCCACATAGGCCGCCTCGTACAGCTCCTCGTTGACGTTGAGGATGCCGGAGATCATGGCCAGAAAGCCGATGCCCATCGCGGACCAGAGGGAGACGATGACCATGATCAGCATGAAATAGTCGCGCGTCAGCAGGAACTGGATCGGCTGGTCGGTCAGCCCCAGTTCCAGGAGGAGATAGTTGACAAAGCCTGACTGGTCGCCGGAAAAGATCGCGCGCCAGACCACGCCGATAAACACGCTGCCCAGCATCGAGGGCGTGTAGATACACAGCGCCAGGATGGTGCGCGGCAGGCGCTGCAGCTGGGTCAGCATCCAGGCCACCAGGAAGGACAGCGCGTAGCCGCCCGGCCCAACCACAAGCGCGTACAGGAAGGTATTGGGCAAGACGTTTTTCATGAAGACCGTGTCCTGCGTAAAGACGGTGATATAGTTCAAAAAGCCTGTAAATACCGGGCGGTTGATGACATCAAAGAAGGTAAAGGACAGCAGCGCCGCCACGACCACCGGCACCAGGATGAACATGGTAAAGGGCAGCGCGTAGGGCAGCAGCAAGAGGCCCGACATCAGTCTGTCGCGCCTTGCCCTGGCGCTCACGCGGTAACGCGGCGGCGTCCGCTTCTCCGTCATGGTTCCTCCTGCAGGTAGGGCGCCATCTGCTGCCGCACCCAGTCGATATCGCGGATCACATAGGGGCGGACCATCTCGCCCGCCTGGTTGTAAAAGCCAAGCTCCGCCATCTTTTTGCGGATCTCGCGGTTGATCAGCACCGCCTTTTCATCCACCGCCACCTGGGCCGAGACCCCGCGCGTCACCATCGCGTTCCAGATGTCGGACAGGGAGCGCTCCAGCAGATACTGGCCCGGGGTGCGCGGCACGTCGCGCAGCCAGACAGTGCTGTCCAGAATGACGTTCAGGTCCGCCCGCGCGATGGGCGCATCCGACAGCGCCTCAAGGTTGGAAGGCAGCCACAGGAAGGCACTGCCATAGGTGGACTTCAGCAGGAAGCTGTAGGTCGCCTGCGTCTCCCGCGACAGCCACCACTTGAGGAAGGCCCAGGCTTCGTCCGGTTTCCCGGTATCCCGAAATACGATCCCGCCCTGGCCGTTGGCGACAAACCAGCGCGATACGCTGCCGTCCGCCCGGGGCGTCCCGGGGTAGGGGGCCAGCGCCCAGCGCCCCTGCAATTCCGGCGCGCCGTTCAGCAGGAGGATGTAGGTGGCGGCGTCAATGATGCCGACCGGCTGCACCGCATAACGGAAGGAGTCAAAGAAGCTGGTGACCTGCTTGGACAGGGAATAGGCGATAAACAGGTTGCCCAGCGCCTGGATGCCGCTGATGGCCTCCGGCTGATCGATCGCGGTGCGCAGGCCGTCCTGCGTATACAGGGCGCCGCCGTGCTGGTAGATCAGGGGCGTTGTCTGATAGAACCACTTATAGCCCACGCCCTGGGAGATGTTGTGAAAGAAGTTCATCCCGTGCCGCTGGAGCTCCGGCAGCAGGGCAATAACCTCCTCCCAGGTATCAGGCGGCGCCAGGCCAAAGCGGTCAAAGATGTCCTTGCGATAGACCAGGCAGGCAAAATCCAGCGTTTCGGGCACCGCATAGACGCCCTCGTTGAACAGATAGGGCACAAAGGCGCCGGCGGGCATCCGGGAAGCGACCTGCCAGAAATCCGGGAACTGCGTCAGGTCCAGCAGCGCGCCGCGGGAGGCCAGGTCAAAGGGCATATAGGAAGCAAGGCCCAAAGCAAGATCCGGGGTCGTGCCCGCGGCGGCGGCCAGGGTCAGCCGGCCGGCGTCCGTCATCGCGGACAGCTTGACCTTGATGCCGGTCTTCTGCGTAAAGTCCGTATCGACCAGCTTTTGCAGCAGATCCACGTGGGAAAGCGCGCGGTTGACCCAGACGGTCAGCTCCTCCCCCTCGCCGGCCTTCTGGCGGTACTTATCCGTCGTGAAGGTGTGCAGCAGGGTGCTCAACCAGTTGCCGGCCTTCTCCATCCCCCCGCCCTTCCGGGGCGCCTGCTGCCCTTCGCCCAAAAGGTAAAACATGTCCAGGCTCAGGGCGTTGGCCGCAAGCTGGCTTGAAAAGCGGCTCAGATAGACCAGCAGGGAATTGTCCGGCCCGGTCAGCTGCGCCGTATACAGGGCGATGTCATCCGGATAGCGCTGCATCTCCCTGATAAATCGGAGCATCTTGTCCACTTCGCCAAGGACCGCGCCGGAGGAGCCCGCGTGAAGGGCGGCCGTCTGACGCAGGTACAGCGCGAGGGTTTGGTAGGCGTCCAGGTAGTCCGCGATGCGGGGCAGGTAGCGGGTCATCTTCCAGGTGCGGTTGCTGTCACGCTGGGAACCGGCCAGCTGGGTGATGCGCAGGTAAAAATCCATCACATGGGCGGACATCAGCCGGGCATAGCGCAAAGCCCTGGCGACCGGCTCCATTTCCACCCGGACAGTGAGGGTATGCCTGCCCTCATCCAGGTAGAACAGATAGGGCCGGCCTGCAGGGCTGCCCAGGGTGTGCAGGTCGAAGCGGCCGCGGGTAGAGGCCAGGGGATAGTTCAGACACTCTTTGAACGGCGCCCGGCCGTCCAGCAGGAAGGACAGGAAGGTGTCGTACTCGGGCTTGTCGCTCCGGTAGTTCAGCGCGATCGCGTAGCGGCCCGCCGTGTCCACCTGCAGCTCGTAGATGATTTCCATCCCCGCGCCCTGCACCTGGGCCATCTCCCCCGCCCCGCCCAGGGCCAGGGTGTTGATCAGCTTCCGCCCGGATTCATGGGGGGTGAGCCCCGGATCGTTCACGCTGCGGTATACAACGCGCAGGTCATTCTTTTCCAGGTAGCCGGTAGCGTTCACGGCGATCAGGCCCTGACCCGGAGGCGTGCCGGCCATTGCAGCCGCGTAGCCCTGGTAATCCGGCAAATCAGTCACCGGCGCGCGCGCCTCGATCCGCCCCAGCTCCAGCCCGTCGGGACCTGTGCTGGTAAACACCAGGGTGTTTTCACCTTCCCGGAGCGGGATCACCAGGGGGTTTGCGGTGACGCGCTGCGCGCTGGTGACGCCTTGGCTGCGCCAGTGATCCAGGCGCTTCTGGCGCGGGGCGGATTCGTCCCCGTAGCTGTCCCTTGGGAAGCCTTCCTCGCCGTCCGTCCAGTACAGGGGCAGGAGCAGGCTGTCCAATTCCTCATAAGGGCGCTGGCCGTTGACACGCAGGGACAGGCTGAAGTCCGACATGGTATCGCCCCGGGGCCGATAGTCCAGGAACAGCCAGTACCAGCCGGCGCGCTCCGCCATGATCCTGTAGGTGGCTTCCCCGCCGCTTTTCATTCGCAGCGTCTGGCCTTCTGCCCCAGGCCAGGCCAGGCTGCTCCCCGTTCCCGGGGGCTGGGGCGCGTCCAGAAGGTAGTCCAGGTAGGCGGTCTGTTCGCTGTTCAGTTCGCTTCGCAGCAGCTGATAGGCCGCCAGGGCCTGCTCCTCGGTCACAGCCTGTTCCGCGGCGGCGGCAAGGGGCTGTGCAAATGAACACAGCACGGAGAGGGCCACCGCCAGACACAGCAGGTTCTTCAGCATGGCCCCCTCCGTTCGTCAGCTATCGGTCAGGTTGCGGTTACTTCAGTTCCTCTTCGGTCAGGCCGTAGTACTTCATCAGGCCTTCCTTCAATTTGCCCTCGGCCTTCACAAAACGCGCGTTGATCGCCTCGTTCCAGTCGCCCAGCTTGGCCTTGACGGTGTCCAGCCAGTTGGCATCGGTGGAGCCCACGCCCAGCACGTCGAAGTTGGTGGCGTTGAGCCATTCGTACAGGCAGGCGGTCTGGGTGCCGTCCTCGTAGATGTAGAAGAGGTAGGTCTTGTCGGAGATATCCCAGAACTGGCCCTTCTCCCACAGCTCCAGCACGTACTGGAAGCCGGGCATTTTCTCGGCGTCCAGGTAGCGGGCGTGCTCCTTGGTGCCGCCCCAGATGGCCATCTGCTCGGTGAAGGCATCGCCGGTCACCAGGGGGAAGGAGTCGTTGAGGGAGGAGCGCAGGTTGCCGTTGTCGGAATAGATGGTGTCCGCCCGGGCCTGCATGGCCTCGGTGGC
>JAKPNM010000104.1 GCA_029548395.1 Bacillota bacterium
TGGGACAGCCGGGCATAATCCAGCCGCAGGGGGTAAAAGGTTTCGATAATGCTGCAGGAATGCACCGCCTGCCTGCCCTTGCCGGTAAACAGCACATAATCCCCCAGGGTGAACAGCTCCGCCGCTGTCAGCAGAGGGCTCTTGGGTTTGCGGCAGCCGCGGCAGATGGCGTCCAGCCTCCCCCTGTCAGGGCTGAACAGGGTCAGGATGCGGTCCGCTTCACGATAATCTGTGCGGTGCAGCACGATGCACTGGGTGGTAAAATAGGGCAAGGCAATTCCTCTTCATAGGTCATATGATACCGTCAGAATATCCGCAGCAGGCACCGATGTCAACACAGCAGCCCGGCCAGGCCGGGCTGCTGTCATTTGATTGTACTGATTCCAATCTTTACTGCATCAGTATGAGAAATGCGCCGGGCTCAACGTCCCTCGCCCAGGAAGAAAATGGCCATGGTGCCCGGGCCGGCGTGCGCGCCGATAATGGTACCCAGGGTAAAAAACTCAATGCCGGCCACTTTCATGCCCTCCCTTACCAGGCCGGCCAGGTACTCGGCTTCCTCTCGGCAATCGCCATGGCTGATAAACACCATCTGACCGCTTTGCGGCTTGGCCAGCGTGATGCACTTCTCCGCCAGCGCCTTGAGCGCGCGCTTGCGCCCCGTAATTTTCTCCCGCGGGATCAGCTTGCCGTCATAGTTGACATGCATGATGGGCTTGATGCGCATCACGCTGCCCAGCAGCGCCGAGGTGCGGCTGACGCGCCCGCCCCTGAAAAGGAAGTTGAGATCATCCACGGTAAACCAGGAAATAATTTTCTGACGGTTGTTCACCAGCCACTGGACGGTCTCGTCCAGGCTCTTGCCCTCACTGCGCAGCTTGAGCGCATAATATATGATCAGCGACTGACCGCCGGAAGCCAGCAGCGAATCCACCACGGCGATCTTGGCCTGGGGATACTTCTCCAGCGCCATCTCCCTGGCGGTCTGGACCGATTGCACCGTGCCCGACAGCCCGCCGGACAGGCCAATGTAGAGCACATCCTCACCTTGTGTCACCAGTTCTTCAAACTTGTTAAATGCGCTGTCCACCGTCACCTGCGCTGTGGTGGCCACTTTCTCCGCACGCAAATCCGCATAGAACTCCGCCAAGCTGCCCTCATCCTCCACATGGTAGAGCTTTTCAACGCCATCCACCCGGTAAGGCATGGGCAGCACGGCCAGCTTCTCATAGCGCCTGTAAAAATCAAGGGACATATCAGACCCTACATCCGTTACGATCCAAAAAGACATGGTGTATCCTCCTTCAGATGATCATTCCGGGCGTTCAAAAGAAAATCATAGAGATTCTACCCAATTTTTCAAAAAAAATCTACTGTTCAAACAGTTTGAGCACATCCTCCCGGCTGAGCTTCTGGGGCATGAGCTCACCGGGGGTGATCAGGCGGTCAAACAAACGCCGTTTGCGCCATCCCATATCAACCACGGCTTCCTCAATGGATTTCCGGTTGATCAGGTGCAAAATCTGCACCGTCCTTTCCTGCCCAAGGCGGTGTGCGCGGTCGTTTGCCTGATCCTCCGCGGTAGGGTTCCACCAGGGATCGTAATGCACCACCATGTCCGCCCTGGTCAGGTTCAACCCGGTACCGCCCGCCTTGAGCGAAATCAGAAAAACAGGTTCCTGTCCCTGGTTGAAACGCTCGACCAGGTGGATGCGCTCCTGCGCGGAGGTTTCTCCATCCAGGTACAGGCTGGGGATGCCGGCCTCATCCAGCCGGGCGCGGATAATCCTGAGCATTGAGGTAAACTGCGAGAACAGGAGGATATGCCGTCCGTTGCTGAGCGCTTCGGGCAGCACGTCCATCAGCAGCTCCAGCTTGGCTGATTCGCCCGCGTAATCCTCCAGAGCCAGTATGGGATGGCAGCAAATCTGCCGCAGCTGCGTAATGGCGGCCAGCACCTCAATCCTGCTGCCGTCCAGGCCCTTCTCATCCAGCAGATGATTGACCCGGCTGCGGCCCTGAAGCAAGGCGGCCTGATAGACGCGGCGCTGCTCCTGGCCCATTTCGCAATACAGGGTGGTGGTCAGCTTGTCAGGCAGCTCTGACATGACATCCGCCTTGAGCCGCCTCATCAGGAAGGGACGGATGCGCATGCGCAGCTCGGCTGCATGGCGGCCATCCTCATAGCGCTTGATGAAGTCACGGGCGGAATACAGATATCCGGGCAATACAAAGTCAAACAGCGACCACAGCTCCGTGATGTTGTTTTCCATGGGGGTGCCTGTCAGCGCCAGGCGCGTATGCGCATTGAGCCGCTTGGCAGTCCGGGCTGTCTGGCTGGTAAAATTCTTGATGTTTTGGGCCTCGTCCAGCACCGCGAAGCGGAAGCGGATTTTCTCATACAGCGCGATATCCTGGCGCAAAAGCGGGTAGGAGGTGATGATGACATCCTTGCCCTCATCATGGAGCGCCTCCTCCAGCGTCTTTTCTCGCAGCGCGCGGCTGCCGATGATGACTGTGGCGCGCAGATCGGGCGCGAAATGCTCTATTTCCGATTGCCAGTTATACAGCAAGGTGGTTGGCGCCACGATCAGGCTGGGCAGGCGCACCGGTTCGCTGCGCACAAAGTACTCAATGGCCGCGATCATCTGCGCGGTCTTGCCCAAGCCCATCTCATCCGCCAGAATGCCGCCCAGCCCCAGCATATGCAAAGCGGCAATCCAGCGAAAGCCGCGCAGCTGGTAATCGAACAGCCCCTCCAGCGGGCTTTCCAGCTGGGTGGGGTTCAGCTCTACCGCTGAACGCACCCCTGCATCCATGGTGACCGGCAGCCCGGCCTGCTGCGCCAGCGCCGCCAGATAGTGGGCGCGCATTGCAGGCAAATCCCGGCCGCCCTCATCATCATAACGCACGCTCTCCAGGTAGGCGTCTGCGAGCTCCTGCCATTCGCGCGCATCATCCAGGGTGATAAACGCGCCATTTTTATAACGGAAATAGCGTTTCTTGCGGCTCAGGGCCTGCATGAGCGCCAGCATCTCCTCACTGGGCTGGCCCTGGTCGGCCAGCTCCAGGCTGATGCGCCCCGAGCGCATGCGCAGGTGAGCGCTCAGCCCGGGCGCGCGCGGAGTCAGCTGACGGAAGGCCTGGCTGAGGTAGACCTCTCCCAGGCGGTGCAATTCGGACACGCCCTGCATCAAAAAATCAAAAATCAAGTCAGTCTGCTGCAGATCCGCCCGCCCTGTACGCGCGCGAAAACCGTAGCGCGCCAGCAAATCCATCACCTGGCGCTCGCCCAGGGCATCACGCAGGAGATAAGCCGGCAGGTTCTGATTAAACTGGAAGGGGTCGACCGACCACTCCCCATAGGAAAACGCCACCCGGGCCGCGATGCCGTTGCCCTCACGGTCCAGATAAACCCTGGCCTTCAGAGGATGCTTGTGCAATCGCTCCTGCAGCGCCTCCTCCATGACCACCGCCTGGCTGTACTGCAAAAAGGGCAGCAGTTCGGCAAAGACACGCGGCGTTTGGGAACGGGAAAAATGGACGATAAACTCTTCCCCCTGAGGCCGGATTGGCAAAACGCGCAGTAGGGCCGCGTCCGGCGCACTCAGGCTGACCAGCGTGCCTCCAAGCAGGATATACTCGCCGATCTCGCCCAAGGGGCTGACGGCGTCCTGCCAGCTGCCTGTCAGGGTGACACCGCGGATATCATACCCCAGCCGGAGCAGCAAAGGCAGGCTGCCTTTCCCGATGCCCTCCTGAATGGTCTGCGCGCCATCACGCACCAGGATAAACCTCATCCGCGACAGGGGCTTGAGCAGCAGCCTGAGCAAGCCGTCCGTCAACGGCAAATCACGCCGGTCACGTGCCAGCAGGGTGACCTGTCCTTGCGCCAGTGTCTGCAGATGGGCTTCAAGCAGCTCCAGCAGCTCCTGGGAAGGCGCATCCAGACGCATCCAGGAGGGTGAATAAATAAAGCTCTTGCTGACCGGATAGGGCTGCCGCATGGACAGCGCCCTGAGAAAGGCCGGTATGTCGCGGATGTAAGTATAACGGGTTTCCCCCGCCTTGAGGCTCAGGCTGGCTGTCCCATCCGTCAGGCGCAGCACAGGCAAAAGCGCAAATGCGCTGCCCTCAGGCAGCACCCCCTGGGCGACCTCCAACAGGGCTTGCGCATCAATCAGGTGCTTTTCCTGCTCCTGCATACAGCTGCCACCCCCCTTCCATCAGCGCCCCCGCCTATACGAACAGCCACAGGCTCAGGGCCATGACGGCCATGCCCAATACAAGGCCATACATGCTCAGGTGATGCTCGCCATACAGCTGCGCGCTGGGCAGCAGCTCATCCAGGGAGATGAACACCATAATGCCGGCCACCACGCCAAAGAGCACCCCCTGCAGCACGGGGGACATAAAGGGCAGCAAAACCAGATACGTTGCCAGGGCGCCCAGGGGCTCCGCCAGGCCGGCAAGCAGGGAATAACGCATGGCGATCCTCCGGCTGCCGGTGGCATAGAAGATGGGCATGGCGATGGAGATGCCCTCGGGAATGTTGTGGATGGCAATGGCCACAATGATGGGGATGGCCAGGCGCATGGACTGGGTGGCAGACACAAAGGACGCCATGCCTTCGGGAAAATTATGAATGGCAATGGTCAGCGCCGTAAGCAATCCGGTGCGCTTGAGGCGGCTGTCCTCAGCGCCCGGCCGGACCTGGCAGGACATTTCATGCGGGTTCTCTTCGCAGGGAATCAGTTTATCAATGACGGCAATCAGAAGGATGCCGCCAAAAAACGACAGCATGGCATACAGCATCCCCGTCTTGTCGCCATAGACTTCACTGAGCATCGCGGCAGACTCATGGAGAATCTCCACAAGAGAAACATAGATCATCACCCCGGCCGACAAGCCCAGGCTGACGCACAGCAGCCGTCTGTCGATGGTTTTGGCGAAAAAAACAAAAGCGCCGCCGATCCCGGTGGACAAGCCGGCCAGCAAGGTCAGTAAAAAAGCTTCAAGCAGGTCGCTTGCTGTATTCATAGGTTGCTCCTTGATCGGTTCACGGTGATTTCAGCGCCTCAAACACGCATGAGAGTCGGGGCAAAGCCTGTTCAAAGGCCAGGCCAAAACGGGAAGGAGTCCGGTAACGCGCGGTATGCTCCAGCGATTCATCCAGAAAATCACAGGCAATCTCACAGGCACGCGGCAGCGCGGCGTCCAGGGTGAGCGCGGCAACAGCGCAGGATGCAAGCAAATCGCCCGTGCCCGGATAGGAGCCTTCATGGTATTTGCGGAAGGTGCGATAGACATCGCGCCGGCCGGACATCGCCGCCATCACGCCGATCCGGCCCGCTTCATCCCTAACGCCGGTCACCACCGCGTTCCTGGCCCCCAGCGACAGGATGTCCCCCGCAGCCGGCGGCGGCGGTTCCTCCCCCTCCCGCAGCGGCACGCCCATCAGCATGGCGGCCTCCGTCCGGTTGGGGAAGACGGTGTCCGCCATGCGGCACAAACGCGAGAAGCCCTCCACAAGGGCTTCGCCGCAAAATGCGTATGGCCGGCCATGATCCCCCATGACCGGGTCAAGATACAGCTTGCCCTGCGCGCCCAAAAGGGCAGGCAAAGCATCCTCCAGCAAGGCCAGCTGACGCTCGTTGGCCACATACGAAACATAGGCCGCGTCAAACTGAAGGCCCAGATCCAGCCAGTGCGCCAGGATGGGCGCCATGTCCGGGGTCATGTCGCGGCGGTGCACCGGGCCGAAACCGCCTGTATGCGTGCTGAAAACCGCTGTGGGCAACAGGGCGCAGTTGCTGCCTGATAAGGAAATCACCGGCACTGCCACCATCGCCGCGCAGCGTCCCACACCGGACAGATCAGTTACAACAAGAATCCGGCTCTGTCGCGGGCTCTGCTCACTCAATGGCATCAAATCTGGCGCTCATTGCCAATGAAGCAGATGGCCAGGGTGCCCGGGCCCGCATGAGCGCCGATGACCGGGCCGATCATCTGGACACGCACCTCGCCCAGGTCGGGCAGGCGGTTGAGCAACTGCCTTTTGAGCATCTCAGCCTCATCCCTGACATCGCCATGCAGCAGAATGAGGTGTTTGCCGGCCGGA
The DNA here is from genome assembly GCA_029548395.1 of Bacillota bacterium. GTDB lineage: Bacteria > Bacillota > Clostridia > Christensenellales > Aristaeellaceae > UBA6115. The sequence goes on from JAKPNM010000104.1 coordinate 6,122, forward strand.
TCGCCGATGTTTTCCGCCGTCTTGTCCACAAGGGCCTTCATGGCCTTCTTGCGGCCCTGCACCTTGGAGTGCGCCTCAAGCTTGCCTGCGCGGGTGATGGTCAAAATGGGCTTGATGTCCAGCATCGTGCCCATGACCGCGCTGGTGGCGGAGATGCGCCCGCCGCGGCGCAGGTAGGTCAAATCGCCCACTGTAAACCATGCCTGGGCCCTCATGCGGTTGTCGGTCACCCAGGCGGCCACCTCGTCCATGCTGCTGCCCTGCTCATACATCGCGTGGGCAGCCAAAATCAGCAGCGATTGGGGCGCTGAGATGGACAGGGTGTCCACCACCACAAAGCGGCGGTGCGGGTATTTTTGCTGCAGCTCTTTTTGGGCTTCCAGCACATTCAGGAAAGTATTGGACATTTTTGAGGAAAAAGCCAGAAAGAGCAGGTCGCGCTCCTTGAGCACCGGCTCAAAAATCTCCAGATAGGCCGCGGTAGGCAGCAGGGAGGTGAAGGGTTTGGCGCCGTTGCGCATGCGGTCAAACAGCTTTTTCTCCGCGCCGGAAGCGCCATTGTCATCATAGTATTCAACATCGTCCAGGGTGTAGGGCATGCGAACAATGGGGATCTTTTTCTCCCGGGCGATCTCATAGTACAGATCGCTGTCGCTATCGCTCATGATGATGTATTCCTTAGGCATAGCAGCCTCCTGTCAGTTTTTTCACGCCATACCGGCGCGATTATTGTAGCCCTTTTCCAACACAAATGCAAGTTTTGACCAGTAAACGCTGCGCTTCAACACTCAAGGCGGCATGACCATCCAACGCTGCCTTGCCGTATACAAATACGGGCCGTATAATACAGGCTGTTGGTTCGCGGTCTGTGGTTGTAAGCCGATGCCAGCCGCAGGCAAAACGGCCCACGTAAGCCGGTCAAGCGCCGGCGAGCATGGTGCGGTCTAGAGGTAAGTCCGGCCGGGTGAAGACCCGAGAGGGCAGCGTGGGGCGCGAACGCGCGGAGCCAAGCCCCAGCCGGCGGATGTGGGGGCAAAGACCAGGTCAGCGCGAACCAACTTTCCTTTCGGGGCTGCCCTGTCGCCTGTGGGAATCCTGTCCGCGGCGGAATGCAAGCGATTGACAAGGCTAAATAATTACAATAAAATGAAGCAATGATGAAGATTGTTTTACAATTCGGTTTGTGCGCCCGGTTCACAGCAGGGAAGAGCAAACAGCGGCTGACAGCCATCCTGTGCCTGTCGGCCGCGCTGATGCTGGCGCTGCCGGCATCGGGCGAACAACCAGCCTTTGCGCTGGAAGCGCCCGCCAGCGTGCGCCCCTACACACAGACAGGCCTGCGGCTGCTTTTGCCCTTCGACGGCCAGCTGCAGCTGTTCGCGGACATTGGCGGAGAGCGGGTTCCCCTGACCGCCGGGCAGGCTGCCGGCCAGGGCGAGCTGCTGCTGCCATTCACAGGGCTGGACGCTGTCGGCGAGCCGCTGCCGCCCGGGACAATAAAGCTAACCGCAAGGCTGACCGGCCAGGACCGAGCGCTTGAGGCAAACGCGCAAACCAGGGTGCTTCCGCCGGCCGCCGCGCTGATGTATGTCATTCTGTCCCGGGAAAGCCTGCCCAGCCAGGGCGGTGAAGACCTGTACGCAGACTACCAGCTCTCCCGGACATCGCGCCTGCTGATCCGCTTATACCGCGCGGACGATATGCAGGCCCCGCTCCGGACCTGGAACCTGGAGCGCAAGGACAGCCTGCCGCGCGCCTTCCGCTGGGACAAGAAGCTAAACGGCCAGCCCGCGCCGGAAGGCGGCTATGTGCTGACCTTTGAAGTGCCAAACTCGCAGCAGGGCGCGCTGGCGCGCTCCTTCCGCCTGACCGGCGAGGCAGCCGAAGCGCAGGCCATTGCCGCCCATGAGCCGGGCATGTTTCTGCCCCTGGACGCCGGGGACCCGGCGTCGGTTTGGCGCGCGATGATGGCGCCGCTGGTGATGGTCAACATCGCCGCCATGCAGCACCAATTCATCTACAGCCTGCCGGACACCGCCTCCCCCAGCCTGGGGATGGTCCACGGTCAGACAGCAGGGCTGGAGGTGCTGGAAACGGAGATCAACGGTTTCGCGCGGGTCAGGGCCGCGCGCCACGGCGATGGCGCCTGGATCACCGGCTACGTGCCCCAGGACAGGCTCGTCATCGTCCAGCCGGATGAACGCTACGGCCTGCTGCTGAACAAGGAAGCGCAGACGCTGACCGTTTACCGCTCCGGCCGGCCCATCGGCAGCCTGAAAATCAGCACCGGCGTTTATATCCCCCCGGGCACCGACTCCTTTGACACGCTGGCGGGCGCTTTTATCACCCAAGACCGCATCGCGGAGTTTACAAACGAGGGTTTTCGCTTCGCGCATGCCATGCGCATTGACGGAGGCAACCTGATTCACGGCACGGGCTATAAAGTGGTAAACGGAACAAAGGATTATTCTCAGCAGCTTGCGCAGCTGGGCCGGCCGGCCTCGCACGGATGCGTGCGCGTGGACCACCGCATCAGTGAAGCGGGCATCAATGCCTGGTGGCTCTATGCCAATCTCCCGCGCAAGACAAAAGTGCTGGTGCTTCCCGCAGCGGAAGCAGCCCATGCCAGCGCGCAGCCTGAAGCCGCCATCGGACACGCGGCGGCGCAAAATATCCTGCCGGGTGAGGACGTTCCGCTGCCTGAGCCTGTGACGACACCTGAAGACCTGTCAGACCTGCCGGCATTTCAGGTGCTGGAGGATCTCCCGGACAGCCAGGCGACAGCGCGGACCGGCCTGCCTTCCGCTGTCCCTTCCGATCCGACGGGCACTGCGCAAATCACCCTGACCTTTGGCGGGGATTGCGTGCTGGGCAGCGAGGAGCGCAGCCGGAAGCTGGAGGAATCCTTTGATTCCGTAGTGGCGCGCAAGGGGGAAGCCTGGCCTTTCTCCGGGCTGGCGGACATCTTCCACTCGGATGACCTGAGCATGGTCAACCTGGAAAATGTGTTCAAGGACAGCGCTTCCGGGATGAACCCCCGGCTGCACAACTTCCGGGGGCCAAGCGCCTTTGCCAGGATCCTCAAACTGGGCGGGGTGGACCTGGTCAACCTGGCGAACAACCACTTCCCGGACTATGGCCAGGAGGGAAAGAACAGCACAAGGCAGGCCCTGAATGACCATGGCATCCCCTATGCCGGGTACAGCAGCCTGCACATCGCCGCCTTTGGGGAGGTGCGCATCGGCTTTGCCGGCATCCGGGAGACCATCTTTCATCAAAACCGCGGGCGCATCGCCCAGGAAATCGCTGAGCTGAGAAAAAGAGGCGCGGACTATATCGTCTACACCTGTCATTTTGGCGTTGAATACGAACCCGGCCACAATGAGCTGCAAACCCTGATGGCGCGCACCGCCATTGACGCCGGCGCCAACCTGGTGATCGGGCACCATCCGCACCTGGTGCAGGGCATTGAGCGCTACCAGGATGGTTTGATCTTTTACTCCCTGGGCAACCTGGTGTTCGGCGGCAACCTGGAATTGACCACCTTTGACGGACTGCTGGCGCAGGTCCAGCTGGACTTTGAAAGCCGGCAGCTGCGCCGGACGGCGGTGCGCCTGATCCCTGTCATCACCAGCGGCGCAAGGCCGACCAACGACTTCAGGCCGCAGCCGGCAACGGGAACTGACAAAGAAAGGATCCTGCAGGCAGTCAACGCGGACAGCGACCGGGTATACCCGGAGCGATTTGTGATTCTGCCAGCAGAATAAGGCGCGGACGCGCGCCAGGGAGATCGCGCTTGCGTGTAGAATTTCAGATCGCCAGGTCCTTTCTGGTGTAATGGATGACCCCCGCAATCATTACAAGCGCCGGCACGATATAGCCCAGGCCAATGGCTTCCCACAGGGGGCCGCCGTTGGCGCCGATGCGCCCGATATCCGTATAGTAATAGGGCGTCAGGTGTTTAAAGGTGGCCACCTCACGGTTGATGTTGATAAACAGGTTCAAAAAGTAGAACGCCAGCACCAGGCCCAGGCCGGGCACGATGCTGTCGCGCTTTTTCATGCAGGAGATGCCAAAGCACAAAACCGCTACCTGCAGATTCATCAGCAGCATGGACAGGTGGAAGTCATTGAACTGCGGTTGCGGGAAAGTCTGGCCGATCAGCCCGGCGCCAAACATGGCCGCCAGCATAAAAATGCCGTTGAGCACAATAACCTGCAGCAGCATCGCGAAGAACTTCTGTACCAGCACGCTCAGGCGGTTGACGGGATGGGGATAGAGGAACTCCGCGGTGTGGCGGCCCTCTTCGCGCGCGACGATGTTGATGGCTGTGATGGCGGCAAACACGCCCCCGCCCAGCCCGGCAAAATTGCCGTTTTCCAGCCCGTAATAATTCATAAACTCAAACATGTCCATGCTGGACAGGTTGAACATCTGCCCAAAGACGCCCAGGTGCTCTACCATGGCGTTGAATACTGTGGAATAGTTGGATACCTGCGGATAGAGCAGCATTGCCAGCACGCCAAAAAAAGACAGCGAGATCGCCCAGATCAAGGTTGCTTTCCAGTGAAAGCGGATCTCATTGCGAAAGATTGTCACTCCTGCTCACCGCCTTTCCCATAAAAATGCAGGAAGATCTCTTCCATGTCCGGTTCCGTGATGGTTAAATCACTGAAGGCAAGCTGCTGCAAATCCCACAGAAGCTGTTTATAGTCGCCCCGAAAGAGAAAGCTGACGCTGTGGTCTCCCCGGGTCGGATTGATGGCGCCGGAAAAATCCTTTGGCAAATCATCGCAGCCGCGCAGCGTCACGCGCTTGGCGGCATTTCTTGACAGGGTTTCCACGCTGTCTTCCACCACCAGCTCGCCCTCGCGGATGATGGCCGCGCGGGTGCAGTGCTGCTGGATCTCTGAGAGGATGTGGCTGGACAGGAAAATGGTGGCGCCCTGGGCATGCCGCTCGTTGAGCAGATCCCAAAAAGTCTTTTGCATCAATGGATCCAGGCCGCTGGTTGCCTCATCCAGAATCAAAAGCTGGGGACGGTGCTGCAAAGCCAGCGCGATGGCCAGCTTTTTCTTGTTGCCAAAGGACAGCTCCTGTATTTTTCGGTTCATGTCCAGGGACAGCGCGCCGCACAAGCGGCGGGCTTCCAGGGCGCAATCCCGCCTGCGCAGCCGGGCAGACATCCGCAGGGCATCCGATACCCGCATGCCGGGATAGTAGGACACCTCCGAGGGGATATAGCCAATGTCCGAGAGAATCTTCCGTTTTCTGCGTTTGACGTCAAAGCCGAAGACCTCCGCCTTGCCGGCGTTGGACCGGATCAGCCCCAGCAGCACGCGGATGGTGGTTGACTTGCCGGCGCCGTTGGAACCGATAAAACCATAGATATCCCCTTTGTTGACAGTGATGCTCAGGTTGGTGATTCCCCTGGCCCGCCGGTAACGCTTGGTAAGCTTGCTGGTCTTGATGACCGTCTCCATTTCTTCCTCCATACAAAAATTTCTGCTGCATTATATCATCATATGCGCCTTAATCACAGCACATCATGGATTTACAAGGCGGGTTGAATTTAGTACACTGTGGCGGGAGGATTTCTGATGTATACGCAAGACGATATTGACGCTTTGGGCAAACAGATAAGAAAACGGGTGCTGGTTTGGCTGATACCGGAGATCATCCTGCTGTCAGTGGTTGTCTTCAGCTTTATCCGCCGGATGGAGTGGCTGACCAGCCTGTCGTTGGCGCTGCTGAGCGCGGTGCTGTTGTTCTCGCTGAGCATGTCCATTTTTCCCGTCAAGCGCTACCAGCAGTTTTTATGCAATGCGGTCAAGGGGCGCAACCGCGAGGATCTAGTTCACTATACCAGCACGGGCACAGAGACGGTCTACCGCGAGGGCGTGCGCTTCTATCCTGTGACCATGCGCGCGGATACCCTCAAGGAAGAGCTGGAAGAGCGCCAGTATTACTGGGACGCCAACCTGCCGCTGCCGGATTGGCAAAAAGATGAACTCCTGCGCCTCAGGTCCCATGAGAAGATGATCACCGCCTGGGAGCGGGCCTAACGGCAATATCATCAGCGCTCAGCGGTCTTCTTTAGGTTTCTCAGCGCCTGTGACTGCGCTACCAGCCCGGCCAGGCACTCATCCAGCCCGCCAGACGGCAGTGCAGCCGCGTGGATGTATACAGTCGCAGGCGAATGCGGGTGGACTGGATCACCAGGGGATGCCCGGGCGGCTCCTGGGCGGAAAGCTCAGTACCAGGTGGTGTTCAGGCCAGCGCCTGTCATGCTTGCGAAAGTTATCCGATACAGACCGGCCGACAGGAACGCTCCCTGTAAACAATAAAAGGAGAATTTCATGAGCCAACACCTGATGCACCTGTACACCGGCAACGGCAAGGGAAAAACCACCGCCGCCATGGGCCAGGCCCTTCGGATGCTGGGGCACGGCAAGCCCGTGTTCATCGCCCAGTTTATGAAGGACGGCACCTCCGGCGAGCTGGAGTCCCTGAAACGGTTTGATTTGGCCACCGTATTTGAAGGCGCGCAGCTGAAAGGCTTTTTCGCGAACCTGACACCGCAGCAGCAGGAGGAAGCCCGCCGGCAGCACGGGGAAGCCCTGGAAGCCATGATCGAAGCCGTCAGCCGCATCCAGCCGGCTCTGACCGTGCTGGATGAGCTGTGCATCGCCTTATACATCCGCCTGGTCAGGCAGGAGGACGCCCTGCGGCTGATCAAAACCGCATTGCAGCATGGCGATGTCGTGGTCACCGGGCGGTATGCGCCGGAAAGCCTGATGGAGATGGCCGACTATGTGACCCGGATGGAAGCGGTCAGGCATCCCTTTGACGCAGGCGTCCCGGCGCGGGAAGGCATTGAGTGGTAGATCATCGGTCCCATGCAGCAGGCGGTTGATTGGCTTTACAGTAAACGGATAATTCACATTGTCTCAGGAAGGGCAAGCAGCTCAAAAGGCTCGCTCTGCGCCTCATAGCTTAGCGCACCGGAATAAACCGTGACCTGCAGCCGGTAGACGCCGGCGGGCATTGCCCTGCCGTCCATCCCGCGCCCATCCCACCATAAGCAGGTGCCCTCCTGCCGCAGATGCAAAGGTCTTGACATCTGCCGGGCAGCCAGCACAGCCACCCGCTCGCCTGTGTGATCCAGGACCCGGGCGCTCAGGGTCACCGGGCCATGGTGGCGCACAATAAAGGCAGCCTCCTCCCCCATGCCTGGCGTGAAAGCGGGCACGCTGTCCACAAGGATTTCCTGCGGCTGATCCTGGGTCTGGACGCTGAGCAGCACGCAGGCCTGGGGACTGGCGCGGTCTTCAAACACGCTGACCAGCATCAGCAGCAAATACCCGGACAAGTCATCCATGCCCGGCTGCAAGCCCAGGGCAGCCTCCTTGCGCCCGGGCAGGACGATGCCGTCGCCGCGTCCGGCTTCTATGATGCTTTGCGGCGCCCGGAAGCGCCAGGCGCCCTCCTGCTCGTAGATCAGCTGATAGGCCAGACGCGCCTGGCGATTGAGCGTGTAGGAAAACCGGATGGGCTGCCCTTGCCCGCGAATCAGCGGGCTTTCCACCTCCAGGCCGGTCACAGTGCGCGGAGCATTTGCCTGATGCCCGATATAATAGGCAAAGACAACAAAATCATCGTTCTCAGGATAGACCTGCGGGGTAGAGGCGCCATAGGCCTTGAGCTGGTGAGCGTGCAGTTCCCGCAAGGTGATCAGGCCATCCCGGTTGAGGTCAGCCGCGTAACGCCCTTCTGCGGTGATGCCCTCCGTGAGCGCCTGGGCAAAAAAACTGCCCCCCTGAACCATACCCGCGCCGTCTGTCCACAGGAAGCTGGGCTCCAGGCCGCCCGCGCTGGTGAGCACCTTGAAATCCGGCCCCGAAAAGGCGGAAGCCACATATGGATCATCCAGGCCCTTGGCGATGGCTGCGCCGCTGAAGCAGGCGTCCAGAATCACCACCTTCTTGCCCGGAACGGTGTTCAAGACCTCGGCAATGTCGCGGCCATACAGGAGACGCTCCTCAAGGCCGTCGCTGAGCAAGGCGGCAAAATCATCATTGTCCCCGATGGTGACGCCATGGGTGCTTAAGTAAAACAGGCTGATGTCCTCCTGGTTCGCGCCTGCATAGGCTGCCGCGGCCAGGGAAGCCAGGGCCTGATGGTCCAGCGCCCGGTTGACGCTGACGCGGATGCTGCGATAGCCGCGTATGTCGTACAGCAGGGCGCGGCGCAGAGCGACCAGGTTGTTGTAGGAGGAGGGCGCCGTGTCCGGCTGGGTGACAAAATGATCGCAGGACACCAAAAGCGCCCGCAAGACGGGCAGCGGCCGGGTATCATCCGCACGCGCAGGCAGCAGGCAGGCAAGCAGGGCAAACAGGAGGAGGCAGGCAAGCATGCGTCTGGCCATTGCCCCACCTCCCCACTCAGTTGTCAGGCTGTTTTCATCCTAACAAAGCACACAGTGCGCGTCAAGCCAGCCCGATTGACATCAGGGACCTTCAAGCATACACTGGATACACAGGGAAACGAACATTCCGGGGGTGGTGAATACTGATGGAAACGCTGCGGGTGACGGGACGTCGCATGGTGTTCTGGGGCGCGCTGGCCCTGGTGGCCTGGGCGGTTTATGAATTGGCCATCCGCTTTGAGGAAATGGTCACCTGGCTTTCGCCGGTTTTCAGCCTGGTGTCTGACGGCAAAATCACCTTCTGGGATTACCTGAGCCGTCTGGAATGGGCGCGGCTGCGCACCCATATCTTTCTTGTCCTTTGCCTGCTGTTTGGCGTCTTTGCGCTGCTGACCAGGCGGCGGCCCATCGCCGGGCTGATTTCCGTCCCCATCTGCATTTTGCTGATCATCTTTTCCCTGGGCAGCACGCCCTTGATGGAAGCCAGCTTCTGGCAGAAGTTCAAACTGATTCCAGCGGCCCTGGTCATGCTGGGCAACTTGCTGATTTTTATCTCCAACATCCAGCGTGTCCGCAGGATAAAGACCGGCAGGGACCAGCTGTCACACGCGCCACAGCCGTATGACCCCTTCAATATCGGCCGGGGACAATAACATAGAAGTTGTTCAGCTTGCAGGAACCGCGGTCAACCCTGCTTGTTCGTCTGCTGCCCATAGTAGGCGTTTTTACTGTGCTTGCGGCAGAAATGCTTGTCACGCAGCTCCTCCGCGGCCGGTGGTACGGCAGGGTTGATCTGCCGGGTCCAGCGCGCCAGCCTGGCCACTTCCTCCAGCACAACGGCATTCATCACGGCGTTCTCCACATCCTTGCCCCAGGAAAAGGCGCCATGGGACCGGCACAGCATGGCCGGGATGTGCAGCACGTTGATGCCGCGCTCCCGGATGGTCTCTATCATCACAAGACCGGTATTTTTTTCATAAGCGCCGTTGATCTCCCGCGCGCTTAAAGGGCGCGCGCAGGGGATGGCGCCAGCGAAATGGTCCGCGTGGGTGGTGCCGTACAAGGGCACATCCATCCCGGCCTGCGCCCAGGCGGTAGCCTCCGGGGAGTGGGTATGCACGATGCCGCCGATCTCGGGAAAGGCGCGGTACATCTCCAGGTGGGTGGGCGCGTCGGAGGAGGGGCGCAGACTGCCCTCTACCACCTTGCCCGCCATATCCATTACCACCATGTCCTCAGCCTTCATGATGTCATAGGAAACCCCGCTGGGCTTGATGACCACCAAGCCGGTGGCCGCGTCCCGCGCGCTGACATTGCCCCAGGTGTACTTCACCAGGCCCTGCCGGGGCAGCTCCAGGTTGGCGGCAAGCACCCGTTCTTTTAATTCCTTCAGCATATTGTTCCTTACCGGATGTGCCGGACGGCGGCTTCTTCCACCTTCAACCCGGCTTCAAAGCGCTTCATATAATGCTCAAAGCCCCGCGCATCCTGTTCGTCCGGCGCCAGGGTGCTGACGGGCATGTCCGCAAACACGCGCTGGTCAAGATAGTCTCCCAGGCGCTCGCCCGGCTTGCGCCAGGCCATGTAGGCAGCCAGCAGCGCGATGCCCCAGGCGCCTCCCTCATTGGCGGTATTCATCACGGAAACCGGTGTGTTCAGCGCCGCCGCGGTGAAGCGCTGGCCGGCATCCCCCTCCTTGTACAGGCCGCCGTGGCCAAGGATGCGGTCAATCTTCACCTGCTCCTCCTCCAGCGCGCGCATGCCGATCTTAAGCGTGGCCAGGGAGGTGAAGAGGATGCTGCGCGCCAGGTTGGCGTAACTCAGGCGGCTCCCGGGCGCCTGCGCAAGGAAGGGGCGTCCCTCCTCAAAGCCTGTGATGTGCTCCCCTGAATAATAGCCGCAGGTGATGAGGCCGCCCGCGTCGCTGTCGCCCTTCAGGGCGGCTTCAAAGAAGACCTGGTAGAGCTTCTCCCGCTCAGGCGCCAGATCCATATGCGTCATGAAATCGCTCAGCAGGGCAATCCAGCTGTTCAGGTCGGTGGTGCAGTTGTTGCAGTGCACCATGGCGACCGGCTTGCCGTCAGGCGTGGTGACGATGTCGATTTCCGGGTGCAGCTTCTTGAGGTTCTTCTCCAGCACAATCATCGCGAAGATGGAGGTGCCGGCGGACAAGTTGCCGGTGCGCGGCGCGACCGCGTTGGTCGCTACCATGCCGGTGCCGGCGTCACCCTCCGGCGGGCACAGCGGGATGCCCGCCTCCAGCGCGCCGGTCGTGTCCAGCAGCCGGGCGCCCCAGCCGCTCAGGGAGCCCGCCTGCCCGCCTGCCATCAGGAAGCCGGGCAGGAGATCCTCCAGCTTCCAGGGGTAGCCGCGGTCTTTGATGAGCTCATTGAACTTGCCAACGCAAACCTTGTCATATTGTCCATCATCATCAATGGGAAAGATGCCGGAAGCGTCGCCCACGCCCAGAAGCTTGGAGCCGCTGAGCTGCCAGTGGACATAGCCGGCCAGGGTGGTCAGGAAGCGGATGTGCGGCACATGGGCTTCCCCGTTCAAAACGGCCTGGTACAAATGGGCAATGCTCCAGCGCTGGGGAATGGCAAAATCAAACAGGCCGCTCAATTCCCCCGCGGCCTGCGCGGTCATTGTGTTGCGCCAGGTGCGGAAAGGCACCAGCTGCCGGTCATCCCCGTCAAAGACCAGGTAACCATGCATCATGCCGGAGATGCCAATGCCGGCAAGGCGCTTGATTTTAAGGCCGTAATCCTCGGATATGCTGCGCGCCAGCGCGCCATAGGCGGCCTGCACGCCGGGCATGACCTCCTCCAGCGGGTAGGTCCATACGCCGTCCACAAACTGGTTCTCCCAGCGGTGAGAGCCCGTGGCGATGGGCTTGTGCTCCCGGTCGATCAGCACCGCCTTGATGCGGGTGCTGCCCAGCTCTATGCCCAGGGCGGCCTGCCCCTGCCTGATACAGGAAATGGTTTGCTCTCGGTTCATCCTTGCCCTCCTGAACGATAATAGGCTTCGCCCAGCATGATCTCCTGCTTGAAATGTCGCAGGCTGGTATGCTCGTCGATGACCAGCGCCTCAATGCCCATATGCTCCGCCCAGTCAGCCATCTGCTCCACGCTCAGGTCGTAGCTGAAGGCGGTATGATGGGCGCCGCCGGCCAGAATCCAGGCTTCCACCCCGGTGGTAAAGTCAGGCCGCGGCGTCCACAGGACAGTGGCCACAGGCAGCTTGGGCATGGGCTTCTCCACCTGCCTGCAATCCACCCCGGCGATGATCAGCCGGAAACGGCGCCCCAGATCAATCAGGGAAACCGCGGTGCCCGGGCCGGTTTTGGACGTGAAGACCAGGCGCGCCGGATCCTCACGGGAGCCCATGGACAAGGGCTGGCAGCGGATGGCCGGCTTGCCCTGCGCCAGGGAGGGACAGATCTCCAGCATGTGCGCCTGAAGGATCCCTTCCTTGCCGGGGACCAGGTTGTAGGTATAGTCCTCCAGCATCGAGGTGCCCTTGGGGTTTTTGATGCCGCTTGTCATCAGCTTCATCAGGCGCACCA
>JAKPNM010000105.1 GCA_029548395.1 Bacillota bacterium
TGATGGGCTGCTGGTACACCCCGGTCAGCGGCATCTGGCAGACGGTATACCTGGAGGCTACCGGCCCTTATGCCTTTGAGAGCATCCTGGTAACGCCCGATATCGACCAGTGCACCGCCCGGCTGGATGTGCAATTGTCGGACACGCCGCCCCGCCCGCTCACCGCGCGCTTTGTGGTCAAGCTCAACGGCGAGCTTCAACAGACCGCCAGCTTTGAGATGGACAAGAAGCGCGCCAGCTTTACCCTGGACATGCGCGTGGAGGGAGTGGATTCCCCACGCCTGTGGAGCCCGAAGAGCCCCGCCCTGTACGAGCTGGAGGCTGTGCTGGAGGACGCGGGCGGGGTGAGCGACAGCCTGCGCACCTGGTTTGGGATGCGTTCCATTGAGGTGCGCAACGGCCAGGTGCTGCTTAACCACCAGCCCATCTATCTGCGCATGGTGCTGGATCAGGGCTACTGGCCCGGCACCCTGCTCACCCCGCCCAGCGACGAGGCCATCCGCGCGGATGTGCAGTGGATACGTGACTTTGGCTTCAACGGCGTGCGCAAGCACCAAAAGATCGAGGACCCGCGCTTCTACCACTGGTGCGACCGCCTGGGCCTGCTGGTCTGGGGCGAATTGCCCAGCTCCTATGAATACAGCCAGGACATGCTGCAGCACAGCATGAACGACCTGCACCGCTTCATCCGCCGCGACTACAACCACCCCTCCCTGATCGCCTGGGTGCCGCTGAACGAATCCTGGGGCCTGCGTGAAATCTACGCCGACCCTGCCCAGCAGGCGGCCAGCCGCATGCTGACCCAGCTGTGCCGCGCGGCCGATCCCACCCGCATCATCAGCGCTAACGACGGCTGGGAGCAGACCGAGACCGACATCTGCGCCCTGCACGATTACGCCGCGGACGGCGCTGCCCTCAGGAAGCACTTCGCCAGCCGCGAGCAGGTGGAGAAAACCGGCTGTGACAGGCGCCCGGCTTATGCCAAGGGGGTCGCGCCCACCGGCAGGGAGGCCTTCCTGGTGACCGAGTACGGCGGCATTGCCATGCAGTCAAAGGGGATCCAGGAAGACATGGGCGGCATGGCCACCTGGGGCTACCATGACAAGGTGGCGGATGAGGAGGCCTTCCTGGCTCGCTACGCGGATCTTACCCAGGCCATCTTGGACATCCCCTACTGCCAGGGCTACTGCTATACCCAACTTACCGATGTTATGCAGGAGATCAACGGCCTGCTCACGCCCGAGCGCGAACCCAAGGCCGATGTGGCGCGCATCCGCGCCATCAACCGCAACCCGGACGGGATCAGCGGGTAAAATATGGGTCTTTGTTTGTTCAGGCTGAGGATCAGTAGCTCAGGCCGAACTCGGATTCATAATAATTGCCGGCGGCATCGCGGTAGGCGTAGGCCTTGCCGTTCTCATCCTTCATGGAATCCGGCATATATTCATCCTTGGCGTAACCGGGCACATCGTTGGGGGAGATGCACTCGCCATTGGCATCCACTTTAATGACGCTGTCATCCTTGGGCAGGGTCAGGGGCAGCACGCCTGAGGGGTGGTACTTGCCTTCGATCACATCCAGCGTGGCGTCCGCAAAGGTTTCAAAGCCGGCCAGCAGCGCATCGGAATAGGGCTCCACGTTACCCAGCATCCAGGCCAGCTTGAAGTTCACATTGCTGATGACCTTGCCGCCGTTGGCGTGCACGGTATCGGCAATTTCCTTGATAAGAGCTGCGCCGGTGAGGGTGGTTTCCACATGCTTGGTCCTGGCGGGGGCGCCGTCGGGCCTGGTTTCCACCACGATTTTGGCGTGCGCAATGTCAAGCTCCAGATAGCCCAGGGTGGCATCGAAATAGCTGCCGCTGGTGGGATTCACATACAGGAAGGCCAGGTCGGCTTCGCTGTAATCCCTGGTGATGGTGAAGCCGCGGGCTTCCAGGGCAGCATAGAGGCTGTCGTTGGTTTTCGCGGTGTCGCCGGACTTGTTGAAGTACTGGGCGTAGATCTTCTTACCCGTCGCCTTTTCCGGGGTCAGCGGCAGCGTATTGTCCTCGTTCTTCAAAAGGACGACACTCTTGAGGTGCACCTGGTAAGGGAACTCGTCAGCGCGGGTGCCTTCGATGAACTTGGTGGCGTCGTCGGGATCCCGGTAGGGGTTTTCAAACAAGCCGGTATCGAACATCTCTTTGAGCAGGCGCACGTTGGACTGGTTCACGTCCTCATCGCTGAGCACATACTTCGCGTCGTACTTGTCCGCATCCTCCTGTCCGCGGCGCCAGGCCTCCTTTAGAGACCAGACGTCGTTGGTGTCTGAGAACATATCGGCGCCCGCGTGCACCGCGTAGGCGGCGCGGCTGGGCACATCGTGCGCCTCCATGCCCCATGACATTTTGGTGAGCACGCCGCTGTCGGAGTTGATGTAACCTTTGAAACCCATCTGACCGCGCAGCAGGTCGGTGACGAAGGCCTTGTTGTAAGCAAAGCCCACCTCCTCCGACAGGTCCAGGGGCACGCCTTTGTAAGTCTGGGGGGCGGACTTGCTGGAATAGGGCTTGGCATAGTAGGGCATGATGGAGGACGGGTTGTGTTCAACCGCCGCCATAAAAGGCGCCAGCTGGTATTTTTCAAGGGAGTTCTCAGTGGCGTACACGTTCCACTGGCCCTGGACATAGTGCGGGTCAAAGCCGTTTTCGCGCGCGCCGCCGCCGGGGAAATGCTTCACGGTCAAGCCGATGCCTTCGCGGGTCACGCCCTCTGAAGAGCACTGGAAGCCTTTCAACAGCCGGCGAATGGCATCGGCTATAAAATCAGGCCGCTCGCCCAGCGTGCCGTAGGTGCGCTGCCAGCGGGGATCGGTGGCCACGTCCGCCATGTACATGTAGGCTTTCTTCATGCCCACGGCGTCCCACTCGCCGCGGGCCTTCTCGGCGAACTCGCTGATCAGGCCGGCATCGCCGCCCGCCTTGATATCGCCCATGGCGGCGGCCGCCAGCCCCAGGGTACCCGGATAGCAGGAAAACACGGTGTTGGAGCTGTCCTTGTTGAAAGCAATGTCCGTGGTGGCGCCGAAGCTGGCGTTCTCATTGCGGCTGTTGCTGGCTACAATGACCGGAATGCCGTTGGGCGTCATTTCGGCGACCTGGTTCATGGCGTTGATCCACTGGGCATGGTCTGCCGGAGAGGGGTTCGCTCGCAGAATCAGGTGGCGCAGGTGCAGCTTCTGGATGGTATCGATGGTGCCATATTTGTCCGTGGCGCTGAGAGGGTTCTGGTCAGCCGTGCTGGTTGTCTCATCCAGCAGGCCGTCCATGGCGGTCTCCGCCTTGTTTTTCACTTCGATGCCCATGCCACGGTTGTTGATGACCATCATGCCGACCTTCTCATCGATGCTCATGCGGCTCACCAGGTCCTCCGCGCGGGTCTTTGAATCCAGCCTCCAGTCCTCATAGGGCTCCAGCGTTCCGTTCCCGTTGGAATCCCTGAAGAATTTGCCATCCACCTCAATGACTGGCTTCACTGTGGTGCCAATGGTCGGGCCTTCCCTGTTCCGTGTAAAGGTGGGGGCGATATAACGCAGCTCTGCTCGGTCCATCATATCGTTTCTCCTTTTCTTGTTATGGATAGATCATTGGAACAACGGCGGCAACGCGCCGGTAAGAAGCATCCTCCTTTCTCTCTTGCGTCAGGAAAGGAAAGGGGTGTTTCAAACGGATAAAACACCTGGCTGCATCTGTGCCGATACAAACATCGGTTTTATCATAAACAACCAGTATTACCGCCGCAAGGAAAAACATTACAATGCGTCTGTGCATAAACGCATATTCATATCCATCATACGTTATTGTTTTATCCAAGGCATGGAAATATCAACGACAACGGATAATAAACTACACCAAATCAGAGGCCCTCAATCTTCCATGCTCAGTGGCGCTTTCCGGTAGTTTGAAGGGCTCATCTTATACTTTGCTTTGAATTGGCGGGAAAAATAGCTGCTATCGGAAATGCCCACGGACATGCAGATGTCGAGAATGGACATGTTGCTGTTGCGCAACAGCTTGGCGGCGCGCTGCATGCGCATATCGGTGATGTAGGCGCTGAGCTTCTGGCCGTACTCTTTGTGAAAGCGCGCGGAAAGATAGTTGGGGGATACGCCGATATCCCGTGCAATCCCAATAACGCTCAGTTTTTCGTGAAGACGCTGATTGACCTGATGCATGGCTTTTTTAACCAGCGGGGAGTAGGAGCTCAGCCGCTGCTTTGAAACCAGGCTGCAAATGCGTTCGGTCAGCTCATACATCAGGCGTTCCGCCTGTTCTATGCTGCGGGCCGACTCAGTGCGCAGGCAATATTCCTGGGTAAGGGCATCCAATTCCAGGGAAGGGACGCCTGCCCCGCGGGCCGCAAGGCGTACCATGGTGCGGATGATGGTGTTGGTGACCTGCTCTCTGTAGAGGGTCACCTTGCCATCCCTCGGCCGATTGCGCACCAGAACCTCCTGGAGGAGCAGCAAGGCCTCGCTCAGGTTGCCCAGGGAGACAGCTTCCATGAACTTGCTTCCCACATCATGCGTGCGCTCAATAAACAGGCCCGGGGGATACTGATGCTCAGCGCCCTGTTCATCCGTAGGGCTGTCCGTGTTCGAAAGGACAATCCGGGTCAGGGGAGGGCGCTCTGAGGGGATGTCCAAACAGTCCATGATGGCGTCTGCCGCCAGGAGCGCCTGGGAGCGAACGCCAACGGGAATTGAGGCGTGATAGTCGCGCAAGCCGTCCAGGGCAGCTTCATCCAGGCCAATGGCACTCAGGATCTGCAATTGGGAAGCGCGCTGGGGAAGCTCATCCAAATACGGACCGATGACAAAAACCTGGCCCTTGGAGGAAAAAATCAGCCAGAGCACCTCAGCCCGGTCTTGAATCTCATACAGGGCATCCTCATCGATGTATTGCATCATCTGGTGGAAATCCCCGCTGTTGCGGGCAAACTGGCTGGCAAAAAACAGGTGAGGCCGGATGAGCGTCTCATAGACCTCATCCTTCCGATGAAAACAGACAGCATTGACGCCCAGTATTTTTTTTTGTTATGATTAAGCAACAACGATACAAGTTATCCATTGAACCCAAACCTCACTTTGTAGGGGGAATGCATATGTTTTAGGGTATCAGCAGTCCTTGCAGAAACAATTATCGTAGGAATGTACCACAAATCATGGTTTTATTATAGCGTATTTGTATGCAATAGTCTATATATCTAACATATAAATATACGCTAAACGGTTTTTTTCTTGAATCAACAGGAAGGTCCTGATTTCATAACAATTTTCAAGCACCAAGGTCCTACATTCTTGCGAACAGCACTGAACCGACCGACTATGAAGGAACACGTCCGGGAACCATTCAGATCAAAAGGGCTTTCAGACTCAGGAGGCCCAGGGGAGGAAAAGCGTGCCAACAAAAGAAGTATTGTTAGAAGTTCAAAACATGTACAAAAACTTTGGCGCAACCGTGGCTTTGAACAATGTGTCCTTCACCCTCAACCGCGGCGTCGTCTGCGGGCTGATCGGGGAGAACGGCAGTGGAAAGTCCACAGTGTCTTCCATTGCCGCGGGCATGCAGCCGCCTACCAAGGGCAGCATGAAGTTCAAGGGCGAGCCATGGGCGCCGCCCAGCATGCTGTACGCCGAGAAACACGGCATCGGCATGATCGTGCAGGAGGCGGGCACCATCCCCAACATCACGGTGGCTGAGAATATTTTTCTTGGCCACGAAGCCATGTTTAAACAGGGCCCCATCATCAACCGTGCGAAGATGATGGCTGCCACGCGGGAGCTGCTCGAAGGCCTGGGCATCACGAACATCCAGGCGGACCAGCCTGTGCGCGAATTGGACATGCAGCAGCGCAAGGTGGTGGAGATTGCCAAATGCATGTACTGGAAGCCGGAAATCCTGATCGTCGACGAGACGTCAACGGCGCTTTCCCAGGATGGGCGCGAGTTTCTGTACAGCATCATGGCCGCCCAGCGCGACAACAACCGCAGCGTAATATTTATTTCCCATGACCTGGATGAGATGATGGAGCAGTGTGACGAACTCACGGTGCTGCGGGACGGCGTCATCATCGGCACGGTGCAAAAAGCTGATTATGAGCCTTCGCTCATTCGAAGGATGATGATCGGGCGTGAGATCCAGGGCAATTATTACAGGGACGATTTTGACGGCTATAGTGACGAAGTGGTGCTAAAGGCCGACTGCATCACCACCATGGAGGATCTGCTGTGCTTTGATCTGGAGCTGCACAAGGGTGAGATCCTGGGCATCGGCGGCCTGTCCCAGTGCGGCATGCATACCGTGGGCAGGGCGCTGTTCGGCCTGGAAAAACTGGTGGATGGCAAGGTGACCCTGAAAGACGGCACCAAGATCAACAACACCAGAACCGCCATCAAAAACCGCATGGGCTATGTCTCAAAGAACCGCGACACCGAATCTCTGGGCTTGTCTGCAAGCATCATGGAGAACATCGCCAGCACAGGCTACGATATCAACCGTTGGCACGGTCCGGGGCCCCTGATTTCCAACCGCAAGGAAAAGGATTATGTGGATGAGCAGGTGAAGGAGCTATCCATCAAATGCGCGTCCAAATACCATAATGTCAATACCCTGTCAGGCGGCAACAAGCAAAAGGTGGTCTTTGGAAAATGGATTGCGCCGGATTCCGAGATCCTTATTCTGGACTGCCCCACCCGCGGCGTGGACGTCGGGGTGAAAGCCGCAATGTACCAGCTGATGTACCGCATGAAAAAGGCGGGGAAATCCATTCTGCTGATTTCCGAAGAGCTCCAGGAGCTGATCGGTATGAGCGACAGGGTGCTGATTATGAAGGATGGGGAGGTACGCCTGGAGATGATGCGCACAGAAGGCCTGACAGAGCAAAAGCTCATCGAGTACATGATTTAAGGAGAGGAGGTGTTCACATGACAGATGTTGCAATCCGGGAGCCGTCCAGTCTCCGTAACAAACTGTTGAGCGTGTGGGAGAACCGCTGGACTACGCGACTGATGCCCTTTGTGATTCTTTTGCTGATTGCCTTTGCCTTTTCCCTTGCCACCGGCGGGAGGTTTCTTGCCAGCAGGAACCTGACCATTATCCTGAACCAGGCCCTGGTGGTGGCCACGGTGGCGACCGGCGGTACCTTTATCTTTGCCACAGGCAACGTGAACCTGGCCATGGGCGCTACCACTGTGCTGTGTGAGACCGTGTCGGCCATGGCTTTCCTGGCCATTCTTGACGCAGGCGGTTCGGTGGAGCTGGGGTTGGTGGTGATGTTTGTCATCTCCGTCATATTGGCTGTGTTCATCATGGGCTTCTCCGCCATTCTCTCCACCAAGCTCAATGTTCGTGTATTATACGTTACTATCGTCATGATGACGCTGCTGGCCGCCATCCAGCAGGCGCTGCTGGGCGGCAGCACCCTGACCATCCCAAGCAAGATCACCCGGATGCTGGCCAACAACAACGTCCACTACATCATATTCGGGGTGTTCTTCGCCTTTGCGGTGGTGATCTTTCATTTCACCAAAATCGGCCGCACCCTGCGCTTTATCGGCACCAACGAGATATGCGCCCATCAGACCGGCAAGTTCAAGAAGGACTACCTGCTGCTGGCCTTCGTCATCGGCGGCCTGGGCATGGGATTGGGCGCCATGGTGGCCATCATCCGCTCGGGTTCAGTCAGTATCACCACCCTGAGCTCCCTGAACATGGACACCATGCTGGCCATCGTGCTGGGCGGGATGAGCGTGTTCGGTGGCAGCAAGTCCTTTGTCTATGCCGGCGTCATCGGCGCGGTGACCGTCACGGCCCTGCAGAATGGCATGGTGATGGTGGGCGTCGACTCAAACCTGATCCAGGGTGTCCGCGGGCTGCTCTTCCTGCTGCTGGTGGCAGCCGCCCAGAAACGGCCGCATGGCCTGCCGGCGCCGGAGGGTTGATTTATCCTGAATCGCGCCATTTCCCCTGCCTAAACGCCCCGGATGGGGACTGTGATGGATTTAAGAAAGGAAGGTTTTCACATGAAAAAAATTTTCGCGCTGTTGCTGAGCATGGCCATGATCCTGGCCGTCCTCCCCCTGACCTCCCTGGCCCAGGAAAAGTACATCATCGGCGTTGCCTTTCAGAATGTAACCTCTGACACTGAGATCCAGAAGGATTACTATACTAATGAGCTGGCTCCGGCTCTTGGAATGGAGTTCATCTTCTCCGAAGCCATCAAGGATACTGAAACCCTGGTGACCTTCATTGAGAACTGTTACGCCAAGGGCGCGGTGGGCATCATCAACTATTACACCGCCGGCCGTGGCCGCGGGGCCGAGGCGGCCGATCAGTATGAAATGTTCTTCATCACCCAGGCCTCCAAGCTGGACGACGCCACCCTGGATCTGGAATACAACCTGGGCAACTGCGGCGCCTCCGTGGACGGCATGGCCCGCGCCTATACCGCCGCCATGGAAAGCGTGCTGGCTGACGGGGAAAACCACAGCGTCCTCATGTGCACCACGGCCGCCGTGGGTCAGGTGGCGGCCTCCCACTACTATTCCACCCAGGCAATGCTGGAGACCATGCAGAACAAGTATAACCTGACTTACTCCAAGAGCATTGACGAGATCATCAACACCGACTCTCCCGGCGAGGTGGATACCGGCAACCCCAACATCAAGATCTTCCTGGTTCCGGGCACCGACAATGACAAGACCCTGGCCACCATCTCCACCCCCCTGCAGTCCGGTGATTATGACATCTTTGTGGCTGTGAGCGGCTATGCAAACTACACCAGCGCCATTGCCGAGGTGGAGCGCGCCAAAAACATGGACATCAAGGTCGTGGCCACTGCCTCCATTGAAAAACAGACCCTGACAGGCTTCACTACCCTGGATCCCTTGGGCAACCCCATTCTCAACGCCGTGATCCTCAATCCCCTGAACGTGGCCAATGCCTTCTGCGCTGCGGCCATCTACAATGCCCTCAACGGCGGCGCGGAAGCGCTCAAGGATGCCGATGGCAACGCGGCCCAGCTGTTTGTCAATCCCTGGCCCTGCCCTGATGCTGAAACCTATGCCAACATCGCCAAGCTGGATACTGAGCATGACACCTATGTGATTAATGCCGATGACCTCCAGCGCCTGATGGTCACCAGCAACCCCGACGCCAACCATGACAGCTATGCCGAGTACCTGATGGAACTGGCCGACATCGACGCCATCATCGCCAGGAAAATCAAGTAATTCTGAATTAAAACCCCTCATCCGTACCGGGGGCACGGTGGCTCCCGGTGCGGAAATTCCCAGAAAGGCAGGTGTGAGCGGGCATCCAGTTGGCCCGACCAGGAGTATATGAACCGCAGAATAAAGAATACGCTGATTACCCTGGCTTTTCCCGTGTTGATGTTCCTGATCATGGAGGCTGTCTGCCTGATCGCGGCGGGAAGGCATGTGATTGATTTTTCGACCAACCTGGACCTGGTGAACCTGGTGCGCAACACGGGTATCGCCTGTGCCATCACCTATGCCCTGTCCTTTAACCTGACCAGCGGCAGGCTGGACCTGTCTTTGGGCGCCCAGCGCCTGGCGGGCACGGTGATTGGTTCCAACATCGCCCTGGCCCTGGGCCTCTCCGGGGTATGGCTGCTGCTCTTCTCCCTGACCTTTGGCCTGGTCTTTGGCCTTGTGGTCGGCCTGGTCTTTGTCTGGGCCCGTGTGCCCCCCATGGTGCTGGGCATCGGCATGGGCCTGATTTTGGAGAGCGTGGTGTATGTGACCTCCGGGGGCGTCGGCTTGAACCTGTTTGGCGTTCAGGGCATCACGATCCTCAGCGAGGCCTATTTCACCATTCTCGTGGTGGCCATCCTGCTGGTTGTGGTGCTCTACCTGGTGGCCTACACCAAGTTCGGGTACCAGATGCGCGCCATCCAGGGCTCCCAGCGCATCGCCCAGAACTCCGGCATCAACATCTTCCGCCATGCCGTGCTGTGCTACACCTTTGCCGGCGGCCTGGTGGGCGTGGCGGGTATCCTGGACGCGGCTTACAAGACCCAGATGGCCGTGACCAGCGGCAATGCCAGCAGCGGGCCGGTGGTCTCCAACACTTTCCCCATGTTCCTGGGCATCTTCCTGGGCCGCTGGTCCAACCAGGCTGTGGGCATTCTGGTGGCCACCCTCACCCTGAGGATTTTCGCGATGGGTCTGGCCAAGCTGCAACTGTCTGAGGCCATGAGCAACGTGGTGAACATGTTCCTCTACCTGGCCTTCCTGGTCTATCTCGCCAATGAGAACTACTTCAAAAAGAGGAAAGCCTGGGCCGATCGCCTGGTGGAAGTTCAGGAGAAGAAGAGCAAGCTGGGCATTCCGGTGGAGGCTTGAGATATGCAAACACTAAGTGATTTTCAAAAGAAAAGGGATATTCTGTTCTGTTTTGACTCGGACGGCTGCGTGCTGGACGCCATGGAGGTCAAGCACCGCCGTTGCCACGGGCTGTGCTTCATCCGGGAATGGGGCCTGATGGACCACTTCGATGAGGTCATGGACAAGTGGTGCGAGATCAACCTGTATGAGACCACCCGGGGGATCCACCGCTACAAGGCCCTGGTGATCATGCTGGAGCGCCTGGAAGGCAAGCTGCTGCATACCCCGGAGCTTGAGACCTTTAAGACCTGGGTCAACACTACCCCCATGCTGACCAATGCCTCCCTGGAGGAAGAGATCGCGAACAGGAAGAACCAGGAACTGTTCTCAAAGGCGCTGCGCTGGTCCTATGCCCTGAACCGGGAGATCGACAAGATCCCCATGGACGACAAGCCGCCCTATCCCGGCGTGCCGGAGAAGCTGGCAGCCGTGCAGGAAAAGGTGGACGTGGGCATCGTGTCCAGCTCCAATCTGGAGGCCATCACTGAAGAGTGGTCGCATTTTGGCCTGCTGGACCATGTGGATTGCCTGACCAGCCAAAACGACGGCAGCAAGTCCCACTGCCTTGCCCAGCTGCTCAAGAAGGGCTATGACAAGGACAAGGTCGTCATGGTAGGCGACGCCTTCGGCGACCAGGCCGCCGCCCGGGAGAACGGCGTGTGGTTCTTCCCCATCCGGGTGCGCCATGAGGTGGAGTCCTGGAATCAGCTGCTGGAGGAGGCCTTGCCAAAAATACTCAAGGGACAGTATGACCAGGCCTACCAGCAGTCGCTGGATCAGGCGTTTGAGGACAGCTTTCACGCGGGCGGCTGAGAAGCGCCCCGGAACAGATAGAGGAGTCTTTGTATGAAAAAGTTGTTATGCCTTGCGATGGCGGCCTGGATGGTGCTGGGGATCGTTGGAATCACAGCCTTAGCCGAGGAAAATGAAAGGACCCTGATTGCCGTGGCTTCCATGCGCGCCGGCGCGAGATTTGCCGACGAGCGCAATTACTACGAGAACGTGGTCGGCCCCACGCTTGGCTGGGACTTCCTGTTCTATGAGGGCGTGGACGATCTGGAAACCCTGCTCAGTTTCATGGAAAATGCCTATGCCATGGGCGCCAAGGGCGTGCTGAACTATTACACCCCCGGCACCCTGAAGGGAGCCGAGCTGGCTGAGGAGCTGGGCATGTTCTTTTCAACCCAGGCTTCCAGGCTTCCCAAGTTTGAGGAAGGCAGCACCCAGGCCTATAATCTGGGCAACGTGGGCGCCTCCGTAGACGGCGTTGGCAGCGCTTACAGGCAGGCATTTGAAGCCCTGCTCAGCGATGGGCAGAACCACAGCGTTATTGTCTACACCATCCTGGCGCCGGACAAGCGGGCCGCCTCCCATTACTACTCTACCGAGGCCATCCTTGAGACCATGCAGGCGCATTACGGGCTGGTGTATTCAGACAGCATCGAAGCCCTGATCAACAACTATATCCCCGGGGAGATTGAAACCGGGAATCCGGATGTCAAGATCTACCTGTGCCCCGGCTCCAACAACGAGGCCGCGCAGAGCAACGTCAACGTGCCGCTGTACACGGGAGACTATGACGTGTTTGTGAGCTTCAGCAACTTCCATACCTTCATGGGCGCCGTTGCCGAAGTAGAGGAAATCTACCAGAAGGATATCAAGGTGATTTCCACCGTCAACACGGGCGAAAACACCTACAGGGGTTTTCATACCCAGGATATCTTTGGCAACCCGGTGCTCAATACCGCCATCATCAACCCCCTGAACGTAGCCGGCGGCATCAGCGCGGCCATGATGTACAACGCCCTGAATGGCGACCCTGCTGCCATGCAACTGGATGGTAAACCCGCCCAGCTGTTTGTTATTCCCTGGCTGTGCCTGGACGCGCAGACCTATGAAAAGGTTGAGGGCCTGGAAACCAGCCATGGCACCAGCTATGTCATTGACCGGGAAGACCTGGAGGAGCTGCTGGTTACCAACAATCCGGACATCACCGTACAGGATATGATAGAAAAGCTGAATCAGCTGGGGGACATCGATCAGTTGATTTTATCCAAGCCAGCAGAGTGATCCGCGCGAAGAAGGAGGCTGACCAATGGTAGACTTGAAGAAAAAACCGTTTTATCTGGATGAGGCGGCGATTGCCTGGGTGGAGACAACCATCGCTGGAATGAGCGAGCGGGAAAAGATCGGTCAGTTGTTTGTCAACATGGTCAAAAGCCGTGACCTGGAGGACATCCGCGAGGTGGTGACCACCTACCACCCCGGCGCTCTGCGCTATCCCAGCGTGTCCGGCGAGGAGGTCTGGGAGCAGAATGCCGCCTTCCAGTCCCACAGCAAGGTTCCCCTGCTGATTGCCAGCAACTGCGAAGCCGGCGGGAACGGCGGGATCAAGGGCGGCACGCCCATGGCCTGCGGCGCCGCTGTAGCCGCGGCGGACAGCACGGAGATGGCTTATCAGGTCGGCCTGCTGGCTGCCCGTGAAGCTACGTCCGTGGGCTGCAACTGGAACTTCTCACCGGTGGTGGACATCCTTTATAACTGGCGCAACACCATTGTGCAAAACAGGGCGTATAACGACAGCCCGGAGGACACCATCCGTTATGCCAACGCCTTTAGAAAGGGCGTGCGGGAAGGCGGCATGGGCGACTGCGCCAAGCACTTCCCGGGGGACGGGATGGAGGAAAACGACCAGCACCTGATGATGGGCTTGTGTGACATGGACTGCGAGACCTGGGACAAAACCTTTGGCAAAGTCTACCAGGCGCAGATTGATGATGGCGTGATGAGCATCATGATCGGACACATCGCCATGCCCGCCTACCAGCGCAAGCTGGCCGGGCGCGAGCTGAGCGACAGCGAGATCCTGCCCGCCACCCTCTCCAAGGAGCTTGTCACCGACCTGCTGAAGGAAAAGCTGGGCTTCAACGGCCTGGTGCTGACCGACGCCAGCCACATGATCGGCCTGTGGCATCCCATGGAAAGACGCCTGCAGGTGCCCACCGCCATCGCCGCGGGCTGCGATATGTTCCTCTTCTCCAACGATCAGGAAGAAGATTTCAACTTCATGCTGGAGGGCTACCGCAGCGGCATCATCAGCGAGGAACGCCTGGAGGACGCCCTGCGGCGCATCCTGGGCATGAAGGCTGCCCTGGGCCTGCACATCAAGCAGGCGGAAGGCACCTTGATGCCGGACAAAGCCGGCCTGTCCATCATCGGCTGTGAGGAGCACAAAAAGGCCGCGCGTTCCTTTGCGGATCAGTTCATCACGCTGGTCAAGGATACCCAGAAGGCCCTGCCCATTGATCCTAAGACCCAGAAACGCTGCAAACTGGTGTTTATCGGCGGGGAAGGCTCAGTGGTAGGAGGCAAATTGACTAAGGGCAACAGCGAGGAGGTCAAGGCGCTGCTCACCAAAGTGCTTGAGGAGAAGGGCTTTGAGGTCTACAGCGATGACATGGAAATCAAAGGCAAGATGGAGGACTTCAGGAACAACTATGACTTTGTGCTGGTGGCCATGGATGTGGTAGGCTTCGCCCAGTACAATTCAGTGCGCCTCAAGTGGGCCAAGCCCATTGACCAGCCCTGGTATGTCCGGGAGCTGCCCACCGTGTTTGTGTCCTTTGCCGGCACCAATATGCTCATCGACCTGACCATGAGCCGCACCTACATTAACGCGTACATGGATGGCGAGCCACAGATACGCTCTTTCGTGGACAAGCTTGTGGGCGAAAGCCCCTTCAAGGGAAGATACAATGACAATGTCTGGTGCGGACGCTGGGATACCAAACTCTAAGCTTATCCATTACCCGGGAGCCCTCGGGCTCCATTTTTCTTTAAATCAAGTTGGCCGCATAAAGCAGCCGGATGGGAGGCAACCATGAAAAAGCCCTTCATGGATAAGGATTTTTTGCTGGACAATGACACGGCGCGCAGGCTATATCATCAGCATGCCGCCAAAATGCCCATTATTGATTACCACTGCCACATTGACCCCAGGGAAATCTATGAGGACAAAGTTTTCCGGGATATGACGGAAATCTGGCTGGGTGGCGACCATTATAAATGGCGCGCCCTGCGTTCTGACGGTGTAAATGAGCATTATATCACCGGGGACGCCTCCCCTTATGAGAAATTCGAGCGCTGGGCCAAGGTGCTGCCGCGGATGATCGGCAACCAGCTCTACCACTGGACCCACCTGGAATTACAGCGTT
Organism: Bacillota bacterium; assembly: GCA_029548395.1. Lineage (GTDB taxonomy): Bacteria > Bacillota > Clostridia > Christensenellales > Aristaeellaceae > UBA6115. The sequence goes on from JAKPNM010000105.1 coordinate 14,664, forward strand.
ACTTCGGTATCTCTGAGCCGCTGGGCCCAAGCAGCGCACAAGCGATATGGGAAAAGGGCAACGCCCTGCTGCCCGGACTCTCCGCCCGAACCATCATCAAGAAATCCGGGGTCAAAGCCATCTGTACCACGGATGACCCGGTAGATGACCTGAAGTGGCACCGCCTGATCAAAGAGGATAAGAGCTTTTCCTGTCTGGTGCTGCCGACCTTCCGGCCCGACAAGGCCATCAACATCGAAAAACCCGGCTATACGGAATATCTGCTCAAATTAAGCCGGGTCTGCGGCTTTCAGATTGACAGCCTGGCGGCTTTGAAGGAGGCCTTGCGTCTGCGGCTGGCCTTCTTTGTGGAATCAGGCTGCCGCATCACGGACCACGGGCTGGACTATATGGTGTTCAAGCAGGGCCATGACGCTGACCAGGTGCTGAAGAATGCGCTGGCTGGCAAAGCCCCGACCCAGGATCAGGCTGATGCGTTCAAGACGGACCTGCTTTGTTACCTGGCAGGCCTTTGCCGGGAGCATGGCATTGTGATGCAGCTGCACTTCGGCGCGGTGCGCAACAACAGCCCGAAAAACTTTAAAAAGCTCGGCCCGGACACGGGATATGACGCCATCTGGGGCCCGGCGGACACGGGCTATCGCCTTGGCAGGCTGCTGGGCCATATTGAGGAACAGGTGGGATTGCCAAAGACGATCATCTATTCCCTGAACCCGACTGACGACGCGCAGATTGACGCGATGATCGCCTGTTTCCAGAATGATGACTACCCCGGCAAAATCCAGCACGGCAGCGCCTGGTGGTTCAGTGACTGCAAGGAGGGAATGAAAGCCCAGATGAAGAGCCTTGCCAACCTCTCTGTGTTTGGCAATTTTGTGGGCATGCTGACGGACTCCCGCAGCTTCCTGTCATATACTCGGCATGAGTATTTCAGGCGGGTTTTGTGCAATCTGCTGGGAACCTGGGTGGAAAACGGTGAATACCCTGACGATATGGACACCCTGGGCAAAATGGTGGAGGATATCTGCTTCAACAATGCGGTCAACTACCTGGGTCTTGAGATATCTGGCTGAGAAGCCGGGACGCTTTCGTGCAAATTTCAGACAGTATCGATCAAATAGTGCATAAGGAGAAGAACAATGAAACTACCCTTTCATGTGGATCTGTCAGGCAAGGTAGCCCTGGTCACCGGGGGCAGCGGGGTGCTGTGCTCTCAGTTCTGCCGGGCCCTGGCCGCCTGCGGCGGCAAGGTCGCCATCCTGAACCGCAGACTGGAAAACGGACAGAAGCTGGCTGAGGAAATCGGCGACAATGCCATGGCTGTTTCAGCGGATGTGCTGTCCAGGCCAGCCCTGGAGAAGGCCCGGGATCTCATAGAAGAAAAATGGGGGCCGGTATCCATCCTCATTAACGGCGCCGGCGGCAACAACCCCATGGCCACCACGGATGACGAACAGTATGACCAGGCGGCAAAGGATGTGAAGGATTTCTTCAAGCTGGACTATGAAGGCATCCGCTTTGTCTTTGACTTGAACTTCCTGGGCACCCTGCTGCCCACCCAGGTGTTTGCCAGGCAGATGGTGGGCATGCCCGGGGCCTGTATCATCAACGTGTCCTCCATGGGCGCCTATCTGCCCCTCACCAAGGTCATGGCCTATTCCGGCGCCAAGGCGGCGGTGAGCAATTTTACCCAGTGGCTGGCTACCTATTTCGCCAAGAGCGGCATCCGGGTGAACGCCATTGCCCCGGGCTTCTTTGTAGGAGAACAAAACTACAGCCTGCTCTTTGACAAGGACGGACAACCTACGCCCCGGACGGAGAAGATCCTTGCCGCCACGCCCATGGGGCGCTTTGGCGAAGCCGAGGAGCTTATCGGCGCGCTGCTGTACCTGGTATCTCCGGAGGCGGCTAGCTTCGTCACCGGTGTGGTCATTCCTGTGGATGGCGGCTATACCGCATACTCAGGCGTGTGAGGAATGATTGACAAGGGCCGGCATGGCTGTGACCATGCCGGAGGATTGGCTTTCCCCGGCGGAAGGGAACCGGGTATGGAGCGCATGGCAGGGCGATGCCCGGGTTATGCGCTGAAGGAAGGAGGACAAACGATCAGATGAGAAAAGCAGACATTGGCCTGGTGGGCCTGGCGGTGATGGGTGAAAACCTGGTGATGAACATGGAAAGCAAAGGCTTTACCGTGGCAGTGTACAACCGCACGACCCAGAAAGTAAAGAATTTTGTCGAAGGCCGCGCCAAGGGAAAAAACATTATCGGCACCTACAGCGTGGAAGAGCTGGTGGGTGCATTGGAAAAACCCCGGAAGGTCATGCTCATGGTGAAGGCGGGGCAGCCGGTGGATGATTTTATCGAACAGCTGTTGCCTCACTTGGAAAAAGGCGACATCATCATCGACGGCGGCAACAGCAATTACCCTGACACCGACCGGCGCGTGAAGTACGTGGAGAGCAAGGGATTGCTGTACATTGGCACCGGAGTATCCGGCGGTGAGGAAGGAGCGCTCAAGGGGCCAAGCATCATGCCCGGCGGCTCCTCCGCGGCCTGGCCGTATGTAAAGCCTATTTTCCAGGCCATCGCCGCCAAGGTGGACGGACAGCCCTGCTGTGACTGGGTAGGGGAAGAGGGGGCGGGCCACTTTGTGAAAATGGTGCACAACGGCATCGAATATGGAGACATGCAGCTCATTGCCGAAGCCTACCTGCTCATGCGCGATGTGCTGGGCATGGAACCCAGTGAGATGGCCCGGGTGTTTGCGGACTGGAATCAAGGCGAGCTGGACAGCTATCTGATTGAAATCACAGCGGACATTCTGGCTACGCAGGACAGCGATGGCAGCCCACTGATTGACAAGATTCTGGACACTGCCGGGCAGAAGGGCACCGGCAAATGGACCGCCATCAATGCCCTGGACGAAGGCGTGCCCCTGACCCTGATTGCGGAGGCTGTATTTGCGCGCGCTTTGTCTTCCAACAAGGAGCAGCGGGTAAAGGCTTCCGGGCTGTTGCCGGGCAGCGCCTCCGCTTTTTCCGGGGACAAGGAAACCTTCTTAAAGCAAATCCAGCAGGCGCTGTATGCCAGCAAGATCATCTCCTATACCCAGGGATATCTGCTCATGCAGGCAGCGGCCCAGACCCATGGCTGGCATCTGAACTATGGCGGCATCGCCCTCATGTGGCGGGGCGGTTGCATCATCCGCAGCGCCTTCCTGGGCAAGATCATGGAGGCTTACACAGCCAACCCTGAATTGGAGAACCTGCTGTTTGACCCCTATTTTGGCCAGGCTGTGGCGGACAGCCTGCCCGCCTGGCGGGCGACAGTTTCCACCGCTGTGCTGTCCGGCATTGCCCTGCCGGCCATGACCAGCGCCCTGGCCTATTATGATGGCCTCAGGACCCAAAACAGCGGCGCCAACATGATCCAGGCGCAGCGGGATTACTTTGGCGCCCACACCTATGAGCGGGTGGACCAGCCCCGTGGACAGTTCTTTCACACCAATTGGACAGGAAAGGGCGGAGACACCGCAGCAGGCAATTACAATGTTTGAACAGAAGATGAATACGCTGTCGCTGTACGCGCAGACTGAACAGGGCATCGCCAGGCCGGCCATCGAGGACGCCCTGGCACAGGCCCTGCAGCCTGTCAAAAACGATCTGCGCAAGGTATTGATTATACCGCCGGACTTCACCCGCTTCCATTCCAACGCAGGCCTCATCACCCAGCTGCTTTACCACATGCTCTCCCCTGCCTGTCAGGTCGATATTCTGCCGGCCCTGGGCACCCATGTGCCCGTGACCCAGGAACAGTGGCAGCTTATGTTCGGGGACGTCCCCTTCGAGCGCATGCTGGTGCATCGCTGGCGGGAGGATGTGGTTCCCATCGGCGAGGTACCGGCCAGCTATGTAAAGGAAGTCTCCGAAGGCCTGATGGAGGAAGCCATTCCTTTCTCCATCAACCGTCATTTGCTGGACCCGGCGTACGACCTGGTGCTGTCCATTGGCCAGGTGGTGCCCCACGAGGTCATCGGCATGGCCAACCACAGCAAGAATATCTTCGTGGGCTGCGGCGGTCCCGATATCATCAACGCAACCCATATACTGGGTGCGGTGTACGGCATGGAACGCCTCATGGGCCGCGATCACAGCCCTGTGCGCAAGGTGCTGGACTATGCGGCAGAAAACCTGATTAAACAAATTCCCCTCAACTATATCCTTACGGTCACCGACGCCCCCGGCGGCGTCATCCGGACCCACGGCCTGTTCATCGGGCCCCAGCGCCGCTATTTTGAAAAGGCGGTGGCCCTGGCCCAGGAGAAGAATGTCATCTGGCTGGACAAGCCCCTCAAAAAGGCGGTGGTGTACCTGGATGAGCACGAGTTTGCTTCAACCTGGCTGGGGAACAAGGCGGTCTACCGCACCCGCATGGCCATCGCCGACGGGGGAGAGCTGCTGGTGCTGGCGCCGGGCGTGGACAAGTTTGGCGAGGACAATGCGGTGGATGTCCTCATCCGGAAATACGGATACAAGGGCCGTGAATATGTGATCGACACCCTCAAGAACGCGCCCGACCTGGGGCAGAACCTGTCTGCGGCCGCGCACCTGATCCACGGCAGCAGCGATGGCCGCTTCAGAATCACCTATGCGACCCGGCATCTGAGCTGTGAAGAAGTGGAAGGCGTGGGCTTTTCCTACATGCCTTATGACGAAGTCGCCGCCCGCTATGCGCCTGATAAAATGAAGGATGGCTTTAACACCATGGAGGACGGGGAGGAAATCTACTATATTCCAAACCCGGCCCTGGGCCTGTGGATTGATAAAAACAGGATGTAGGCATTCTCACAACAAGCGCGCCGTGTGGATGTACCACGCGGCGCGTTTATTAAGCTCTTATCCAAAAGAACAGGGATTGCTTGGTAAACTCAGGCCCTCCCTTGTTTTTTATTGACGATATCTTCGAACGGTCGCGCTGGTACAGGGGTTGGGGCCAGAGTATGACCTGATACTGAAACAACTGCCCGGGTTTCATCAATGCCAGGAAGAATGTAAAGGGAAGATCAGCTGAATGTAATAAGATTGTAAACATATGATACGCACATTTGTGCAAAACGAGCCCGGCGCGTTGACATCGCGTCCAGCGCTGGATATAGTGAAAACGGTCAGGAAGGATACAGCCGACAACTGGACTGAGCAAAAGCTACAAGATCTTCATATCGCGTTTGAAAGGACGGAAGAACCGGAATGACAAGGCAGACGGAACGCTTGTTCTCCAATCAGGGGAAGCTGATGGTGCTGGCCATGGACCATGCCCAGGGCGGATTGATGGAAGGCCTGGAGAAGCCTCTGGATTTGGCACGGCGTCATGCGGACAGCCCCCTGGATGGCTTTCTGATGAATGTGGGCCCGGCGGCTGTGATGCAGGAACCTGCCCTGCTGGGGAAGAAGCTCCTGCTGCGCGCCGGTTTTGGCGGCAGCATGCAGGCGTCTGAATTCACCAATGTCCACCGCAACCACGTCAGCCCGCAGACCGCTTTGCGCTTGGGAGCGGATGCCGTGGTGATGATGGTGACCATTGGCGGCGCGGACTACCAGAGCCTGCAGGACGCGGCAGGCGCCATCGACGCCTACCATCAGCTGGGCATTCCGGTCGTGGCAGAGATTCTGGCCAGCGACTTCAGCCAGACCATGACCTATGAGATCCAGGCCAATGGCGCCCGCATCGCTGCGGAGCTGGGGGCGGATGTGGTCAAAGCCTTTTATACGGAGAATTTTGACAAGGTGGTGGCTTACTGCCCGGTCCCCATCCTCCTGGCCGGCGGCCCCAAGGACCATGATATTCTGGTCGTGGCCCACAGGGCGGTGGATGTCGGCGTCAGGGGTTTTGCCTTCGGGCGCAACCTGTTCCAGAACCCGCAGGCCGGACAGCTGATTCAGATGCTGGACAGCATCCTGCGCGGTTAAACGGATCCTGGGCACAAGAACGTGGACAAAAACCGTGAGGGAGACCTCAACCTGCTGTACAAGATTGCCTGTTATTACTACCAGGACGGCCTGATGCAGGAGGAAATCGCCGAGCTGGAGCGGATTTCCCGCTCCCAGATCTCCCGCTATCTCAGCCGCGCCAGGGAGCTGGGCATTGTCAAGGTATCCGTCTCCCTGCCGGACATTCCCGGCTTCTCTGCCATGGAAAAGCGCCTGGAAAAGGCCCTGGGTTTGGAAAAAGTGGTCATCGCGCCCTGCTCCTCCAACCGGGAGCTGGCCAGGCGGCATGCCATCGCCTCTTCCGCCTCCATCTACCTGCTGGAGGTGCTCCGGGACGCGCACATCATTGGCTTTGGCTGGGGGCGCACCGTGTATGAGACCAGCCTGCAGCTGCCCTTCAGCAAGGACAAGCAAAACGCCCTGTATGTGCCGCTGATCGGCGTCTCGGGGATCAACGACTCCGCCTTCCAGACCAACACCATCATCGACCGCATCGCGGAGCGGCGCAAGGGCAGCAGCTATCTGCTGACCCTGCCCACCTTCCGGCAGAGGCAATTTCAGTTGGCTGGCATCGATGATGCGCGGATTGAGAAGTTGAAGGATTACTGGAAGGTGCTTGACGCCGCGGTCTTTGGCCTGGGCACCATCCGCCAGAGCGAGCATTTCATGGGGGAGGAAGCGCGGCCGCTGTACTACCAGAAGGTGCGAAACAGCGGTGCGGACGGGGAAATCCTCAGCCAGTTCTTCTTCAGGGATGGGCGCCTGTTGGATTGCGGGGACGAGGATTACATCCAGATGGCCTTCAGGCTGCATGAGTTGAAAAACATCCCTGTCACCATTTGCCTGGCAGGCGGCACGGAGAAGGTAAAGGGCCTGATCCAGGGGGGAAGACTGGGGTTTTTCAAACACCTGGTCACGGACAGCCGCACCGCTGAACTGATGGAACAGGAGCTCAAGGAGGAGGAACGACCGTGAAAGCGCTGATGTACCTGGGGGAGAAAAAGCTGGCGATCCGGGAAGTGCCCGAGGTCCAGGGCTCCTTTGTCGTGGAAGTGCTGGGGGCCGCCATCTGCGGAACCGATTTGAAAACCTACCTGAAGGGACACCCCATGTTCAAGCCCCCTGCCATCCTGGGGCACGAGAGCATCGGACGGGTGCTGAGGGCGGCGCCTGACACCGGCTTCACGCCGGGGGATTATGTGGTCACCGCGCCCTATGGCAATTGCGGGCAGTGCGAGATGTGCGCGAAGGACCTGGGCGAGCTGTGCACCAACAGACACTTTGTGCCCACCGGCATGTTCGTGGAGCGTTTCGCGGTGCCCGAAGGCCTGGTCAGGGAAGGCGTCATCAAGCTGGAAGCCTATGACAAGGCCTTTGTGCTGACGGAACCCCTGGCCTGCGTGGTCTGCGGCGCGGAGAAGATCGATTTAAAACCCGGCTGCAGCCTGCTGGTGGCAGGCGGCGGCCCCATGGGCGCGCTGTTCGCCTTCCTGGGCCAGCAGTCAGGCGCTGAGGTCATGGTGTCCGAGCCCAATGCCCTGCGCCGGGAGATGCTGGAGTCCATGGGCATCCCCAGCCAGCCCCCGGAGGAGGTCGATTTTGGGCAGTATGACCGGGCTGCCATCGCAGTGAACCTGCCCGAGGTGGTTACCGAGGTCATCGCCGGCGTTGCGCCGGGCGCCAAGATCAATGTGTTTGCCGGCCTGCCCTCCGGCAGCAGCTTTCTGACCGATGCTGCCGCGGTGCATTACAGGGCGGTGATGGTCACCGGCTCCTCAGGCTTCGCGCTGCGGCATTTCCATGAGGCCTACCGGATGATCGGGGAAAACCCGGCAGCCTACAGGCAGCTGATTACCAGGGAGTTCCCCATGGAGCAGGCCACTGAGGCCTTTGACCTGCTGGCACAGGGCCGGACCTTCAAGGTGATGCTCAAGCCATGAACATCGCGGTATTGGTGGGCAAGGAGGCGGCCGGCGGCCGGGCCGCGCAGCAGGCCGCGCGCCTGGCCATGGCGCTCAGGGGCCACAGGGTGCACTCGGTGACCGGCTGGGGCGGTGAGGAAATCGGCGGCACCGTGCATAAAGCGCCGGCGGCGGAAGCGGGCTACGTGGCCTCCCTCCATGCCGCGGTGGATGTCCTTTATGAACAGGATCCTGCGCTCTACCTCTTGCTGGGCGGCGATGGCCTGGCCTCCTATGTGGCCAGCCGCCTGGTGCAAACCGGCGCGGCGCGCCCCAGGATCCTGGGCATTGCGGGCGGTACGGCAAATGTGGGCCCCATCATTGCCCTCACGATGGATGAGCTGGAAAGCCTTCCCCTGGATAAAATCAGCTTTGTTTGCTGCGACGCCCTGGAAGCCCGTAACGGGGCGCGCTTCCTGGCGCTGGGCTTCAACGACCTGGTGCTGGGCAACACCCTGCTGTCCACCATCAATGGTCAGGCGCTCACGATCGATGCGCTGCGGCTGGCGCGGGAAGGCGTGAAAGCGCCGGCTGCCCCGCTTGGCGGCATCTCAAAGGACCTGCGCGTGATCAAAAACGGCATGGAGGTAACTGGCGGGCTTGCCTCCCCGGCCCAGGCGGTGCTGTCCACCCTGCAGCAGGACGACACCTATGGCCGGGCGGTGATGGGCGCCCTGTGCATGGCGGCGGGCGACAGGCACACAGCGGCGCTGACGCTGCTGGATGCGCCCGTGGTCAGCTTTGAGAGCCGCCCGGAGGGCAAGACAGCCTTTATGACCGCTTCCCAGCTGCTGTTCAGGTCAGGGGATGAGCTCAGCCTCCGCGGGCTTTTCCCCGAGGTCTGTCTGGCGGCGGACGGCAACCCCTTTCCCCTTGAGAACGGCAGCCTGAGCGTCCGCCTTGTGGAGGACGCGGTCATGGTCTACGAGAGGAGGTAAAAGCATGAGCCTGAGCGCTCGAAAGATTCAAATCGGCCGCAAAACCTACCGACTCAACGCGGTGCTGGTGGGCTGGTCGCTGCTGCTGCCCTCCCTGGCGTTTATGATCTTCATTTTCGTCATCCCCCTGGTTCAGGTGATTTCGCTGAGCTTTTCCAATTTTTCCATGATCACCGGTACCGGCACCAACATCGGCCTGCGCAATTACAGGTACCTGCTGAACAACGACCGCTTCTGGAACGCCATGTTCAACACCGTCAAATACGCGGCCTTCAAGCTGACCGTGGACACCACCCTGGCGCTGCTGATCGCTGTGATGCTGGACCGCAACATCCCAGGCAAGCGCTTCCTGCGCGCCTCCTATTTTTCGCCGGTGGTGGTGCCGGTGGTGGCTTCCAGCCTGATCTGGATCTGGTTTTATGACCCCAGCGTCGGCCCATTCAACCAGATCCTCTCCTTCCTGGGTCTGCCCACCAGCCGCTGGTTGTTTCATGAAAACACCGCGCTGCTGTCCATCCTCATCTTTTCGGTCTGGAAGGGCGTGGGCTACAACATGATCCTGTTCCTGTCCGGGCTTCAGAACATCCCGGATTCCTACCTCGAGGCGGCGCGCATGGACGGCGCCACTGAAATGAAAGTGTTCTTCAAAATCAAACTGCCCCTGCTGCGGCCCATCACCTCCTTCATCATCATGATGGGGGTGATCAACTCCTTCAAGGTATTCACTGAAATCAACGTGATGACGCCCGATGGCGGGCCGCTGGGCTCCACCACCCTGATTGTCAACTACATCTACGACCAGGCCTTTACCAGCGGCCGCATGGGCCGGGCTTCCGCCGCCGCCCTGCTGCTGTTTGTGGTCATCTTCCTGCTGACGGAGCTGCAGCGCGCAATCAATGCCAAGAAGCATGTGGACCTGGTATAGGAGGCCAATATGACAAGCGTGAGAAAATCTCAGCTCAACCGCAGGCCCTGGCTGTCGACCATCCTCCTCTATCTGGGCGTAGCCATGATGTTGTTCCCCTTTGTATGGATGATCCTGTCCTCCTTCAAGACCAAGGCCGATGTCTACGCCTATCCGCCCCGCTGGATTCCCAGCACCTGGAGCTGGGACAACTACCAAAAGGTCTTTGATACCATCCCCTTCCTGCGTTACTACTGGAACAGCATTTTCACCTCGGTGGTGCAAACCTTCCTGCAGGTGGCGCTGTCCATCACCGCGGGCTATGCCCTGACCAGGATCGAGTTTCCCGGCAGCGGGCTCTACCGGCGGCTGATGCAGTCCAGCATGTTCGTGCCCGCTGTAGTCACCATGATTCCGCTGTATCTGACCGTAGCCTCCCTGCGCCTGATCGACACCTATGCCGGCATCATCCTGCCCCAGATTGAGACCGCCTTCCTGACCATGCTGCTGATGAGTTTCTTCGCTTCCATCCCCGACGACCTGGTGGATTCGGCCAATATTGACGGCTGCGGTTATTACCGGGTGCTGACCAATGTGATTGTGCCCAATTCCAGCGGCGCCATTGCCACAGCCACCCTGTTCGCTTTCCTTGGCAACTGGAAAAGCTATACCTGGCCGCTGATTATTACCAATAATACCTACTACCGCACCCTGCCCATCGGCATGAAATACCTGGTGCAGGAGTCCTCCTCGGAATATCAGGTCATGATGGCAGCCTCGGTGATGGCCATTCTGCCCATCCTGATCACCTTTATGTTCACCGAAAAGCAGCTGGTGCGTTCCGTCACGCTGACCGGCATGAAGTAAACTTATTCCTGGCGCCGAGACGGCGCCCGGTATATAGAAAGGAGAACAACATGAAAAAGTCCTTGTCACTGATTCTGTCCCTGATCCTGCTGCTGTCCCTGGTCTCCCTGCCCGCGCTGGCCGAGGAGGAGATCAAGCTGCAGGTCTGGTACGCGGTGTCCGGCACCAGCGGCGAGACGTTCACCGAGCTGGCCAACCGCTGGGACGCGGCCAATGACGGCGTTTCCCTGGAGCTGTCCTACTCAGGCAATTCCGGCGATACGGCCACCAAGGTTTCCGCCGCCCTGCTCTCAGGCACCGAGCCGGACGTAGCTTTAATGTACGCCGGCCCCCTGTACACCGGCGCCCGCGGTGACCTGCGCATGGATGAGTGGTACCAGGCAGGTGATTTCGACGCCGAGGATGTGTATGAAGGCATGTGGGAGTACTGCAAGTTCGCCGGCAAGGTGGGCGCGGTGCCCTTCGGCATCTCCACCCAGGTGCTCTACTACAACAAAGACATCATGGAAGCCGCCGGCATCGACATGAGCACGCCCCCCGCAACCTGGGAGGAGCTGTACGAGGTCGCCAAGCAGGCTGTTGAAAAGGGAAACATCAACAACGTGCCCGATTTTGCCGGTTTTGAGGTCTCCGACCCTGTCTGGCTGATCAAGTCCATGTTCATGCAAAACGGCAACCCCGTGGTAGAGGTGCATGATGGCGAGGTGGTGCCGGTATTCAACAACGAAAAAGCGGTGGAAGTGGCCAACTTCTGGAAGAAGATGGTGGATGACAAGCTGATGCCCGCGGGCGAGCATAACAACGCCGAGAAGAAGTTCCTGGCCGGCAACAGCGCCTTCATCGCCGCCTCCTCCAACCGCATCTCCCGCTGGACTACCACTGAGTTTGGCTTGGGCGCCATTGAGATGCCCACCTTCGGCGAGAAATCCGTAGCCCTGGGCGGCAATGTGCTGGTGGTGCTGACCCAGGATGAGCGGCGCGCCGCCGCCGCCAAGGAGCTGGTTGCCTACCTGGCCAGCGCCGAGAACCAGGCCGAGTTCGCGCTGAAGACCGGCTACCTGCCCACCCACAAATCAGCCCTGGAGATGGATTCCATCAAGGAGGCCATCAGCCAGAACCCGATGTACAACGTGGCCTTCAGCCAGCTGGCCTATGCTTGGGCCTATACCCACTTTGATGAGATGGGCACCATGGACATGTTCCTCTGGACGGCTGTGAACCAGATAGAAAAGGGAGCCAAAACCCCTCAGGCCGCGCTGGATTACGCGGTGGAGGAGCTTATAATGGAGATGGAAGACTAAGCGTTAACAAACCAGGTGTCGGCGGGCGCGCCAGCTGGCGCGCCCGCCTGACAAGGAGCAGATGATGAAAAAACCCTTGTACGCTTTTTCTACCGGCGCGCTGTATCCCTTGCGCAGCCGGGACGCTGTGGCCTTGATCAAGGAAGCGGGCTTTGACGGCGCGGAACTGATGCCCCAGTCCCTGTATGACACAGGCGCCCGTTCCCTGATGGAGATGGAGCGCGCCGGGCTGCCGCTGACCTCCATTCATTACCCGCTGGCTTTTTTCCCGCTGCTGTATACCAGCCAGCCGGATATGCTGCTGGACGGCCGCAAATACAGCAAGCAACTGCTAAATTTTGCCGCCGACCTGGGCGCCGGGGTGCTGGTGGTGCATCCGCACACCCCCGCCAAGCCTGAACACAGGGACCTGCTTGAGCAGCCGGTCATCGACAACCTGCTCTGGCTGGCGGACCGCTGTGAGGACAAGGGCATCCTGCTGGCGATGGAGAACCATCCAAAAACCTGCGCCACCAGCGCCCAGCTGCGCCAATATATCAATTTTCTCAATCATCCCAATATCCTGCCCATGGCGGACACCACCGAGGTGCGGGAGGCAGGCGGTGACCCGGCGGCTTTTATCAGGGATTTGCCGCCCTGCCACCTGCACCTGAGCGACTTTGTCCAGGATCGCAAGCATCTTCCCCCGGGGGAGGGAGAGATTGACTGGCCGGGCGTCCGGGACGCGCTTGGGGATTATCAGGGAGTGTATACCGTGGAGCCCTCCTACCGCTACTATCTGGAGGACATCCCCGCCAAGCTAAAAAGGGACCTCCGGTTTATCCGGCAATTGATTGAAGGAACCCGGGCGACATGATCAGGCGTATTCTTGAGGCATATGCGGTTGGCGACGCCATGGGCATGCCCACGGAGTTCATGACCAGAGACGCCATCAAGGCGCGCTTTGGCGCTGTTGTTGACAGGCTGCTGCGGCCTGATGAGGGGGAGAAGCACAAAAACCTCCCCTATGCTTCGGTCACCGATGATACCGAGCAGGTGGTCTATTTGCTCAAGGCCTACCGGGACGCCGCAGGGGTGGACATGCGGACAACCGCGGCCACCCTTCAGAGGTGGATCGAGGAGACCGGCGCGGATGTCAAGGGCTATATCGGCCCCAGCTCCAGGCGCGCTCTGGACGCTATCCGCAATGGCATGGCGCCGGAGAAGGCGGGGGAAGGCGGAACCACCTGCGGCGGCATCATGCGCTCGCCCGCCGCTGTGCTCTACCGCGCCCAGCCGGACTTAGCCGCGCTGAAGCGGGATTTGTATCACTGCCTGGCGCCCACCCACAACACATCCACGGCGCTGGAAGCAGCCGGCGCTTACGGCGCAGCGCTTTTCCACGCCATGAGGGGCGAAGGCCCGGAAAGCATCCTGGATGCCGCCTGCGCCTTTGGCCTGGAAATGAAGGCGCTGGCCCCCTATGAAACCTGCGCCCCCTCCTGCGCGGCGCGCATCCGCTACGCCGCCCGTCTGGCTGAGCGGGGGGATGCGGAGGCGCTGCTTCATGAGGCCTATGAGCTGATCGGCAGCGGGCTGCCTTCGGCGGACGTCTGTTTCGCGGTGTTCGCCATCTTCTGCCTGGCGCGGAAGGATGTGTGGCTGGCTATCAGGCTGGGCGCTTCCGTGGGCGGGGACACTGACACCATCGCTGCCCTGGCGGGCGCGCTGTGCGCTGCTCACGCGAAAGGGCACAACATCCCTTCAGCGGTGCTTGATCCCGTCCTTTCCGCCAACCGCGCTTTGCTGGAGGGCCTATGCTGAGCCGCCCACGGGCCTATCTGGGCATTCTGCAGGGAAACGCCAAGGTTTGCATCCTGTGCCACCCTTTCTGGAGCGTGCCTTTCACGCTCTATTATTATTACCTCAGCCTCTATCTGAAAGCGGAAGGCTTGAGCGATGCGCAGATTGGCAGCCTGATGGTGGCGGGCACCGTGGCTTCCCTGGTGTTTTCCCTTGTTGCGGCGCCGCTGACCGACCGCCTGGGGCGCAGGAACACCACCCTGGTGTTCGACCTGCTTTCCAGCGCCCTGCCGCCCTTAATGTACCTGATCTCCCCCTCCTTTTGGATGGCGATGCTGGCAACAGTGCTGTTCAACAGCAATAAGATCATGAGCGTGGGCTATTACCTGGTGATGATTGAGGACGCCGATGACCGGCAAAAAACGGTGGCCTTTAACCTTTTCAACCTTATCACCTACGCGGCGGGCTTGCTGATTCCCCTGGCCGGCCTGTGGGTTAAGGCGCAAGGGCTGGTCCGCGCGCAGCGCGCCTTCCTGCTGGCTTCCTTTGTCATCATGACTGTGATGATTCTGCTGCGGCACCGCCTGCTAAAGGAGACCAGGGAGGGGGAGGCCCGGATGAAGAAGGCAGGGGAAGATCGCGGGCAGGGTGCGCTTGGGGCCCTGGTTTCACCTTATGTGGACAGCCTGCGTTTTCTGCGCGCCCACCGCGGCGTGCTGTACATCCTGCTGGCCAATGTGTGTTTCTTTGCCTATATGATGCTGGGCACCAACCAGAGCCTGTATTTTGCCCTGTTTTTCACCAGCCGTTTCCGTCTGGACAGCGGGGAGCTTTCCCTTTTGGGCGGGCTGTATTCGGCCGGCATGCTGCTGGCCATGGCGTTCATCAACCCCCTGATCCGCCTGCCCTCGCTGTTCGCCAGCCTGAAGCTCGGACTGGCGCTGACGCTGATCGGCATGGCGCTGCTGCTGATTTTTTCCCCGGGCGCGGGGCTGTGGCTCGCGCTTCCCATCTTGCTTCTGTCTGTCAGTTATGGCACACTGAAAACCGGCCTGGACAGCGCCCTGGCCATTTATTCACAGGGTGAGGCCCGCAGCGGGCTGTACGCGCTGACCAACCTGCTCTCCTCCCTGGCGGGGATGGCGGCTGCAAGCTATATGTCCGCCCGCTTTGACAGCGATGCCAACGCCCTGTACCTGGCCTGCCTGGCCCTGGGCATCCTGGCAGCCGCCTTTGTGTGGCTGGCCGGGAAGCGCCAGGGAGAGCCGGTGCGGGAGGCAGCTTGAGGCGCAGCGGTTTCCGCTGTTCTCTCAGCCGGAGGCCTGGCCTGTTTTTATTTATTTACAAGCTGTATGGTATCGCGCGAGCCCGGAGGTAACGGCATGGATCTGGTTCGGATTACCTTTGAACAGACCCTCATCTTGGCGCTGTATGTGCTGCTGGGCGCGGCGCTGTTCAGGTGGAAGCTTATCAGGGAGGAGGGCGTGCCCTCCATGACCAACCTGCTGTTGTACCTGGTCAACCCGCTGCTGATCCTGGATTCCTTCATTACCACTGCCTATGAAACCCGCCTAGTGCGGAGCATGCTTGTTGTGGCGATTTTTGCCACTGTTATACACCTGCTGAGCATCCTCGTGGCTTCCCTGCTCTTCCGCCGCCAGCAGGAAAGCCACCGCAAGGTCATGACCTTTTGCGTGGTCTTTTCCAACTGCGGCTTTTTTGGCCTGCCCCTCCTGCACGCCATCGCCGGCAGCGAGGGCGTTTTCTACGGCGCCATCTATATCGCCGTGTTCAAGCTGTTCAACTGGACCTACGGCGTGGCGCTGATGGACCCTGCCGCTCAAAAGGCAGGCGGCCTGGTCAAGGCCCTGGTCAATCCCAACACGGTGTCCATCCTGATCGGCCTGGCGTTCTTCTTCACCCAGTGGAAGCCGCCCCAGATCCTTGCGTCCACCTTCCACAGCATCGGCATGATGAATAGCCCCCTGGCCATGATCATACTGGGCGTACAAATCAGCGCGCAGGGGGTTTCCGGCTTTTTGTCCAGCCCCAGGGTATGGCTGACCAGCCTCACACGCATGCTGCTCATCCCGGTCCTGGCCCTGGGCCTGGCCCTGCTGTGCGTCAAGGACCGTACGCTGGCCGCCTGTCTGCTGTGCCTGTCCGCTGCGCCCGCCGCGGTGATAGCCGTGCTGTTTGCCGGGAAATACGGGCAGGATGTCCGCCTGAGCGCACAGATTGTCACCCTCACCACCCTGCTGTCCATCCTGACCACCCCAGGAATCATCGGTGTATTCAATTCGCTCGCTTAAAAATCAGGCAGGTTCAAAACTGCCTTGTACCGCCAAGATACAGGGATTGAATCCGGAGCTCGTCATTCAGCACTAAAATATCCGCGTCAGCCCCTGCAGCAAGCGCGCCCTTTTTGCTTTCCAGGCCAAGCAGGCGGGCCGGGTTGGCGGTGAAGAAAGGCAAGGCGTCCTCCAGGCCCAGGCCATGCAGGTTTACCAGACGGCGAAGCTCTGCCAGCAGGGAGCTGCTTGTCGCCTGTTCCATGCCTGTGCATTGCCCGGACTTGTCAAACACCGGCAGGCTGCCCCCGGCGTCAGAGCTGACGGTCAGCCTGCTTTTGTCCGCGCCTGCTGAAAGCGCCTGCATGATGGCCCCGGCGCTTCCCTGACCGCCGCCTTCATCGTCTGCCGTGAAATCCGCGTTGCCGCCCATCCGGGTGAACCGCGCGGCTTGCAGGACCAAGTCCGGGCTGCGCTCGCAATGGGTGGGCACAAAATTGCATGCGGGCACATCTGAGAGCTCTAAGGCGTCCAGCAGCGGAGTCATCATTCTTTTTGAGGAGCCAAGGTGGGCCATGGTGATGCCCGGCTTGCCCGCCAGCATCCCTGACACCCTTGCGTCGGAAGCCAGACGGGCAAGCTCAAGCGGGTTGATGTTTGAGCCCCGGTGGTCGCTGACGGCGATTTTCACGCCGATGCACTGTTCGATCAGCGCGATGTCCCTTTGCACGCTGCCCGTGAGGGTGGTGCTGGGATAGCTGTAGTGGCCGGTCAGCACAAGAACGGTCAGCCCTTGCTGCTGCAATGCCCGTGCCTTGAATATCAGGTTTTCAAGGCTGCGGGATATGCTGTCCGTGCCCAAAAGGCCAAGCACAGTGGTCACGCCATTGTGAATAAAATCCTCAAAGCGCAGTTCAGGCATTCTGGAAGCCGGTCCCATTTCACCGCTGCCGCCTGTGATGTGCGCGTGAACATCCACCAGCCCGGGGCAAACAATGCGGCCGTTCATGTCTTTTTTCTGCATTTCGCTGAGGGAACCCAGATGCTTCAGGCTGGGGGAGAGGGCCAGGATCTTCCCGCCTCCCAGAAGCATATCGCACAGACCCAAATGGTCCGGTGAATAGACATCGCAATTCATAAGCAGTTTCAACATGGTTGCATTCTCCGGTTTCCTGTTTGTTGTTGCCTCAACAGGTTGTTGAGTCCCTGGATGCTTGCTTTACATCCTTGCATCCGCGTGTTATATTTATGCAATGTTATCACAGAGACAGATCACTTTACAACCTTCGTTTACACATGGAGAGGAGAGGTCAAAATGAGGAATCATCACATCATGCGGACCCTGGCTCTGGCGCTGGCGCTGCTCCTGGTGTCTTCTTTTCTGGTTGCAACGGCGCAGACAAGCTACCAGACGGAGTACAAAAGCACCTTCAGCGGCAATATCACCAGCATGAACCCGTATACCACAGAGGCCCTGTCGGATTATATGTTCATCGCGAACCTGATTGACGGGCTGGTGGAGACCGACATCTACGGCCGTCCGGTTCCTTCCCTGGCCTTGTCCTGGGAGAGCAGCGAGGACAAGTCTGTGTGGACCTTCAAACTGCGGCCTGATGTATATTGGGTGGATGCCGAGGGCAACAAAACGGAATATCAGGTGACAGCGGAAGACTTCGTTTCGGGCCTGCGGTATGTTGCCGACCCGAAGAATACCGCCAGCAACTTCAGCACCATCCGCGGCGTGATTGCCGGTCTGTATGATTATTATAAGCTGCTGGCAGCCATTGATGATGGCGAGGACAAGGGCATGACCCGGGAGGAAGCGGAGCGCAGCTTCGATGAAACTGTCGGGGTCAAGGCGCTGGATGAGCTGACGGTGCAATATACCCTGAGCGCTTCCTATCCCTTTTTCCTGTCCTTCGCGCAACTGGATTTGCTCCTGCCGGTCAAGCAGGCTTTCCTTGACCAGGTTGGCAAGGACTTCGGCACGGGACGGGACAAGCTTTTATACAATGGCGGTTACTACATCTCCCAATGGGACCTGGACAAGCAGCTCACCTTCAGCAAAAATCCCCATTATTGGGACCTGGACAAGCTTACCCTGGATACCCTGAGCTGGGAATATGTTTCCGATGGGGTGTCCCGGCTTGAAATGTTCCAGCGCGGCAATGTCACCAGCACCAGTCTGACATCGGAAGAGGTGGCCAGCATCCGGGGCACCGAGTGGGAAAACTATGTGTACCTGTCCGAAAAGACCGCCACCACCTATTGGTTCTCCTTTAATTTTGCGACCAGAAACCCGGAAGCCGCGGCGGCAATGCACAATGTGGATTTTAGAAAGGCTGTGTTCACGGCCATCGACGCCGTCACCATATCCGCCATCTGGGAGCCCGAGGACCCGGAGTTCTTTACCCGCTATACCCTGCTGCCGGAAAACACCATGTTTGACCCGGACGGCGTGGACTATACCGATTATCCTGCCCTGCAGCCGTATAAAGGACAGGATCCCTTTGATGAGAAAGCGGCGCGCGCTTTGATGAAAAACGCCGTGCTCAGCCTGTGTGAAGCGGACGGCGTCACGCTCAAGGGCGTGGAAGCCTGCCAGGTGGACATGCTGCCCATTGCCGATTTCAAGGTGGATGGCAAGCTGCCGATCGACCTGGTGTTTTCTTCAGGCAGCAGCGAGACCGAGATGAAGAAGGCCGCGCTGGTCAAGGAGATGCTTGAAACCTACCTGGGCAAGGAATATATCAATGTCATCCTGGGACATTCCACCAGCAGTTTTTCAGCGGATGTGCTGGACCGCGGGAACTGGGACCTGTATGACGACAGCTACGGCTTCCGCTACGCTGATCCTTCCGCCAACATGAACCGTTTGATCAGCGAATATGACATCACCGAAAGCAGCTATCAGGTGCCGGAGTTTGATGCCATGGTGCAAGAAGCCAACAGCAAGACGGACATTAAGGAGCGCTACACCCTCTTCTCGCAAGCGGAAGCCTGGATGATCAGAGAGGCTTATGTCAAGCCCTACATGACGGGCGGCGGCTCCTACAACATGACGCGCATCGTGCCCTTCACCGAGCCGGGCGGATACTTCGGAATGTCCAGGTACAAGATGAAGGGAGCCCTGATCCAGGAAACCCCTGTGACGGCCCGGCAACACCTGGAGCTGCAGCAAGCCCATGAGGCGCAAAGGGCGCTCCTGGCACAGGAACCTTGATCTGATCAGGCCCGGTTCTGTGCTGTCCGGCTGATCTGATACCGATTCCAATCTTTATTGCATCGTCGCGCGGATCTTTTGTCGCCCTGCTGTGCCAGTCAACCTCGACATAGCTCAGGCTACGCTTTCGGTTCCCTTCCTTGCAGGCCAACAAAATCCCTCGCCGCTTTGGATGCAAACAAGCTTTACATCAGTATGACTGACATCTGATGACCAGAGGGTGCGGCATGAAACGCTACTATCTTTCCAAGCTGGGCCAGGCCATCATCACCATCACCCTGGTGGTGCTGGTGGTCTTTGCCTTGCTGCGTTTCATGCCCACCGCCGGTTATTTTTCAAAAGAACAATGGAAGGACATGAGCGAGCCGGAGAAGACCGCGTACCTGCGGTCCCTGGGCGTGCTCGACCCCTTGCTGGTACAGCTGAGACGCTTTGTGACCGGCCTGTTCTCCGGCGATTTGGGCCGCAGCATTGTCATGTACCCCAACATGCCCATCGCCAGCGTCCTGGGGGACAAGATGGCGCATTCTCTCCTGCTCAATCTGCTCAGCTGGTTTTTTTCCGCCCTGATCGGCATGCCCCTGGGACTGGCCATGGCCAGCAGGAAGGGCGGGCTGACGGACAAACTGGGCACCCTCTATGTGGTCATCATCAGGGCGGTGCCGTCCATTATCATTCATTTTTTCATACAGATTTACTGCTCCAGGTGGCTGGGCCTGCCCTTGCTGTTCTACCTGGAACAGCCCATTTCCTGGATTCTGCCCATTCTGTCCATGTCCATCGGTTCCATCGCGGGGTATGGCGTTTGGCTGCGCAGGTATATCGTGGATGAGGAAAACAAGGACTATATCAAGTTCGCCCGGGTCAAGGGCCTGTCGCAGCGCTACATCATGTGGCGGCATGTGCTGCGCAATGCCATCGTGCCCATCGCCATCAACCTCCCGGCTGATTTCCTGCTGATGCTGTCGGGCTCACTGGTCATTGAGAGCATGTACTCCATCCCGGGCACCGGCGGCATGCTGATCAAATCCATCAAAGCCATGGACAACCCCATGGTGCAGGTGCTGGTCCTTTTGTATGGCGCGCTTTCCGTATTCGGGGTGTTTTTGGGGGATGTGGTGGTCTCCTTTGTGGACCCGCGCATCAAGCTGGTGGACAGCAATGGATAATTATTCTTTACAGTCACCTCCGTTTGAACCGGGGAAGGACGCCGTTCTTCCGCAGGAGCTGTTTACCCGCGCCGAGTTTTCCGAGCAGGCGGGGGAAGACACCGGCTTTACCAATTATTCCTATTGGCGCAGCACGCTGAACACCTTCTTCAAGAGCCACCTGGTCAAGGTCATCGTGGTATTGGTGGCGCTTCTGGTGCTGTTTACGCTGCTTTTCCCTGTGCTGACGGATAAGGACCCCTACCAGGTGGCGCTCTCCGCCCGCAAATGGAACCTCCCCCCCTCGGCGGCGCATCCCTTTGGCACGGATGGCGTGGGCAGGGATATCTGGGCCAGGGTCTGGCACGGCACGCGCACTTCCCTGATTCTGGCGGTGGCTGTCGCGGTGGTTGAGGTCGGCATCGGCGTCATCATCGGCGCCGTATGGGGATTCTACCGCAAGCTTGATACCCTGATGTTTGCCATCTACAACACGCTGACAAACGTGCCCAGCACCATTTATCTGGTGTTGATCGCCTACATCATGAAGCCCAGCGTGTTCACTATCATGATTGCCCTGGTGGCTACAGGCTGGATCAGCGAAGCCAGATGGTTCAGGAGCCGCATCCTGGCGCTGCGGGAAGCTGATTACAACATCGCTTCCATCTGTCTGATGACGCCGATCCGCAGGATTATCAGCCGCAATGTGGTGCCTCATTTGATGAGCCTGGTCATCATGTCGGCAGCGCTGACCATACCGGCATCCATCGGCAGTGAGGTATTTTTAAGCTATATCGGAGTCGGGCTGCCCCCGGACCTTTGCACCCTGGGCAATCTTGTCAACCAGGGCCGCAGCGCTTTTCTGGTGTATCCCTACCAGATGATTATTCCAACCTTGATTTTGTGCTTTATCACGATTTCTTTCTATGTGATCGGCAACAAGTTTGCCGACGCTTCAGATCCGAGAAACCATATCTAAAATGCAGTATCAAGACCGCAAGAAGATTTTTTCCGCCCGGGATGTCGTGGTCAAGTTCAACCTCCGGGGCAAGGTATTGACCGCTGTACGAAAGGCTTCCCTGGATTTGTACGAAGGGGAAACCCTGGCCATAGTAGGGGAAAGCGGCAGCGGGAAGAGCGTGTTCACAAAAAGCTTTATCGGCATGCTGGACAAAAACGGCTATATGGAATCCGGCAGCCTTGCTTTGGATGGGCAGGAATATCCGGGCACGCAAAGCGAAAAAGAATGGCTGAACATCCGCGGCAAGAAAATCGCCATGGTGTTTCAGGACCCGATGACATCGCTGAATCCTGTGAAAACGGTTGGACAGCAGATCCGCGAGGTGATCACCTGGCACTTTAAAACAGACAAGGAAACAGCCAAACAGGAGGCCATCGAGCTGCTGCGCCTTGTGGGCATCCCGGAGCCGGAGCAGCGTTACAAGCAATATCCCCACCAGTTTTCCGGCGGCATGCGGCAGCGGGTCGTCATCGCGACAGCCATTGCCTGCAAACCCCGCATCCTGATTTGTGACGAGCCCACCACCGCCCTGGACGTCACCGTGCAGGCCCAGATCCTTCAATTGATCAAGGAGCTCAAGGATGAGTTCGGGATGTCGGTGATTTACATCACACACGACCTGGGGGTTGTCGCCCATGTGGCGGACCGGGTGGCGGTGATGTATGCCGGGCAGATCATCGAGCATGGCCTGGCAAATGAGATTTTCAAAGACGCGCGCCACCCCTATACAAAAGCCCTGCTGCTTTCCCTGCCGCAGCTGGGCGAGAAGGGGAGGGATTTGCACGCCATCAAGGGGTCGCCCCCCAACCTGTACAAGGAGATCAAAGGCGATGCCTTCGCGCCCCGCAACCCGGAGGCCATGAAGATCGACTTTTTGTATGAGCCCCCGATGTTTCAGGTAAGCGACACCCATTTTGCCAAGACCTGGCTGCTGCATGCCCAGGCCAGGCCCTATACGGATGCTTTGGACCGGGAAGGTATCAAAGACACTGAGCCGCTCCGCTCATCCCGGCCTGCGGAAGGCAAGGAGCCCCCCCTGCTGTCTGTAAAAAACCTGACGGTCAATTATAAGCTGGGACGCAGGACTTTCTGCGCGGTGAATGATGTTTCCTTTGATATTCATGCCGGGGAAACCTTCTCCCTGGTGGGTGAAAGCGGATCCGGCAAGACCACTGTCGGCAAGGCCATCATGAAAATCTGCCACACCAACGCAGGGGAAATCTGGTTCCAGGGCAAACAGGTCAACAAAAAGCTCGCCAGGAACGAGTTGGCAGCCTATCGCCAGGCGGTGCAGATGATTTTTCAGGATCCCATGGCGTCCCTGAATGACCGGGCCAAGGTGGAGTATATTATTTCCGAAGGCTTGTACAACTTCAAGCTGTTTAAAAAGGATGCGGAACGCAGGCAAAAGGTTTCCCGGGCGATGGAAAGCGTGGGATTGATGCCTGAATACCTGACACGCTTCCCCCATGAGTTTTCCGGCGGCCAGCGCCAGCGCATCGGCATCGCCAGAAGCCTGGTGGTCGAGCCCAGCCTGGTGGTGGCGGACGAGCCCATCTCCGCGCTGGATGTGTCCATCAGGGCCCAGGTGATCAACCTTTTGAACAGGCTTAAAGCGGAAAAGCAGCTGACCTATCTGTTTATCGCGCATGATTTGAGCGTGGTCCGCTATATCTCCGACCGGATTGCCGTGATGTACAAGGGCCGTCTGGTCGAGCTTGCCGAAGCGGAAGCCCTGTTCCGCAGACCCTTGCATCCCTACACCAGGGCGTTGATGGACGCCGCTCCTGTGCCCGACCCGGAGATTGAACGGGACAAGAAAGTGGCCGTCTATAACCCGGCGGCCCATGATTATACCAGGGAAGGCCCGGCGTGGCTGGAGGCTGAGCCGGGGCATTATGTCCGGGCAAACCGCGCGGAGCTGGCGGACTGGCTTAAAATAACCCATGGACGGGGTGCGGGGGTTTGATGTGGAAGGTGCGCTGATCGTTGCCGGAGGCAATATCGATACCGGAAAAGAACAGATACTCTCTGGGTTTATCAGGCAATCCGGCGGGCCTGCCGCGAGCATCCTGGTGGCGGTGACAGCATCCGGAAGCCATCCGGATGATATTTTTGAGTACATCGCGACCTGCCTGGAAGATCAGGGGCTGGGACCGGGACAATGCCGGCTTTTGCCCTTGTATGAGAAAAATGTCCGGGACCGGCAGGGACGCAACCTCTTGACCGGGGACGCGCCGGGCATAGCACAGTACCTGGACGGCATCAGCGGGATCTGGTTCACAGGCGGCGACCAGTATTATGTCCGAAAAGCTTTTGTCCGGGAGGACGGCAGCGATACAAAGCTGCTGGCGCGTCTGCGCGCTTTGCATGCGGAGGGGCTGTGCATTGGCGGCAGCAGCGCGGGCGCGGCCATCATGAGCCGCACCATGATCGGCGGGGGCAGCAACAAAGGGGTCCTGCACCGTGAGACGCTGTTTTCCTATGAAGGCTATGACCAGCTCTGCGAGGAGGATCCGCCCTGCCCGCCCCTGATCATCACCGGCGGCCTGGGCTTTTTTCCCTGCGGCGTGGTGGATCAGCACTTTGACGCCCGGCCGCGCTTGCTTCGCCTGATTGAGGCGTGCTTTATGAACCCCTCAGGCCAGCGCCTGGGTTTTGCCGTATCGGAAGACACCGCTTTTTGTTATCAGGCAGGCAGCCTGACAGTGCTTGGCGCTGGCAGCGTCTACGTGGTGGATACCAGGCAGGCGTCGCGCGTTCAAAAGGGCGAGTACCGCGATGTGGGTCTGATGGCTTTGCAGGCCGGGGACAGCCTGGACTGCGCGGGCTGGCAGGTCCGCCTGGCCAAAAAGGGAAAGGCCGGCGGAAACGGCTTCAAAAAAGAGT
>JAKPNM010000111.1 GCA_029548395.1 Bacillota bacterium
GCTGGCCCCGCAAAGACACGGCTTTCTTTACGCTTTCACCCGGCTATGCTATAATGTTCGGGCGATCAAGCTCAGGAGGATGTTAAGGCGCATGCCTGATTATAAACTCGTGATCGAAGGCGGACGGGAACTGCGGGGGGAAACCTATGTGTCAGGCGGCAAGAACACCTCCCTTGCCGTGATCCCCGCGACCCTGCTGGCTGAACATCCCTGCCAGCTGGACAACCTGCCCGACATCGAGGACGTGCGCGCGCTGGTCCAGATCCTGCGCCATCTTGGCGCCGGGGTGGAATGGCGGCCCGACCAAAAGCAGATGCAGGTGGACCCGGCCAAGCTCCGCACCAATACCGTGCCCTTCCGCCTCAGCCAGAAGATGCGCGCCAGCTACTATCTCATGGGCGCGCTGCTGGGGCGCTACGGCTATGCCAGGGTTGGCTACCCCGGCGGCTGCAACCTGGGCAGCCGGCCGATTGACCAGCACCTCAAGGGCTTTCGCGCGCTGGGCGCGCAGATCCGCGAGGAAAACGGCATGGTCGTGCTGGAGGGCAAGCTCAGGGGCGCCAAGATCAACTTTGACATGGTCACTGTGGGCGGCACCATCAATGTGATGCTGGCGGCCTGCCGCGCCGAGGGCGACACCGTGCTGACCAACTGCGCGCGGGAGCCGCATATTGTTGATACCGCCAACTTCCTCAACCGCATCGGCGCGCGCATTCGCGGCGCGGGCACGGACACCATCCGCATCCGCGGGATGAGCAAGCTGAACGGGGGCGGCTATACAGTCATACCCGACCAGATTGAGACCGGCACTCTGATGATCGCGGCCGCGGCCACCCGCGGGGATGTGACCCTGCATGGCTGCATTCCCACGCACATGGAAGCGCTGACAGCCAAGCTGCTGGAGATGGGCGTCCTGGTGACCAGCCGCGATGACATCATTACTGTCCAGCTGCGCCAGGGCCACCGCGCCATCAGGCTGAGCACCCAGGAATATCCCGGCTTCCCGACCGATTTGCAGCAGCCCATGTCGGCCCTGCTGACCCGGGCGCTGGGGACCAGCGAGGTCATAGAAAATATTTTTGATTCGCGCTTCAAGCACCTGGACGAGATGCGCAAAATGGGCGCCAAGTCGGTCATCAACGGACGGGTCGCCTATATTGAAGGCGTGCCCGAGCTGCACGGCGCGCCCGTGACCGCGCCCGACCTGCGCGGCGGCGCCGCGCTGGTCATCGCCGGTCTCATGGCCCGGGGCATTACCGAAATCTATAACTCGGAAACCATTGCCAGGGGGTATGAGCACTTGGAGAACAAGCTCAACGCGCTGGGGGGCAGCATCCGCCGGGAGCCTGTCGCGAGCGATGTCTACGGATATGCCAACAGCCTTTGAGATTCTGGGCGTCTCCCCTGACGCCGATGCGGTGGAGATCCGCTCCGCCTACCACCAGCTGGCCAAGGCCTGCCATCCGGACAGATTTCTGGACCCCCGGGAGCAGGCCGCGGGACAGGAGCGGCTGATTGTCATCAACTTGGCCTATGAGCAGGCCATGGACATCGCCACCAAGCGCCAGACGCCTACCGCCAGCCTGCCGCTGGAGCAGGCCCTGGTCTGGGCTGAGAAGCTGCTCAGCCGCAAGCAGTATGAGCTGGCCCTGCTGCAGCTGAGCAAGGCTGAGGACAAGGACGCGCGCTGGTACGCGATGCAGGCCCGCACGCTGGGCGGTTTGAAGCAGCACCTGAGCGCGCACCAGGCCTGGCGCACCGCCGTGCGCCTGGATCCGGAGAACCTGTCCTACCGGCGCGCCGCGCTGGATGCCGAGATCCGCATGAAGAAAGCGGACAGCTTGCCTGTCAGGGCGATCAATGGCATCAGGAAGCTCTTTCAGCGCAAGGACTGAGAAAGGCGGGCCGGACCATGGGGGAAGAACTGCCCATCCGCCTGGTGCGCAGCCGGCGCAAAACGCTGGCCATCGAGGTCTATCCCGGGCGGGAGGTGGTGGTGCGCGCGCCGGCGCGGCTGCCTGAACGCGAGATCCGGGACTTTGTCGCCCGCCGGGAAGCCTGGATCCGCACGCACTGGGACAAACCCTGCGCGGACAGGCCGGCGGAATACACCAAGCAGCAGGAGATGGCGCTGCGCGCCGCCGCCCGGGACAGGCTGCCGGACCTGGTGGCGCGCTATGCGGGCTTGCTGGGCGTCAGGCCCGCGCGGCTGAGCATCACCGGCGCGCGCACGCGCTTTGGCAGCTGCAGTTCAAAAGGCGGGATCGCCTTCTCTTTCCGGCTGATGGCCTATCCCCTGCCGGCGATCGAGTATGTGGTGCTGCACGAGCTGGCGCACCTGAAGCAGTTGAACCATTCCGCCGCGTTTTATGCCATCCTTCAACAGCACATGCCTGATTACAGGCAGCGGGCCGCCTTGCTCAGGCAGCAGCCCGCGTCCCCATGACAAGGAGTGTAAGCATGTATACCATCATCGCCAAGACCCCCCTGTCCCACAATGTAAGCAGGATGGAAATCCTCGCTCCGCCGGTTGCCCGGAAGGCGCTGCCCGGGCAGTTCGTCATCCTGCGCGCCATGGAGCATTCCGAGCGCATCCCGCTGACCGTTCACGACGTCAACACCCAATCGGGCACCGTCAGCATGGTGTACCAGGTGGTGGGCGCGGGCACCCGGGAGCTGGACTCCCTCAAGGCCGGC
This sequence comes from Bacillota bacterium, assembly GCA_029548395.1. Lineage (GTDB taxonomy): Bacteria > Bacillota > Clostridia > Christensenellales > Aristaeellaceae > UBA6115. The sequence goes on from JAKPNM010000111.1 coordinate 2,698, forward strand.
GACAGCCTGCACGATTTTGTGGGCCCCCTGGGCATGCCCACCAGGACCGAGGGCCTTCAGAAGGTTTGTGTGATAGGCGGCGGCGTGGGCTGCGCCAGCGCCTACCCGGTCGCCCGCAGCCTGCACGAGCAGGGCTGTCAGGTGCATACTATCGCCGGTTTCCGCAGCCGTGAGTTTGTCATCCTGGAGGAGGAGTTCTCCCGCGTGTCCGATCTTCTCAAGGTAATGACGGATGACGGCTCCTATGGCGAACACGGCATGGTGACCGACGCGCTGCGCGCGCTGATTGAGGCCGGACACCGCTATGACCAGGTCATCGCCATCGGCCCCCTGGTCATGATGAAGTTTGTCAGCCTGCTCACCAAAGAGCATGGCATCAAAACCGTGGTGTCCATGAACCCCATCATGGTCGACGGCACCGGCATGTGCGGCGGCTGCCGGCTGACGGTGGGCGGCCAGATCAAGTTCGCCTGCGTGGACGGGCCGGATTTTGACGGTCACCAGGTGGATTTTGACGAGGTCATCAGCCGCAGCCGGATGTATGAGGAGTTTGAAAAGCGCGAACGTGAAGAAAACTGCCGTCTGTTCCGCCAGGAGGTGCAGTGATGGAACGTAACATGTCTTTGCACAAGGTGCCGATGCCCAGCCAGGATCCGCAGGAGCGCATCGGCAATTTCCAGGAGGTCGCCCTGGGCTATACGCAGGAAATGGCCATGCAGGAGGCTGCCCGCTGCCTGTCCTGCCGTCACAGGCCCTGCGTGGAGGGCTGCCCGGTGCGCATCGACATCCCGGGCTTCATCAGCCAGATCGCGCGGGGGAATATGGAGGAGGCTTATCTCATCCTCAACCGTGACAGCGCGCTGCCGGCGGTGTGCGGGCGTGTCTGTCCGCAGGAGAGCCAGTGCGAGCAAAAGTGTGTGCGCGCCGTCAAGGGCGAGGCCGTGGCCATCGGCCGCCTGGAGCGCTATGCCGCGGACTGGTACCGCCACAGCGCCTGTGAGGTGCCTCCGCGGCCGCAGCCCAACGGGCACAAAGTGGCGGTGGTGGGCGCGGGGCCGGGCGGACTGACCGCCGCGGGCGAGCTGGCGCGCATGGGCTATGCCGTGACCGTGTTTGAGGCCCTGCACCTGCCCGGCGGCGTGCTCAGCTACGGCATCCCGGAGTTCCGCCTGCCCAAGGACATCGTCATGGACGAGGTGGAGGCCCTGAGGCGCCTGGGCGTGGAGATCAGGCTCAACACCGTCATCGGGAAGACCCTGACCGTTGATGAATTGCTGCAGCGCTTTGAGGCGGTCTTTATCGCCTCCGGCGCCGGGCTGCCGCGCTTCATGGGCATCCCGGGCGAAACGCTCAAGGGCGTGTACTCGGCCAATGAGTACCTCACGCGCATCAACCTGATGAAGGCCTACCAGGAGGACGCGTCCACCCCGGTCATGCGCGGCCATCATGTGGCCGTGGTGGGCGGGGGCAACGTGGCCATGGACGCCGCGCGCTGCGCCCGGCGCCTGGGCGCGCAGGAGGTCAGCATCGTCTACCGCCGCAGCATGAAGGAGCTGCCCGCCCGGCAGGAGGAGGTCCACCACGCGCAGGAGGAGGGCATCATCTTCCGCATGCTCACCAACCCGGTCCGCGTGCTGGGCGATGACAAGGGCTGGGTGCGCGGGCTGGAATGCGTCCGCATGACCCTGGGCGAGCCGGACGCCACCGGGCGCCGGCGCCCGGTGGAGCAGCCCGGCAGCAACCATGAGCTGTCCGCGGATGTGGTGATCATCGCCATCGGCACCTCCAGCAACCCCCTGATCCGCCTGACCACACCGGGGCTTGAGACCGACCGCCGGGGCGGCATCGTGGTGACCGGGCCGGAGGGCCTGACCAGCCGCGACAGGGTCTACGCCGGGGGCGACGTGGTGACCGGCTCAGCCACCGTCATCCAGGCCATGGGCGCGGGCAAGGACGCCGCGCGCGCCATCGACCGGATGATCCGCGCCGGCCAGGCGCCGGATGAAACAATGATATGATTCAATGCTGATACGGAGGCACAAGCGAAAAATGGCCATCCTTCTTGTCCTGCTGCTGGCGATGCTGCTGGCGGCGCCGAACGCGCTGGCGGATGCCGGCGCGTTTTGGGGATTGCCGGAAAGGAAGACCAGCAGCCTGCCTGATACCCGGGCGCTGCTTGAGCTGCTGCCCATTGAGGATTACACCCTGCTGTCCCCCGGGGAGGCGGAGGAGAGTGAATTGATGCGCTGGTATTGCGCGGCGTATGCCGCGGGAAAGGTGCCGCTCATCATTGCGGTGGACGAGAACCTCACGTTTACCGTCCGGGAGAACCTGCACGCCGCCTCCCTGCCGGACACGCTCAAGGCCGCGGAAGCGCTGTACGCGCAGAACGCCGGAGGGATGGATGTCCCGCCGCCCGCCGCTGTTCGCCTGTCGCGAGATATGGCGTATCCAAGCGTTCCGTTCGCGCAGGAGTGGCTGCTTGTCACCCTCAGGGCGGACGCGCCCTGGCAGGTGCCCGCCCTGGTGCCCTTTGGCGGCTGGAACGATTGTCCCCCGCCCGCGGAGCAGGCCGCGGCGCTGCGCGACTGGCAAAACCGATTTGGCGCCGTGCCCTGTCTGATGACCAGCGATTCGCTGAGCCTGCTGGTGGACCGACCGCCGCAAAGCCCACAGGAGGCCCTGCCCCTGGCGCAGGAGATGCTGGCGTTTTGCGAGGACCTTTATCTCGGCTTTGAATCGGCCGGGGACCTGGCGCAAGCGCTGTCAGGCGCCGGGCTGTGGTATTTTTGGTGGGATTGATGCTGATTCGAATCTTGATTGCGTCGTCGCGCCAGGTCAGCAGCTATGCATATTGTCCTGTAGTATATAGTCCAGCCCGGGCAGGCCCCGGGTTTTTTCTTTGGATGCAAACAAGCTTTACATCAGTATCAGCGGACCGGGCAGATCCCGTTGGCGCATTCCTGGTCCAGCTCGCGGTTGTCATCGCCGGATTCGAACTGCTTGAGCAGGGAGGACACAAAGGGTTTCATCTGCGACACGCGCTCCTCGTATTCCTCCTTGGTGATGGCTTCATAGGGCAGCAGCTCGTAGAAGCTGTCGTCATAGGGCAGGAAGGAGAGGGCGATGCAGTCGTCCCAGTTGTTCCACAGCCAGTCCTCCACCAGGTCCCACTCATTATCGCGCACATGCACGGTGATGGAGCAGTTGTGGTCCACATAGTTGTGCATGAACATCTTGTAGATCTCCAGCTGCTCAATCGCCGACACATCGGACTTGGTCTTGCCCTCCGGCGCCCGGATGGGGAACTCCACCACATAGGTCTTGGCGTTCTCCCATGTCTGGTTGACCTCCGGATGCACGGGCCAGCCCAGTTTGAGCACCACCTTGCTCAGGGGATCGTCCGCCGAAATGCGCACGCGGCGCACATAGTAGGGCGCGTGGGAGAAGTGGACGCCGGAGCTGACCCCCGGCAGCTGGGAGAGCGTGCCTTCGGGCTTGACCGTGGTCATCAGCAGGGGGCTGTTGATCCCCAGCTCCTTGGCGTAGCCCGTGCCGGCGGCGTGCACCGCCTCGCGCAGGGTGCGCAGCAGCCGCGCCTGGTCGGCCATGCCGTATCCGACAGCGTTCATGGCGTCCTGCCAGCCGGTCAGGGAGCAGCCCAGCAGCCGGTCGCGCTTTTGTATGGTGTCCCAGCGGTTGAGCTCCAGTTCCAGGCAGGTCATGCGCAGCCCCGCCCTGGCGGACAGCCACATCGCGCGCAGCAGGCCGTTCATGTCCAGGCTGCCGTCATCCTTGACAAAGCTCAGCACGTTGACGGTGGTCAGGTTGCACAGGCCGTTCGCGTCAAGCAGGATCTCGCCGCAGGGGTTGACCACATTGAAGTTGGGGCGCCGCTTGGCCGCGGCCTCCTGGTTGACAAAGCCCGGCTCCCCCGAGTTGCGCATGGCCTGCAGCATGCCCCTGAGCTCCTCGCGGCCGGGCTTTTTGGTAAAGTAGATGGAGTTGTTGCTGACCTGGCGGTGGGCGATCTCAGGGTCGATCACCCAGCTGCCGTCCTCCGTGCGGATGTAGAGATCGCTTTTCGCGGCGATGGCGTCCTGGTCCCTGGCGTCGATCATGACCATTTCCGCCGTGCGGCGCACGCCGCCGGAGACCACGTTCTCGCCGATGATGTTGGCGATGTCCAGGCAGTCGATGGGCTTGAGCCTGCAGGAGCCCGGGCCCTCGCCGCCGCGGTTGAAGACGTTTTTGATTTTGATGAACATGTTCTTCAGGCTGTCATGCCCGCTGGCGGTGCCGCCGAACACCCTGAGCTTCTCCCCCTTGGGGCGCACGTTGTTGTAGTTGATGTAAATGGTGTCGGTATCGCGGTAACGCTTGGCGTAATGCAGCTTGAAAAAATAGTTCAGCGCGTCCTGCCAGCCCTCCTTGCTGTCGCCCACCACGATCTCCACCACGTTCTTCTTGCCGGTGAAGTCAAGCGTCGTCATGTCCTTGCGCTCATCGCGGGGCACGGGCTCATAGGCCTGATGGAACACCTGGATGTCCGTGCGGATGGGGGGGAGCTTGGCGACGTCGTCCATGGTCACCCGCACGCCGACGCCCGCGCCGACCATCAGCAGGTAGAACAGCTCGTCAAAGGCCGTAAAATCGTCTATCACCTGGCCGGCGCAGTTGAAGTTGCTCATGGGGTAGCGCAGGCTGGCCTCCGTGCCGCCCGACCAGAAGGTCCGGCCGGAGAGGAACTGCCTCATGTTGTACACATTGTCAAACAGCTCCTCGGCCTCTGCGCGCGGGGTGCCGGGCACGATGTTGCAGTTGTACTCCACCGCGCGGCGCACGGTCTCCCACCAGTACTCGCGCCGCATCTCCTCGCTCAGCCAGCGGGAATAGGTGCGGTAGTACACAAAGCTGCCCAGGGGGCCCATGGGGTTGGGCAGGTGCTTGTAGCGGGAGATGAACTCGTCCCGCAGCAAGGGCAGGCTGGTCTCCTGCTCCGTTTCAGCCGCCTGGAGGGCTTCCTTCCGGCGCTCCTTGTCGCGCTCATAGCGGTAGATGATGTATTCCTTGGCGGCGTCCCTGCGATGCTGCATCAGCAGGTCTTCCACAAGGTTCTGAATCTCGTCCACCGCAACGATTTCCGCGCCTTTTTTGGTCAGGATCTCGGTCACGCGGGCGGCCAGCTCGTATGAAAGCGCCTCGTCCACCCCGGCCAGCGTTTCCGACATGGCCTTGCGGATGGCCTTGGCGATGGTGGCCTCCTTGTAGTCCACAATCATGTAGTTGCGTTTCTGTACCCTCATATCATTCTCCTGCGAGTATTTGAGAGCCTCCCGGCTCTCTTGTGAAGCCTGAACACTGTACCACAAAATATAGTAATAAAACAAGGGGAAAAAGAAAATTAATACAATATGTAGATTTATATGTGGTTCTGAATCAGCGCTGAACGAAGCCCCCGCCGCTTGCCGTGGCGGGGGCCTTGTGATTGCTGTCTGTTTTTTACGCTGCCCGGGGGCGGGCGGTCATTGCCGGTATCCGGCTTACTCGACCTCGTACGGCCAGCTGATGATGCCGCCCAGGTCGTACAGGTTGGTATAGCCCAGCTTGATCAGCTGCAGGGCGCCGGTGCGGCTGCGCGCGCCGGAACGGCAATACAGGTAGATCAGCGCGTCCTTGTCAGGCAGCTGCTCCTGCGCCAGGCTGACCAGGCTGGCCAGGGGCAGGTTGACGGCGCCGGGGATGCGGCCGGCGGCGAACTCGTAGGGCTCGCGCACGTCCACCAATATGGGCGCTGCCCCCGCGTCCATGGCCTCCCTGGCCTGCGCGGGGCTGATGGCGCGGTACTCGGCCTTGCGCGGCGCGGGCTGTTTGCCGGTGGCCCGGGCGCGGTCAAAATCGTCCTGCGTCAGGTGGCAGTATCCTCCGGGGTTTTTGATCAGGTAGTCCTGGTGGTAGTCCTCGGCCTGCCAGAAGCTGGTCAGCGACCCGATCTCCACATAAAAGGCCGGGTGCCTGGCCCGCTCGGCCTGCGCCAGGCGGCGGATGAGCTGCCCGTCCTCCTGCGACCGGTAGTAGATGCCGGTCTGGTACTGGCTGCCAACGTCGTTTCCCTGGCGGTTCTCCACCGTCGGGTCAATGGAGGAGAAGAACAGCGCCACCAGCTCCTCCAGGCTGACCAGGTCCGGGTCGTAGGTGACCTCCACCGTCTCCCTGTGGCCGGTGGCGCCGGTCTTGACCGCCTCGTAAGCGGGGTTCTCCAGCGTGCCGTTGGCATAGCCGCTGCGCGCGCTGAGGACGCCGGGCACCAGCGACATCATGTGCTCCACCCCCCAGAAGCAGCCGCCGGCAAAATAGACGGTTCCGGTCTGCGCCGGGGCCTCTTCCACGGGCGCCGCGGACTGCCTCATGTTTTTCAGCGCGAAAAACGCGCCCAGGGCAATCACCATGACCAGAACAAACGCAAGAAACATTTTCATGGGTTCCTCCTTCGGTGGCATGGATGGTGCATGCTTCGTCAGGATTGTACCCGCTCCGGGCGCGCTTTATCCGGGCTTGCAAACCTGAAGCGGCGCTTTATAATGGCTATATGATACATTTTCTCGCGTTCGTGGCGCTGGGCACGGCCGTCTGCGACCTGGCGCTCAAGCTGGTTCCCCTGGGCGGGCCGCGCGCGCTGCTGCCCGGCGTGCTGGGGCTGGCCTACGCGCAAAACCGCGGCGTGGCCTTCGGCCTGCTGGACAGCCGGCCTGAGGTCAGCCTGCTGGTTTCCGTAGCGCTGGTGCTGCTGGGCGGCGTTTATGCGCGCGGGCTGCGCCTCACGCGCCCGGAGGCGCTGGGCGCGGGCCTGATGCTGGGCGGCGCGCTGGGCAACCTGACGGACCGCGTGCTGCACGGCGCGGTCAGCGATTACCTGCAGCTGCTGCTGTTCCGCTTCCCGCTGTTCAACCTGGCCGACGCCTGCCTGACCCTGGGGGCCCTGCTGCTGGCGTTTTGCGCGCTGCTGCCGGGAGGGAAGGCGCGCCATGGCTGAGATTTGCGCCAGGGGCAACGGGGAGCGCCTGGATGTGCTGCTGGCCGCGCAGGGCGTCAGCCGTTCCCGGGCGGCCCGGCTGATCCGCGAGGGCCGCGCGCGCGTCAAGGGGATTGTGGTGACCAAGCCCTCTTTTGTCCCGAATATTGGGGATGAAGTGGTGTTGGATCAGCCGGAAACCCTGCCGTCCGAGGCGCAGGCGGAGGATATCCCCATCCATGTGCTGTATGAGGACGAGGCGCTGGCGGTCATTGACAAGCCGGCCGGGCTGGTGGTGCATCCCGCGGCGGGCAATCCTGACGGCACCCTGGTCAACGCGCTGCTGTTCCGCCTGGACAGCCTGTCGGGCATCGGCGGGCAAAAGCGCCCGGGCATCGTCCACAGGCTGGACAAGGACACCTCGGGACTGATGCTCATCGCCAAGAACGACCGCGCCCACCTGGCGCTGTCCCGCGCGCTGGCGCAGCGGGAGATCAAAAAGCACTACCTGGCGGTGGTCGCCGGGCAAATGAAGGAGATCTCAGGGCGCTATGACGGCCCGATCGCCAGAAGCCCCCGGGACCGCAAAAAGATGGCCGTGGTGCCCGGCGGGCGGGACGCGCTGACCTGCTGGCGGCTGGTGCGCCAGGATGAAAAAAGCGCGCTGGTGCTCATCCGCCTGGTCACCGGGCGCACCCACCAGATCCGCGTGCATTTCTCAAGCGCCCGCCACCCGGTGCTGGGCGATCCCATCTACGGCCAAAAGGGCCTGCCGGCCGCGCCGCGGCTGATGCTGCACGCCTGCGCCCTGGGCTTCGCCCATCCCGTGACCCAGGAGTCCATGGCTTTTACCGCGATGCCGGAGGCTGCCTTCGGCGCGGTGGACGAGAAGCGTTTGCAGGAGCTCATGGAGGATTAGCGATGCGTTTGCTGTATGATATCTCAGTGGAGGATGACGCTCAGGAAGGCCGGCTGCGGATATCGGGCGCCTGCCGCGCCACAGGCGGCGAGGGGCCTGTCCTGGCCGCGGATGAGCGCTTTGTTTTTACAGAAGGACGGGACCGATGCGCCTTTCAGGGCATGGTGCCCTATGGGAAGCTGGACTTTATGCCCGAGGGGTTGTTTGTCGTGCGGGATTTTTATCCCGCGCTGGCCCGTCAGGACGTCCCCTGTGATGTTCAGGTGCGCCTGTCCTCGCCCCGTGCAACGGTCCTGGCGACCGGCAGGCTGCGCGAAGGCGTCTTCCGGGAAGACACGGTGGACAGCTTCGCGCTGGTCCTGTCGGACGCCTTTCCCTACCTGACCGACCGCTTTGAAGAGATCGACCTGTTTTGCCTTCACTATCCGCAAAACTCCGCCCTGGCGCGCGCGGTGCTCGGGCATGCCAAAGAGGACCTGGCGGCCTGCGTGCGCCTGCTTGGTTTTTTCCCGTATCAAAGCCTGACCTTTGTCCCCGGGAGCGATGTCTGGCATGGCGGGGCCCCGCTGGCAAGCGGCGTGCTGGCCCTGCACCAGCGCCCGGATGATGCCGTGCTCATGGGCAACAACTGGATCATTGCCCACGAGATCTGCCATGAATACTGGGGCGAGTATGTCAGGGATCGCGAGATGACCGGCTGGCTGTCCATCGGCCTGGGGCTGGCCACCGACGCCGAGCTGACCCCGGACCCCGCGCTTCATCAGGAAGACTTGCGCATGTATCTGGAAGCCTGCGAAAAGGGGCTGCGCACGGCGATCGACGTCCCGGAGGCCGAGTTTAGGCGCCTGATGGAGTACCCGGACGGCTATGACTACAATTCCGCTGTCATCCACGGCAAATCCGGCCTGATCATGGACAAGATCAAGCAGGACATCGGAAAGGACGCCTTTTTTTCTGCGCTGAAGGCCCTGCTGGGCCAGTTTGCCGGGCGCAGCATCGACCGGACGGACTTCCTGGCAGCCATCCAAAGGGCCAGCGGGCGTGACTATACCAGCCAGTTGAATCACTGGCTGGCCACGGACCGCTGCATTCTCTGATCCGGTTAACCCAGCATCATCCGGTCGTTGACAAGCTCCTCGCCTGAACGCAGGGAGAACATCTGCACGAGCTGTTCGACCGTCAGGTTCTTTTTCTGTTCGCCTTCCACATCCAGGATAATCCTGCCCTGGCTCATCATGATCAGGCGGTTGCCATGCTGAATGGCGTCGCGCATGTTGTGGGTGACCATGAGGCAGGTCAGCTTCATGCTGGAGATAAAGTGGTCCGACAGCTCCAGCACCTTGCGCGCGGTCTTGGGATCCAGGGCCGCGGTGTGCTCATCCAGCAGCAGCAGCTTGGGCGTCTTGAGGATGGCCATCAGCAGGGTCAGCGCCTGGCGCTGGCCGCCGGAGAGCATGCGCACCTTGGTGGCCATGCGGTCCTGAAGGTCCAGGTCCAGCTCGGCCAGGCGCTGGTGGAACAGGGCCTTGTCCTGGGCGCTCACGCCCCAGGCCAGGCCCCGGGGCTTGCCCCGCAGGGCGGCCAGCGCCAGGTTTTCCTGGATTTCCATGTCCGCGGCGGTGCCCATGAGGGGATCCTGAAACACCCGGCCCAGGTCGGCTGCCCGGCGGTGCTCCGGCAGGTGGTCGATGCGCTTGCCGTCCAGGTAGATGCTCCCGCTGTCCTGGCGGTGCACCCCGGAGATCACATTGAGCAGGGTGGACTTGCCGGCGCCGTTCCCGCCGATGAGGGTGACATAGTCCCCCGGCAGCAGGTGCAGGTTGATGTCCTCCAGGGCCAGCCGCTCGTTGACGGTGCCCGGGCTGAATATTTTGTTCAAGCCGGTGATCTGAAGCATGGCCTATTTCCCTCCCCTGGCGCTGGCGCCGTTCTTCGCCCAAAGGGTTTGCAAGCGTGGCAGGGACAGGGCCAGGGCCACGGTGATGGCGGTGAACAGCTTCAGGTCGTCGGCGGGCATGCCCATGCGCAGCACCATGGCGATGATCAGCCGGTAGAGGATGGCGCCTATGATGAGGGAGATGAGCCGCGCCATGAAGTGCCGCTGGCCCAGGACGACCTCGCCGATGATCAGGGAGGCCAGGCCGATCACAATGGCGCCAATGCCCATTTGCACATCGGCAAAGCCCTGGTCCTGGGCGATGAGACCGCCCGAGAATGCCACCAGGGCATTGGACAGCATGAGCCCCAGGATCAGGGTGGTGTCGGTATTCACGCCCTGGGCCCTGACCATATGGGGATTGTTGCCGGTGGCCCGGATGGCGCTGCCGATCTGGGTGCCGAAGAACCAATAGAGCGCAAAGGCCAGGCCCAGGGCCAGGACGCCGCTCAAAAGGATGGTGGCCAGCGCCTTGCTCAGGCCCAGCAGCCCGCCCACCATGGAAAAGACGGTCGGGATGCGCAAAAGGGGCAGGTTGGCCACGCCCATGATCTTCAGGTTGACGGAATACAGGGCAATCATGGTGAGGATGCCGGAGAGCAGGGCCGGGATGCGCAGCTTGGTGTGCAGAAGGCCGGTGACCAGCCCTGCCAGAGCGCCTGCCGCCAGGCATAAGAGCAGCGACAGGTAGGGATTCAGGCCCAGGTCCATGAGGCGGGCGCAGACCGCGGCCCCCAGGGTGATGGTGCCCTCCACGGACAGGTCGGCCACATCCAGCACCCGGTAGGTGATATAAACCCCCATGGTCATGATGGACCAGATCAGGCCCAGTGACAGGGCGTTCAGCAGTACATATTCCATGGTCTTCCTTTGCTGCCCCGCCCCAGGCGGGGCGGGGCGATGGTCGGCGGGGTGATGCGTCAGAAGGACTGGGCGAAGGGCAGCAGGTCCTCCGGAATCTCAAGGCCGATGGCCTCGCAGTAGGTTTTGTTGATCAGGTACTCAAACTCCGTCTGGCTCTGGATGGGCATGGCAGCCACCTTGGCCTCGCCCCGGAGCAGCTTGGCCGCCATGTGGCCGGTCTGCTCTCCCAGGCGGAAATAGTTGATGCCCAGGGTGAAGGTGCCGCCGGAGTGCACCTGGCCCTCCTCGCCGCAGGCCACCGGGACGCCCTTGTCCAGGGCGGCCTGGGCTACCAGGGGCATGGCGGAGGCGATGATGTTGTCCGTGGGCACATAGATGACGTCCACCTGGTCAAGAAGGCTTACGACAGTCTGCTGGACCTCGTTGGAGCTGGTGACGGTCAGCTCCACCACGGCAAGGCCCAGCTCCTCCAGGGCTTCCTTGGCCAGCCTGGCCTGGATCTGGGAGTTGATCTCGCTGCCGGTGTACAGCAGGCCTACCCGCCGGGCATCGGGCACCATGCGATGCAGCAGGGCGATCTGCTCCGCCACCGGGTTCATGTCCGTGGTGCCCGACACATTGAGCCCCGGGGCCTCGTTGCTGTTGATGAGCTTGGCCGCCACATAGTCCGTGACCGCGGTGCCCAGGATGGGAATGCTGTCCGTCCTGCCGGCCAGGGCCAGGACGGCCGGGGTGGCGATGCCCAGGGCCAGGTCGACCTTGTCAGCCACGAACATGTCCGCGATGCTGGCGCAGGTATCCTGGCTGGCCTGGCCGTTCTGATAGGAGATGCGGATGTTTTTGCCGTCCTCATAGCCCTCCTCGGTCAGGGCTTTGATAAAGCCCTCCCGGGCCGCGTCCAGGGCCGGATGCTGCACAAACTGCAAAATGCCCACAGACAGCTGCTTTTTGGGCTGGAACACCAGGTAGGCGCCCACCGCCAGCACGAGAACCAGCGCCAGAACGATCAGTCCCTTGGTCTTCTTCTTCATTTTTTTCATGTGTGTCCTCCTCCGTTTCGCGTAATGCTTGATGTCCGCTTACAAAAACGCCCCCTGCGCTTGCAGAGGGCGGATCAACCGCGGTACCACCTCAATTTCCTGTCATCAGACAGCTCTATGGCAACTGACATTGCCTGCCCGGGTAACGGCGGGCGTCCGGCTCGGCCTACTGTGGTTCAGCCTGCGGCTCGCGGGATGTACTCACCATCCTGTCCCCCTGCTGCCTTGCACCGTCCGGCAGTTCTCTTGCGGGGCGCTGGGAGGGCTACCTGTTCCCGGTCATCGCCATTGCGACAATACTAAGCCTGTATACAGAACCGCTCAATGTCAAATCTGGTAAAATCCGGGGCAAAACAAGAGAAAACACTTCAAAAACAAAAACGGCGCGCCGTGCAGGCTCTATTGACCATGGCGCGTTTGATGGGTATGATGACGACATCCGGAGGTTTCTATGAGGAAGCGGTTGGCTCTTTTCCTGTGCATGCTGGCGCTGTCCGGCCTGGCTGTGCCCGCCTGTGCCCAGGAATACACGGCGCTCGTCAGGGGCGGCGCGCTGCACCTGCGCGCGCAGGCGGACCAGGACGCGAAATCCCTGGGCCGCTACAGGACCGGCACCAGGGTCTCCGTGCTGGCTGACGGCGAGATATTTTGCCGGGTCAGGACGCCCGACGGCAGGGAAGGCTACATGATGAAGGAGTATCTGGAATTCGAAAACGGCTTGCCGCCCCGCGAGGTCATTACGCCCAGCCCGGCGCCCACGCCCGATTTGACCCGGCAAAACGCGCTCGCCCGCGGCATTGACCCCAACAAGCCCATGCTGGCCCTGACTTTTGATGACGGCCCCCATCCCGATTCGCTGCTGGTGGTGGAAGCCCTGGAGGCCCATGGCGCGCGGGGCACCTTTTTCGTGCTGGGCAAGAACATCCAGGGCAATGAGGAGGTGCTCAGGCGCATCGCCCAGAGCGGCCACCAGATCGGCGCGCATACCTGGTCCCATCCCAACCTGAGGGAAATTTCCCAGTCCGCCGTGCGGTCGCAAATCACGCGCACCATGGACAAGATCCAGGAGGTCACCGGCCAGACTGTCACCATGTTGCGCCCGCCCTATGGCGCATTGAACCGCCTCTCCCGCAGGACGGTCACCGAGCTGGGGCTGCCGGTGATTCTGTGGTCGGTGGATTCCCTGGACTGGAAGACCCGCAGCGCCAGCAAAACCATCGACACCATCCTCTCCCAGGCCCAAAACGGGGCGATCATCCTCTGCCACGATGTGTGGGATTCCACCGGCCGGGCGATGCAGACCTTGGTGCCCGCCCTGATCGAGAAGGGCTACCAGCTGGTCACGGTGGCCGAGATGATGTCCTTTCGCAATGAGCCTCTGAAGCCCGGCTGGGAATACAGCTTTTTGGATACTGCGAAAATTGAGCCCGGGCTGACGCCCATGCCGCAGCACACACCGGCGCCCTGACACAGAGGAAAGCAGCAATAAAAACAGGCCGCCGCGCTTTGGCCGGCAGCCTGTGATCATTTTGTATTCTTCAGGGGGCAGAGGTGGCCAGCATCTCCGCTTCGTAGGGCTTGAGGTCCTCGGGAATCACGATGCCCATGGCCTCGTTGGCGGTCTTGTTGATGTAATAATTATACTGGCTCTGGCTCTGGATGGGCATGGCGGAGACATCCGCCCTGTCCCGCAGCACGGCCACGGCCATCTTGCCGGTCTGGTAGCCCAGCATCTCATAGTCGATGGCCAGGGTGAAGTTGCCGCCGGCCATCACCATGTTGCCGTCCCCTGCCACCACGGGCACCTTTTTTGTCAGGGCCGCTTCATATACCAGGGGCATGGCCGAGGCCAGGGTGTTGTCCGTGGGGATGTAGATGGCGTCCACGTCCATCACCAGGGAACTGACGGCCTGCTGCACCTCGTTGGAGCTGTTGACGGTGACCTCCTTCCACTGGAGGCCCAGGCGCTCGATTTCCTCCTTGGCCAGGCGCGCCTGCATCTGGGAGTTGACCTCGCTGGCGGTGTAGATCAGGCCGATGGTCCGGGCTTCGGGCACCAGGCGCTGGATCATGCCCACCTGGGCTTCCACCGGATTCATGTCCGTGGTGCCGGAGACGTTGTAGCCCGGCGCCTCATTGGATTTGGCCAGCTTGGCCTCCACGTAGTCGGTGATGGCCGTGCCCAGGATGGGGATGGTGTCGGTTTTGGCGGCCACCGCCTGGGCCGAGGGCGTGGCAATGGCCAGGATCAGGTCCACGCCTTCCCCTACAAAATAGGAGGCGATGCTGGAGAGGGTGTCCTGGTTGCCCTGGGCGTTGCGGTAATCCACCTTGATGTTCTTGCCGTCCTCATAGCCCTCCTCGGCCAGGGCCCTCAAAAAGCCTTCCCTGGCCGCGTCCAGGGCCTTGTGGTTGACGATCTGAACGATGCCGATCACCGTTTTCTTGTCCTTTTTCATCAGTAACACGCCTGCCACTATCACAGCCGCCACCAGCACCAGGGCAATCAATGCCTTTGTCATGCGTTTCATGCCTGTTCCTCCTTGCTGAAAATAAAACGCCCTCTGCTCTTGCAGAGGGCGGATATACCGCGGTACCACCTCAATTTCCTGTCGCACGACAGCTCAGGGCAACCAACATTGCCTCCCCTGTTAACGGCAGGGCCCCGGCACAGCCTACTTCATGTTCAGCCTGCGGCTCGCGGGAGGAACTCGCCTGTCCTGATCCCTGCGCCCCTCTCACCATCGGGCGCTCGCTTTGAGGGATGTCCGACCGCTACACGTTCCCGGTCATCGCCATTGCAGGCATCATAGGACGGCCGCGCGCCGGCTTCAATGTGGAAAATGGTTGAAATATAAAGTAAACAGCAGAAATACAGGAGAAAAACATCCGGGGCCCACCATCAGCGGCTGCGCAGGATGGTGCCGGCCCGGCCCTGCGCGCCCTCCCAGGCCTTTTCCAGGCTGGCGATGACGGCCGTGCGGCCAGGCGCCGCCCGGTTTTGAGGATGCGGGCCAGCTGCGCTGAGGTCTCCCGGACAACCGCCAGCTGGCTGTCCGCGTCATAAGGCCCCTGACCCCGTTGCAGGGCGTTGCCCCCCAGGGCGACGACCAGGAGATCATTCATGGCTAAGGTTTCCTTCCGTATCAATACAGGATTTGGCCACGTAGGCGCTGGTGTAGGCCCTGAGCATCGCGCTGTATCCCGGATAAAAGCCCAGCACGTCCCCGACCTGGCAGCCCGGGGCCTGGGTCAGGTCCACCAGCAGGTGGTCGGAGCTGCCGCCCAGCACCCTGACCCGTTCATCCCTTGGCGTCAGGGCGCCCTGGTCGGTGTCCTGCCGGCCGATGGCCAGGATGCCCCGCGCCATGGGACCGCGGTCCTCAAAGGACACTGATTCCCCAAAGGCGTTGGGGCCGGTTTTGCCCTCAGGCCTGGAGGGCTTATGATACACCTCCACCAGGCGGGCATACTGGGTGAACGCGCGCTGGCTCAGCTGCGCCATCGGCTTGCCCACCGAGGTGTCCATGCCCAGCAGCAGCCCCTCGCCCACCCTGAGGTGGTTGATGCCCCGGGGCAGCCTGCCATTCAGCAGCAGGTGCAGGCTGGAGGAATTGCCGCCGGACACCAGGGGCAGCGGGATGTGAAAGCGCTCGCGGATCCGCCGCGCCCAGCCCAGCAGGATGCCCATGTTGTGCTCGTCCGGCAGGATGCCCCCGAAGCAGGTGAGGTTGGCGCCAAGGCCTGCCAGGCTCAGCCCCTCCTGGGACAGCGCCAGGGCGGCCGTGTCCAGGATCCGGTCCCCGTCCTGGTAGAAAATGCCCTCGCGCAGGTCCCCCAGGTCGATCATCAGGATGACCTGGTGGCGCTTGCCCAGCTTGCGGGCCGCCCTGCCCAGGGCGGCTAGCGCCTGGGGCGTAGACTGCAGGCTGTATTCGCAGCTGCTGACCACGGCCTCCGCCTCCTGCGGGTCGGCGATGCGCAGCAGCATCCTGGGCTTGTCCGGCGGCAGCCTTCTCAGGTTCGGGATCCGGGCGTCCGCCAGCATGTCCGCCCCGGCGTCCAGCAGGGCCCGGGCGATGCAGGGCTCCGCGCAAACGCCCTTGGTGACCGCGGCCAGCTGCACGCCCTGCTTTCGGCAGGCATCCAGGATGACCCGGGCGTTTTCCTGCAAAATTCCGATGTTGGCCTGGATCATGGGCATGTTCATGAAAGCGTCTCCTCAGCAAGGCTGTCCAGCAGCATATGAAGCGCGGCCTGCGGATGCTCGCGGCTCAGGACACCCAGCGCCGCCATCAGGTAGCGCCTGTCGCTGAGCACCCGCAGCGCGCCCGGCTTGGGATAGAGCATCCGCCCGCTTGTGTTCAGGTCGCGCAGGGCGGCCAGGACGCCCCGCCGGCCCTCCAGCCTGGTCAGCGCGCCGCCGGTGGCGATAAGCGTCCCGGCCTCGGTCAGGTCCTTTCCCTGGGCGTAGCGCCTGCGCCCCTCGGGCAGGAAGACCTCGCGCAGGCTGCCCGCGTGGCGGCGGACGGCCAGGCTGCCCGCTTCCCGGGCCAGGCACGCGGCCAGGGCCTGCTGGCTGTCCGTGTGCGGGATGGGCGGCCAGTCCGCGAGCAGCGGGGCCGGGTCAACGCCCAGCTCGCGCTCAAGAACGCCATGCCCGATCAAACGCGCCAGCGGCCCGGCGTTGAGGTAGGTGCCCAGGTCGCCCTCCACGGTGCGCTTGAAGAAGGGCTCGGGCTGGGTCTGGATGCGCGCGATCTCCTCGCTGCCCTGGGCGGCGGAATGCACGTCGGTCGTCGCGCCGCCGATGTCCACCGCCAGCAGATCCCCCAGCACCGGATGCAGCGCGCGCACCGCTTCCATCACCGCGCCTGGCGTGGGCAGGATGGCGCCGCCCACCATCTGGCGGATGCGCGCCATGCCGGGCGCCCTGACGATATGCGTTTCAAACAGGTCCTGGATGGCCCGGCGCGCCGGCTCGATGTTGAGCTCGTCCAGGCGGGGATAGACGTTGTCCACCACGCTAAGCGGCTGGCCCTCCGCCTCAAAGATGCCGCGCACCTCGTCGGCCGCCGCGATATTGCCCGCGTACAGCACCGGGATGGACAGCTTGAGGCCCGCGATCTGGCGCGCGTTGAACACGGCGGTCTCCCGGTCGCCGAAGTCGGTGCCGCCCGCCAGCAGGATCAGGTTGGGGGAGAGCTGCCTTAGGGCTTTCAGCTCATAGGGCCCCAGCTTGCCCGCCGTCACCTGGCGCACCACCGCGCCCGCCCCCAGGGCCGCCAGCTGCGCCGCGCGCGCGGTCATGTCATACACCAGGCCGTGCACGCTCATTGAAAGCCCCCCGGCCGCGCTGGAGGCCGCGAGCATCCTGCCCCAGGACAGCGCGCTTACGCCAAGGTTTTGCTGTAAATCCTCCACCGCGGCCTTCAGCCCCAGGGTGACATCGCCCAGGTGGGCCGTGGTGGGCGCCATGCCCTGGCCCGCGAATACCGGCGCCCCGGCCAGCCCGGCAAAGCCGCTGACCAGGGTGGTGGTGGAGCCGATCTCGGCGACAAGGACGTCAAGCTTCATGCGGATTTCTTAGAGTTTCTTTCTCATTTTGACCAGCGCGGTGGCCACGTGCACGCCCTTGGTGCCCCGGCCAAAGCCCTCGTCCGCGCCGGCTTCGCGCGCCATTTCGGAGCTTACCTGGGTGCCGCCGGCCAGGAAGACCAGCCTGTCGCGCACGCCCATCTCCCGCGCCAGGCGGTCCACCAGCGCGATGTTCTTGTAATGGATGTTGTCATGGCTGATGATGGCAGAGGCCAGGATGGCGTCCGCGCCCAGCTCAATGGCGGCGTTGACCAGCTTCTCCGGCGGCACGCTGGTGCCCAGGTAGTGCACCTTGATGCCGTATTTTTCAATGCCGCCGTGCTTGATGTCGATGATCTCGCGCAGGCCCACGGAGTGCTCGTCCTCGCCCACCGTGCCGGCGACCACGCTCATGGGGCGCTCCTGGATGGCCTGGCGGATCTGCTCCTCGTCCAGCACCTCGGGCTCCCTGGGGATCACCAGCTCGTCCGCCTTCAGGGCAAAGGGCAATTTCCCCTTGAGCTCGATGCGGGTGCCCTCCGCCGGGTGCATGATCTCCACCGAGATGACCTCGGGCTCCTCGAGGTTCATCCTGCGCGCGGCTTCCAGCGCCGCGGCCTGGGCCAGCTTGGCCTCCACGGGGAAAAAGAGGGTCAGCATCACCGTGCCGTCGCCCAGCCACTCCATCTCGGGTTTGACCAGGCTGCTGCCGGGCCGGCGCAGGTGCTCGGTTTGCTCCATGCGGCGGTGGACATTGTCCTCCTCGTCCAGCTCGTCGATATAGCTGATCAGGTCAGGGTTCTGGAAGGTGCACCCGCCGATCAGTTCTGACGGATCCCGGCCTTCCTTCAGGCCGTACTGCGCGGTGTTGTTGTAGCCATAGTGCGCGGTGACCGGGGCCAGGTAATCGGCCTCGCGGCGCGTCAGGGTGCCCGCGCCGATGCCGCCGTCCGCCTGGCGGGCAATGCCGTCGCCATTGCGCTCCGGGTAAAAGCCCGAATCCACGAACTGGCCGCTCTCAACCGCCTTGAAATAGCCGCCCTGGCTGAGCATTTCCTCCATGTACAGGACAGCGCGCTCCTTGAGCTCGCGCGCCTGCTTACGCAGGGGGCCGTCCTCCCTGAGCTGCACCATCCGCATCAGCCCGTCCAGGCCGATCAGGGTCTGCTTGGCGGTGTCGCAGGCCTCGATGTTGTAGATGTGCCAGGGGACGTTGCGCCCCTCGTCCGGGGTGATGGTGGACTGGATGTCCGCCGAGGTCAGTTTGGAGATCAGCATGTTGAGCACATGGGTGACGGTAGCCTCGCGGGTGGAGGACTGGATGTACTTGGTGTTCATCTGCGCGCGCATGCGGAAGCCCGCAAACAGCTCGCGCAGCGCCACGGCGTAGGGCAGGTCCATATAAACACAGGGCGCGGGGGTGGCGGTGGGCGGCACGGTGGACAGGCAGATCAGGTCGGGCCGCATGCCGCAGCCCACGGAGAACTGGCAGTTGATGGCGTGCTGCACCATCAGCTCGGGCATGACCTTCCAGGCGTCCCGGGAGGTGGCGTTGGCGTTGTGCGCGCCGTCGATCTGCGCCATGCCGCCCCAGGCCATGACGGTCTTGGACTCGCAGGCGTCCACAAAGGAGCGCAGCATGTTGATGTTGCGGTAGAGCACGTTGTACTGGGGGTCCTGATGCGCGCCGTTGACGCCCTCCTCCGCGAACATCACGGCGATCTCGGGCCCGGCGACGCCGGAGACATAGGAATGGTAGTTGATGGGCCGGCCCACCTCGTCCTCGATCAAATCCAGGGCTTTGCGCTGGGCGCGCACCTGCTTGCGGGTGATGGGCACGCCGCCCACGCCCTGGGGCGTGCCCTCGATCAGGCTGTCAAAATGGCTCTGGCCCGCGGTGCGGATGACCATGATATGGTCTGCCCCGTGGTGGGCGGCCATGCGCATGCGGCGGATGTCATCCTCAAACCGGCCGGAGGCGATCTCCGTCGTGATGACGGGCGCGGGCTGCGGGTCGATGCCGCCGAAGTGATGGGCGGGCGGCAGGGGTACGGAACGCTTGAGCGGCTCGGAGGCGTCATGGTAGACGAAATCGCCCATTTTGAGGCCCGGCGCGGGCTTGCGCCAGATCCAGCCGCGGCGGCGCGGGCGGTAGCGCTCCAGATCCTTGAGGATCTCGCGCACATCTATCGCGCTGTCCGGGTCCAAACGATACTCAGCCATGGCGCGCTCCTTTCCGGAACATCGCGCGGATGTCCTGCCAGTCCTCCAGGGCGATCAGCCTGCGCCCGGCCTCGCGGACGCCCAGGTCCCAGGCGCCGGCCGCCTTGAACACCACATGTCCGGCGCCGTGGCCCAGCAGCCCGTGCTCCAGGCATTTGTTCACCAGCGCCACGGCCTCCAGGGAGGAAAAGCCCATGCGCAGCAGCACGCTGCGCTCAATGGAGGGGGAGGTGTACTCGCGGCCCATCTGAAGCAGCGGGTCGGTCAGCGCCTTGGCCAACTCCCAGAAGCGCGCGTGGAGCGCCTCGTCGCTCAGACCCTGCAGGCGGGCGGCGCGCGCCGCGTAATCGTCATTTCGTTTCATTGTCGTCCTCCAGCAGCTGTGTGATCACCTGCCTGACAAAGGCGGGGCTTGTGCGCGTCTCCGCGGCCAGGAAGGCCAGGTCGGCCTCACCGGGCATGTCCTTGCTGTCCGTAAGCGCCCTGTGGATCAGCGAGCGGCGCAGGCGGTTGAGATCGACCTCCGCGGCCCGCAGCTGGCCCGGATGCTCGGGCAGCACGATGCTCTGCCCCGGGACCTGCTCGGCCGGGTCACCCACGCGCAGCGTGATGCCGTGCTCCCTCGCGAAGGCCAGCTGCGCGTTCTGGTGCTTGCCGGCCCCGGTGTACTCGGTCTCCTGCACCACCAGCAGCGCGTCCTGCGGCAGCTCGCGCGCCAGGCAGAAGGCCGCGGCGAGGCTGGTGTTGCCGGCGGGACCCCGCTCCATGCCCTCCAGGATGGACAGCATCTCGGTCATGTAGAACACCTCGCCCTGGGTCAGGGTGACATAGCGCTCCATATAGCGCAGCGGTCGCGCCGCGGAGCGCGGCACGTCGGAACGGTCCGGCCAGGTGGAAAAGGGCATGCCGAAGCCGGTATGCCCGGTGGTGAAGGATTTGCGGTTGAACTGGGTGTCGCTGGCCATGTGCAGGCCTTTGAGGTCCACGCTGGCCGCCACCACGGGCGCCCCGCAGCCGGCCTTCTGCATGCCGCGCGCGGTGCCCGTCAGGTTGCCGCCCCCGGCGTTGGTGGCCACCACCATGTCCGGTGCCCGGCCAAACTTCTGCCGGCACTGCTCAGTCAGCTCATACCCCAGGGATTCCACGCCCTGGATGCCGTATGGGGTGTACAGGGAGGCGTTGAAGTAGCCGGTGTCCTCCAGCAGGCGCAAAAAGACGTAAAACAGTTCCGGCCCCACGCTGAGCTGGACGACCTCGGCGCCCAGGGCCTCGCACTTGCGCGCCTTCTCAATGATCTCGGGCTGGCCGACGCCCCGGGAATCATAGCATTCCTGCACCACGATGCACTTGAGCCCGGCCTTGGCGCAGCAGGAGACCACGGCCGCGCCGTAGTTGCCGCTGGTGGCGGTGATGACGCCCCTGTAGCCCATTTCCCTGGCCATGTGCACCGACAGCGCCGCGCGGCGCGCCTTGAAGGAGCCCGAGGGGTTGCAGGCCTCGTCCTTGACCAGGATGCGCGCGCCAAAACCCTCCGGCGCGTACCTGCGCGCCAGGGCCGTGATGTTGCGCAGTTCCAATAGCGGGGTGTCCCCGACGTTGAAAGAGCGCATGACCTCCGTCACCTGCGGCATGGACAGCCCGGTGGCCGCCATCATGCCCTCATAGTCAAAGCCGATGCCGCCGGACTCAAACTGGCTGTAATCCAGCCCCACGGCCGATTTCATGATCTGGTTCCTGCGCGCCATGACGGCGCTGTAGCTGTTGTCCCTCATGGCCTGTCCTCCCCGCCCCACATGGCCCGGCGGATGCCCTCCTGCACCTTGAGCAATTCAGGGATGAAGCTGCCGAAGCTGTGGCGGTAGGCCGGCGCCTCCTCCACCAGGGCGCCCGACACCAGGCGCCCGGTGCGCGTGATGACCTGCGCGGGCTGCCCGATGTCCGCGTCCGCCGTCAGCCGGCCCTTGACCCACTGGACCAGGGGGACCCCGGCGGTATCCCCGGGCACCTGCGGCGCGCGCTGGTCCGGCTGCAAAATGGTGCTCTTGATCAGCACCCAGTCGCCTTGTTTAGCCATTGTTTTCCTCCCCGAAAGCGATCTCGCGGTAGTCGCCCATCACGCAGCGGGGCACCGGGATGTCCAGCATGGTCAGCAGGCCCGGACGCGCGGCCACCACAAAGGGCAGCGTGTTGCAGGCCATGGCGATGGTGCCCAGCCCGCCGTTGACCTCGGGTTTGACCGCCATGGATACGGGCGGCTCACCGCGAAGATCGATATAGTCCCCGGTGTCCACACCCGCCAGTTCGGGCTCGATCTGCTGGGGATGGATCAGCGCGATGCGCTCCTCATCCCCGTCCATGGCCCGGGCGGTCATATTGACGCCGGCCACATGCCCCCTGGGCGCGAAGCCGTGGGGGCTTTTGCGGTCAATCTCCGTAATGATGGGACGCATCCGCTGCTCCAGGCGGTCATACGGAAGGTCCAGGGCCCTGGCGATCATCGCGGCCGACTCGTGGAAGCCCACGTGCCCGGCCAGGCTGCCGTCGCTTACGCCCCGGTCAAACTGCTCCGCCGTGATGCCGATGCCCTGCTCCTTCATGACGGTCTCGCCAAAGGGGCTCAGCGAGTTGACGCGCTCGCAGCGCACATGGTCCACCCGGGTCATGGCGCCGGACAGGCAGACCGCCAGCAGGTCCATCATCAGCCCCGGGTTGATGCCGGTGCCCAGGATGCTGACGCCGTTATCCTTCGCCAGGTCATCCATCTCCCTGGCCAGTTCCGGGTGCTGGGCCGCCGGATAGCTCATCTCTTCGGCGATGGTGACCACGTTGATGCCGCGGGTGACCACCTCGCGGATCTTGGGAAAGA
>JAKPNM010000112.1 GCA_029548395.1 Bacillota bacterium
TCCAGACCCTGCTCAACCCAGGCTGCAAGGCGCGGCGCAAGGTCTTCAAACATGCCCCCGCGCGCTTGCACAGACCGCGCGGCCAGCAGGATGATCTCCTGGGAATACTGCTTCCTCAGCGCCAGGTAGGCCGGTAACACTGTATAGGGACTGACCCTGGGACCGCCCAATTCATCAAGCACCTGCTTGACCTGGGCGATGTCCTCGCCTTCCTGGCGCAAATGCTGGGCCACCGCCCCGCTGTCCCGGGCGCTGGTTTTATTCTTCAGCCGCTCCAGGATGCCGTTGAGGTAGGAAAAGGAAGGGTTGTTGGCGGCTACAGTTTCCTGCACCGCGTCCAGGATTGCCTTATCATCAAACCCCCATTGCTCCGTCCACTTGCGGTACAAGGCCAATTCGGGCTCTGTTGGCAGCCGGCGCAGGTTGAACTGCGCCAGCACTGCGCGCGCGCCGGCATGCGTGCGCTTGGAATGGCTGAAATACTGCTCGGCGTCTTCGCTTGTTTTGATGCCTTCCTCCAGCATCATCACAGCGGTTTTCTGAGCGCTTTTAAACGAAAAATTCACTCCGCGCGTGTCCGCGAAATGGTTGAGCAGCATCAGCACCACCTCGCGCCGCAAGCCCATTTCTTCCACCCACTCATAGGCCATGGCGATGTCGCTTTCGCGCAGCTTGCGCCGGCTGCCCAGCTGCGCATTGACAGCTTCGGAAAAGGCGACATAGCCCTCATCCACGGACAACTGGTCCTGCCCGGTCAAAAAGCGCTGATTGATGCTGTGAAACAGGTACTGGGGCGGCTGGTCGCCTACGCGCTCCACCAGACGGCGGCGCTCCCAGTAGCGCAGGCAGGACAGCACCTGGCCTTCTTCCATGGACAGCGTGTTTGCCATTTCCGGCACGCTGAAGCCCTCCTGCTCAAACTGGCTGCGATACAGGCCATACAGGTAGACGCGCACCTTATCCCCATCCGCGGCGGGCAGGTACTCGGTGATAAAGAGGTTTTCAACAGCAGTCACGCCGAACTGGCGAGCCTGCTCACTGGGCTTGAACATGGTCAGCTTCCTTTGTTTCTGCTTGCGTCTCTTGCGCCGGATTGTCTTGCGGGAGAGCGCCTTGGGAGTCTGTTTGCCCGGAGGATACCTGCTGAGGATTGGAGGACGGGATTTTGACAGACGCAGTTGCCGTTTGTTTGTCCGGTTCGGTATGCAGCCTGCTTGTTGCCGGCTCTGTGCTTTCAAGTTTCTCCTGGTGGCGCTTTTGCCAGCCCTTATACGCCAGCATCGCGCCAAGGGTCAAAACTGCGGTGATGCCAAACACCAGAATGGCGATTTTATACTCCTGGCGTTCAAGCATGTTGCCGCCCATGGTAGAGGTGATGACAGAGGGGATGCGCGCCACGCTGGTGATCAGGATGAATTTTCCCATGTGCATGGGCACCAGGCCGCTTAAGTAGGTCAGGATGTCCTTGGGTGTCCCCGGAATCAGGAACACGATGAAGATGGTGAGATCACGTTTTTTGGTATCCTGAAAGAACTTGAGGTTTTCAAATTGCTCGCGTTCTACGAACAGCGTGACAAATTTCATCCCCAGCTTGCGCACTGTCAGGATAATCAGCATGCTGCCCAGGGCGGAGCCCAGCAGGCACAACAGCATTCCTCCCCAGGCGCCAAAAATATAGCCGGCTAAAATCTCAATAGGTTCGCCCGGAATAAAGGCAACAATGACCTGAAGCGCCATAATGCCCACCATCAGCGGATATTTCCAAAAGCCTGTTCCCTTCATCCAATCCCGGAAGCTGGCCTTGTCTTTGATGGCGTCCGTCAGCGGCTTGCGCAGCAGGAAGGTCAGCACGACAAACAGCGCCAGCACCCCTGCTATGCTGAGAATGCCGATAATGCGCTTTTTCTTGAGCAACTGCGGGTCATCCCAGAGGGAATCGTGCTTATCCAATGGTGAGGTCACCTGCCTTCTTGTAGGGTTGGATGCGCAGCGCGATATCCACGCTGCGGTCAATGGCCTGCTTCAGATCGATCGCATCTGAGACCGGTCCGAACTCCAGGTAAAAAAAGAACTCCAGCGTACCGGCGTTTCCGGTGATCGGGCTTGCACACACGTTGATGACCTGTGTCCTGTCCTGTTGATTGAGCTGCTCCGCCAGGCGATACAGCATCGGCGCATAGGCGCTTTCCTCTATGTGTCCCTCGCGCCGCGCGGTCGCATCCTCAATCTCAAACAAGGGTTTGACCAGGGCCAGCAGACTGCCCTGCGCGCCCATGATGGCTCTGTATAGCGGCACAGCGTCTAGCAGGGACAGGTAGCTTAAATCGCAGGTGGCCAGCTGAGGGATGGGGGAGAGCAAGCGCAGCTCCGGGGCGGCCAGGTTGGTGCGCTCCAGGTTGACTACGCGTTTGTCCTGACGCAGCGCGCCGGTCAGCTGGCCATATCCCACGTCCACAGCATATACCAAACGGGCGCCGTGTTGCAGTAAACAATCTGTAAAACCGCCGGTGGAAGCGCCTGCGTCCAGGCAAACACAGCCTGTTGGATCCACGCCGAAGGCAGCCAAAGCTCCCTCCAGCTTCAGCCCGCCCTTGGAGGCATATGGCAGGCCTTGACGCTTCACACGAATGACATCAGCAGATCGTATCATTTGCCCCGCGAATGCCGGCTGGCCGTTGATCAGCACCAAGCCGGCCATGACCAGGGCAGCGGCCTGCTTCCTGTCCTCGCACAACCCGGCATCTACCAGGCGGTCGATCAGCGGTCTGCGCTTCATCACAGATATCAGGAAGCCTGCATGACGCCCTTGAGTGTACGCAGCACGCGGCGTTCCATACGGGATACCTGCATTTGAGTCAAGTTCATCCTGCGTGCGCTGGCTTGCTGGGAGAGTTGCTCCTGAAAGCGCAATTTGATCAAGGCGCGCTCCTGCTGCGTCAGGGTCATCAGCGCCTTGCGCAGGTCCTCCCGCATTTCAAAATCTTCAAAACCCTTCTCTGAAATACCCAGATGGTCAAAGATCTTCATGCCATTTTCATCCTGCGCGTCAAGGGAAGAAATCTGGGATCTTTCGCGTGAGGCGTGAATGGCGATCACCTGCTCGACCGTCCAGCCCAGGTGATCGGCGATTTCGGGAATCGTAGGTTCCCGGTGCATCCTTTGGGTCATCTGTTCAAGCGCCCTGTCCATTTGCATACCCTGCTCGCGCAGCCCCCTTGGGGTGCGTACCAGTTGGGCTCTGTCTCGGATATAGTTGCGCACTGTGCCTGTAATGGTCGGGGTGACATAGGTGGTAAAGCGAAGACCCCGGCCCGGATCGAATCCGCGCAGAGCATTGACCAGCGCCATGGCGGCCACCTGCCGCAAATCCTCCAGCTCAATGCCCCGTCCGGAAAAGCGTGCTGCAATCACATTGCACAGCGGCAGGGCAACGGCGACGGCGTCATCAAGGGCTTCCTGGGTACGCTCAGTGGCATACCGCATCGCGGCGTTATGAATGTCGTCTGCGTTCATTGCTGCTATGCTCCAGCCGGCAAGGACATTCGCACGGTGTAAACACCGCATTGATCCCCTTCCAGCTTTACTTCTGTTACCAGGGTTCCAATGATAAGCTGGGCAACCTCCGGATCCTTCATTTCGCACTTCTGGGCATCAGCAGCGCGCTGAGCTTCCAGCGCGATGTGAATTTTGTCGTCCTCCATTTTGCATGTCAGGGTCACATTTTCCACCAGACGCTCCTGATGGGTGACCAGCTCAAAGGCCTCCTCCACCGCGGTGCGCAAGTCGTCAATCACATCCATGGACAGATTGGCGATTACACCCACCGCTCCCAGGGCAGTACGAACTACCAGACCCCACTCATTGCTGGCTGGCACGGTCAGCATCATTTTATTCATCTTGTCTTGTCCACCACCTTGACTTGATTGTTGTGAAGGATCGTCAGCAAGTCTGCCCGCGCATCCAGCGCATCCATCACCCACCACTCCCGCGGCGCCAAAAGTGTTTGTCGCTCAGCCTTCAGGTGCAGGAACACCGGGACGTCGCCTGGCGATCGTTTCAGCAGCGCTTCACAGGCCGGAATTTGCGCGCGGTCGATGTTTAAGTATAGCTTGATTGGCGCGTCCTTGGCAAGGAGGGCCTCGTCAGGCGCCTGATCGGGCTGCGCCGTATTTGCGCCCGGCGTCAGCGGCTGCGCGGTATTGACAATCAGGCTGATGGGCTTGTCCTCCTGAATGGACAAGCGCCCGCTCAGCAACACCGCCAGATCCTCTCGCACCAGGTGGGCATATTGCTCCCACACCCGCGGGAAAAACAGGCATTCCACCTGGCCTGTTAAGTCCTCCAGCGTCACAAAGGCCATCAGGTCGCCTTTGCGGGTGGCTTTTTGTTTGATGCCGGCCACCAGGCCGCCCAGTTCAACCTGACGCCCATCCTCATTCAGCCCGCGATCCTCGCGTTCGGCCAGATCTTCCAGCGCCTGGGTGGACCAGGGCAATTGCTCCAGCATGCCTGCGTAGGCGTCCAGCGGATGCCCGCTGATGTAGACCCCGGTCACCTCCTTTTCCATCGCCAGCAGTGTGGACAGCGGATACTCCGGAATGTCCGGATAGACTTGAGGAGAAGCGATCCGGCTGTCCTCAAAGGCGCTGTCAAACAGTGAGAGTTGGTTTCGGTGCTGGCCACGCCGGCTTTTGGCCTGAGCGTCCATGACGGCTTCATACACTTGCATGCACTGCACACGCTTGCCGCCCAGGCCGTCAAATGCTCCCGCCTTGATCAGCGCTTCCACAGCGCGCTTGTTGACTTCGCCGCCTTGCAGGCGTGCGCAGAAGTCAAAGATATCCCGGAAATAGCCGTTATCGGTCCGCTCTTTCACAATGGCCAGGGCTGCCTTTTCACCCAGGCTCTTGATGGCATTGAGACCAAAGCGTATGCCCCGCTCGCCATGGGAACTGTCATCCACGATAAACTTGACCCCTGAGTGGTTGATGGAAGGCGCAAGCACCGGGATGTGATTGCGACGGCAGTATTGCACATAGGCGGCTACCTTGCCGGTCGCGCCCAGATAGGAGTTGATCAGCGCGGCCATGAACTCCGCGGGATAATGGCACTTGAGCCAAGCGGTCTTGACGCTTAGAAGGGCGTAGGGCGCGGCATGGGATTTGTTGAAAGCATAGCTGGCAAAGGCGATCATTTCATCGTAAATGCTTTGCGCGGCGGCAAGGGAGATGCCGTTTTTCAGACAGCCGGGCACGCCGGCGGCCGGATCACCATGGATAAAGGCTTCGCGTTCCCGGGCCATCACGTCGTGCTTCTTCTTGCTCATGGCGCGGCGGATCTCATCGCTGCGGCCATAACTGAAGCCTGCCAGGTCGCGCACAATCTGCATGACCTGCTCCTGATAGACCATGCAGCCATAGGTGACGCTCAGAATGGGTTCCAGCTCGGGGGTGGTGTAGTGAATGGTCTCAGGGTGATTCTTGCCCTGGATGAAGCGCGGGATAGAGGCCATGGGCCCGGGACGGTACAATGATATGGCTGCAATGATGTCCTCGAAGCGTTCAGGCTTGAGCTCTGCGACAAAGCTGCGCATGCCCGCGCTTTCCAGCTGAAACACGCCGGTCGTGTCTCCACGGGAGAGCATCTGATAAACTTCCGGGTCATCAATGGGTATCCGGTCCTCTTTCATAAAGACGCCGGCGCTTTCCATCAGCCTGAGCGCGTCACGGATGACAGTCAGCGTTCGCAGCCCTAAAAAATCTGTCTTTAACAGTCCCAGCTCGGCAATGTTGCCCATCGCATACTGGGTGGTAATCACTGAGTCATTGGTTTGTAAGGGGACATAGTTGGTCAATGGCTCCTGCGTGATCAATACCCCGGCGGCGTGCGTGGCGGCATGGCGTGGCATGCCCTCCAGCAGGGCGGCGGTATCCAGCAGGCGTTTGACGCGGGGATCGGTCATGCTCAGCTCTCGCAGCTGCGGGTTTTGCTCCAGCGCCCGCTCCAGCGTCATGTTCAGCTCCATTGGAATCAGCTTGGCAACCTTGTCGGTTTCCTGATAGGTGTAGCCCAGCACCCTGCCCACATCACGGATGACACCGCGCGCGGCCATGGTTCCGAAGGTAATGATCTGCGCCACATGGTCATGACCGTACTTGTCCGCCACATAGTCAATCACTTCCTGTCGGCGCTCATAACACAAGTCGATGTCCAGATCAGGCAGTGAAACGCGCTCCGGATTCAAAAAACGCTCGAACAGCAGCTGATATTTTATCGGATCCAGCTGGGTGATGTTCAGGCAGTAGGCCACGATGCTGCCTGCACCGCTGCCACGGCCCGGCCCTACCATGATATCGTGCTCGCGCGCATAGCGGATAAAATCCCAGACAATCAGGAAATAATCGACAAAGCCCATGGAGTTGATGACGTCCAGTTCATAGGCAAGCCGCTGCCTGGCGGCTTCAGGCTGATCCGGATAGCGGGCTTTGAGGCCTTCCTGGCACAGCCGGCTGAGCAGCTGCGGATTGCTTTCGCCTGTATCCCTGTCAGGGATGTAATGCGGCAGATGATGGGCGGAGAAATCAAAATCCACCCGGCAGCGCATGGCTATATCATGGGTACGCGAGATTGCCTCGCCCAGGTGGGGGAACAGCGCACGCATCTCCTGCTCGCTTTTGAGGTACATTTCTTCTGTTTCCATGCGCATGCGCTGGCTGTCCTCCAGCGTCTTGCCCGTCTGGATGCACATGAGCACCTCCTGCGCGCGCGCGTCTTCACGCCGAAGGTAATGGCAGTCATTGGTCACAATCAAAGGGATGCCGGTGTCCTCAGACAGCGCGATCAGCTTTGGCATCACCTGTTTTTGCTCCAGGATGGCGTGATCCATCAGCTCAATGAAATAATTATCCCTGCCCATGATGCGCTGCATCAACAAGGCATGGGCCTTGGCGTCCTCATATCGTCCTTCCAGCAGCAGCTTGGGCAGTTCGCCCGACAGGCAGGCGGAGGCCGCAATCAGCCCGTTCGCGTGGGTTTCAAGCATCTTAAGATCAATCCGGGGCTTATAGTAGAAGCCCTCAGTGAAGCCTGCGCTGGAGAGCTTCATCAGATTTCTGTAGCCCTCCATATTTTCGCACAGCAAAATCAGGTGGCTGTATTCGCGGTTGGCGCCGCTTTTTTCATGCATGTCCTGGGTTAGATAAATTTCGCAACCGATCACCGGATGGATACCGTGCGCTTTCATTTCCTTGTAAAAATCCACAGCGCCATATAAGGCGCCATGGTCGGTAATCGCGCAGGCATCCATGCCCAACTCTTTCAGCCGCTTTGCCAGGGGCCCGATGCGACAGGCGCCATCCAGCAAGCTGAACTCCGTATGCAGGTGCAGGTGTGCAAAAGCCATCAAAACCCTCCTTGTGTGCCTCCATTGTACAAGAATGTGTTTGAGGCTTCAATCAACCGGCAGGCGGCGTTTGAATTTTACAGATGAACAGCGTCAGGGCGCCGGCGGGACCTCGCCCTGGTTTTCGTTCTCTTCCATGCCCGGCACCGCCTCCAGCGGCAGGTCCTCCGGGGATTGCTGCATTTGGACAGCTTCGGCGGTGACTTGATCTATGACATCCTGGAAATAGACGATCTCCTCCTGGGTCTGCCAGGCCTCATAAGCTGCGGTAAACACCTCATTCTGCTTGATTGCAAGAAGATAGTCCTCGATTTCCTGATGGATGGCGTCAGTCATGATCAGACCGGAAGGCACATCACGCAGGTACTGGACGATGTGGATGCCATAGCTGCCCAGCACAGGCTGGCTGACATCACCAGGCGCTTTCATATTTTCCGCAAAGGCAGCGGCCGTGAACACGGGGTCATAGATGATGGACTGACTATGCACAGCATAACCATTGGCCAGGTTGTCCTCATTGGTCATGCCCGGATCCTCGCCGTATTCCCTTACAAGATCCACAAAGCTTTCGCCGCGCTGCAGACGGTCATAAATCATGTCGATGTCGGCCTTGCGCGAATCCATAACCGCCTGGCGCGCCTCATCCACCATTTGCCGGGTGACTTCAGGCTCCTGTTGTTCTGTGGGTTCATCGCTGGCTTCAGGCGTGCTGTTCTCCAATGGAACCTCATCAGTTTGCTGCTGTTCTTCAAACTTGGCGCTCAGGCTGCGATAAGTTTCCATCAAAGTTTCATCAGGCTTGAGCAGGATGTGGATGACGCCGCGGTAGCCCTCAGGGGTATACCAACTGCTCTGCCCTGCGTACTGGGTAAGATACTCATACTGAGCGATTTCATTGGCGAAGCTCTGTTCATATATGGCGCCGAATTCCAGGAAGGTTTTCTGGATTTCCTCCTCGCTGGGTTCGTAACCTGCCAGCAGGTACTCTTCCATACGATCCATGGCAGCGGCATTGCGTATATCGGACAACACGAACTCATAGTTGATGCCCTCGCCGGCAAATAGCGCTTCCACCTGTTTGAGGGCCTCTTCGCGCGCTTGCTCGGTGTCCTCGGACTGATAATAATCTGCGTAATAGTTCAGCGCGTCCTGCCATTGCTTGTCAGCTTCCGCTGCGAAAGCCTCCTCTTCCTGGGGACTGAACTGGTCAAAACCCATGTCGCGCACCTTTTTGAGCAAGACCTCACGGCGGATCATCACTTCAAGCACGGTGCTGTAATCAGACGCGTCAGTGATGTACTGGTTGTTTAGGTAAAGGGGGATTAATCTTTCTACCTGGCTTTTAGTAATCTCAATGCCATTGACGGTTGCCAGCACCGGATCCTCGACCGGGGGTTGCTGTTCCTGCGTCAAGGCAGGAAATGACGACAAGGCCATCATCAAGGTCAAAAGTATAGCGAGAACGGACTTTTTCATAACAGGCTTCCTTTCATGTGCGTTAAATCCAGCCACTTCATTATGTCACAGCACTGTATCTCGGGCAAGCAAAGCGCGCATTTGTTACAAAAACTTCACACAATAAGCTACAGATATCAGGCGTCACGCAGCACGGCGACCTGCCCGTCGATATCCGAGCGGGAGCGCAAGATCGTGTTGTGCGCTTCGCGGGCTGCCAGCAGGTAACGAATCGCTTGCAGATTCATTAATTCACCGGGCACCACCACTGGGATGCCAGGCGGGTAGACCACAATGGTTTCGGCCATGACATAGCCCTCGCTGTCTTCGATGGGCAGGCTGATGAAGGGAGCGCGCTCTGCTGTGGCGATCGGAACCTTGGATTGCACCTGGGGAGCCATCAGCGGGATTTTGACTGCGCTGGCCGGGCGCAGGCGCCGGTCGATGGCCAGAAGCGAATCGCCCAGTTGCTCCATGGTTTCCACCGTGTCGCCCATACCGGTCATGCACAAAACACCCTGGGGTGTGATCATCTCCGGTTCAGTGGAATGATCATTGCGCAGCAGCTCAGCCAGCTCATAACCGCTGATATTGGTATTTATAGTGGAAACAAAGACCTTGCTGGGCTCCAGGCCGTGCACATTCTCCAGTGCCAGCCCGCGCTCACGCCCGTAGCCCAGGACGCGCAGGTGATGTAAACCCAGAGCCTTCTGATGAAAAGCTTCCATTGCCTGCTCCCAGTTGGCAAACAGTTCCTCTCCGCGTTCGCGCAGCAGGCGGACACAGCCATCAATGCTGGCCAGCAGCAGAAAAGAAGGGCTGGTGGTTTCAAACACCGCCAGTTGCCGCTGCATCTCAGAAGCCAGCGCTGGGGTGCGCACATGCGCCAGCGCTGTCTGGGTCAGGGATGGCAAGGTTTTGTGCAGGGAATGGATGACAATGTCTGCGCCTGCGGCAATGGCGCTTTTGGGAAAATAAGGGGTAAAGCCAAGGTGGGATCCGTGCGCTTCATCAACAATCACCGTCAGCCCGTGCCGGTGGGCATGGCTGACGATGGCAGGCAGGTCACTGATGACGCCCTCATACGTTGGGCAGGTGATGACCAGCACCCGGGCATCCTGGTGCTGCGCGATTGCGTTTTGAACTGACTCCAGCGAAATGGACGCTGCGATCTGGTAGCGCAGGTTGGTCTGCGGATAGATAAAATAGGGGCGCAGGTTGTTGAGGGCCAAAGCGTTATACACTGATTTATGACAGTTACGTGCCATGATGATGCTGTCCCCTGGCGCGGTGACTGCGCGGATGGCGCTGAGGATGCCCACAGTGGAACCGTTGACCAGGAAGAAGGTATTGCGGGCGCCAAAGACTTCAGCTGCGCTATCCATGGCCTCCTGCAGGATGCCGCTGGCAGCGTGCAGATGATCAAACCCCTTGATTTCAGTAATGTCAAGCTGGGCGGCCAGAGCGTTTAAATAGGGTGCCAGGCGCAGGTTGCGTTTGTGCCCGGGCATGTGCATGGGCAGGGTGATCGGACAGGATTTCTGCAGCAACTCAAGCAAAGACTCTCCCATTACGAACCTCTTTTCCTGGTATTTTGCCGCAGTTACATATCAGTCTTCCGCGCACAAGGCATTATAGGCATGGATGCATAGCTGACGTCAAGATAAAAATCCTCTTGCGTATCCATCACAAAAAATCCATTTGAGTATCCCTAAGCCCGCAAAAACCGGGCAGGGCATGATTTGACAAGCTGATAAGGGAAGAATACAATTTGATCCAGCACCAAGAAAACAGGAGAGAAAAGCCATGTATGACCTGGTCATTATCGGCGCCGGTCCGGCGGGTATTTTTACTGTGCTGGAACTTTTGCGCAGGGGCAGCAAAAAGAAGATCCTGATGATTGAAAAAGGACAGCCCATAGGCCGCCGCCGTTGCCCCAAGAGCACGACCAGCCGCTGCGTCAATTGCCGTCCCTATTGTCATATTACCACGGGCTTTGCTGGTGCGGGTGCCTTTTCTGACGGTAAGCTGTCCCTCTCCCATGAGGTGGGCGGTCAGCTTCCGGAATTGATCGGCGAGGAAACCTGTCAGCAATTGATTGACTATACGGACGCAATCTATCTGGAATTTGGCGCGGACACCGCAATTGAAGGCTTGCTGGTCGATGAGCGGGTCAAGGGGATCCGCCGCCGCGCGATCCAGGCTGGCTTGCGCCTTGTGGATTGTCCCATCCGTCATATGGGAACCGAAAGGGCTCAGGAGATCTATGGCGCTATTCAAACCTATTTGCAGGAGAATGGCGTGGAAATCCTCTTTGGCACCAACTGTACAAACCTGCTGCTTACCAATAGCCACTGTGTAGGTGTGCTTGTTGAACGGCCTGATGGCAGCGGCCAGCAGGAAATCCGTGCCCTGGACACTGTGGTTGCCACCGGACGCCGGGGCGCGGATTGGCTGGAAAAGATCTGCCAGGAGCACGGCATCGCTCACCAGCCGGGCACAGTCGATATCGGCGTACGTGTCGAGGTGCGAAACGAGGTCATGGAGGAGGTCAACCAGGCCCTGTACGAGGGCAAGTTTGTAGGCTACCCTGCCCCCTTCCGCGACAAGGTGCGGACTTTCTGTCAAAATCCCGGTGGCTTTGTCAGCCAGGAGAACTATGATAACGACCTGGCGGTGGTCAATGGCCATAGCTACAAGGATTTGAAATCCTGCAACACCAACCTGTCCATCCTGTCCTCCCACAATTTCAATACCCCTTTCAATCAACCCATCGCCTATGCGCAAAAGGTGGGGGAATTGACCAACATGCTGGCGAACGGGCACATACTGGTGCAGCGTTTTGGGGACATCCTCAATGGCAAGCGCACCTGGGAAAAGGAATTGCAGCGCACCAATGTCAGGCCCACGCTCAAGGACGCGGTGGCCGGGGATATCACAGCGGCCATGCCCTTCCGGGCCATGACCAACATTATCGCTTTCATCCAGGCATTGGATGTGGTGGTGCCGGGCTTCGCCGCGCCGGAAACGCTGCTGTATTCCCCGGAGCTCAAGTTTTACTCCAATCGTGTCAAAATGGACGAAAAGTTACACACCAATATCCAAAACTTTTATTCCCTGGGAGATTCCAGCGGCTGGACACGCGGGCTGATGATGGCTTCTGCCATGGGGGTGCTGATGGGTCAGCAGCTGTTCGAGCGCGAGCGCCGGGGAGAGACTGCCTGAACAGCAAGCGCATTTGCGACTTGATTCCTGAGATGACTGATGATCTGCATACGCGGCTGTCTGTCCTGTTGCACACCAGATCGGCTCAGGAACCAAACCGTCACAGTGCAGGTGCTGTAAAATATCCTTCATAATATAAAACCTTGGCGTGACATATCTTGCATTTTTGTAACATTGTTGTTACAGTTATGCCGCGGTGAAGTTGGCGCAATGTGAGTTGGAGACAACGCAATTGCGGACATGGCAAGCTGGCCGATGAGAGGTGTCTTGATGAAAAAAACGCTGATGTTCCTGTTGGCGCTGATGCTGCTGGTGCTTGGCGCCCTGGCAGAGCAACCCGCTGGTACGGGCGAGGTGGTGGTGGTTACTTCTGAGGGCCGCGCGCTTCGTTATGGCGATAAGGGCGAGGATGTCAAGCTGCTGCAGACCCGACTGAAGGATTTGCGCTATTATAACGGTCCGGTCACCGGCAACTATCTGGAGCTTACCCGCAAGGCGGTGCGCGCTGTGCAGGAGGCGTATGGCCTGGAAGCCACAGGGGATGCCAACCTATCCCTGCAGGAGATCATCTATGGCGATGCCCACCGTCCGCTGAAAAAAGGCGATTCAGGCAAGGACGTCAGCCGCCTGCAGACCCGTTTAAGCGAGCTTGGATATTATTGGGGAAAGATTTCAGGAAACTATCAGGACGGCACCACTGCGGCGGTTGGCCATTTCCAGCAGGAAAACGGTCTTGAAAAAACCGGCAATGCAGATGTGACTACCCTGATCAAGCTGTACTCTGACGATATTGTCATGCCCTCGCCCGATCCCCTGGCGACACCCAGGCCGGTGCCCACTCCGCCGCCGGACGCGGAGTATCAAG
>JAKPNM010000114.1 GCA_029548395.1 Bacillota bacterium
CCGGTTGTTCCTCCAAAGGCAAACCGCAAAGCGCCTTGGACATACGACAAAGAATTGTACAGGAAGCGAAATGAGATTGAGCGGTTTTTTCTGAGGCTCAAGCGCTTTCGGAGAGTGTTTACCCGTTACGACAAACTTGACTTAGTGTTCAGCGGTTTCATCTACTTCGCAATGGTTGTCGACGCCGTGTTAGTGTGAACAGACTCTAGTTTATCATGTATCAGGACAAAATGCTTGTGGAATATAAGGAGTTGAGTTATTCAGTGGACACTACAATAGTACATATTCTCATATCTATCAAAGAATACCAATAATCCGAACCTATCTCCTATAATGAAGATTTGGTTCGGATTATCGTTGTCTGGTGCGGGAAACAGGACTTGAACCTGCATGAGCGTATTGCTCACTAGAACCTGAATCTAGCGCGTCTGCCAATTCCGCCATTCCCGCAAGGGGCGTGAGTGAAGATACCATGTCATGGCAGGCTTGTCAAGCGTTTTACGGCGGATTCTTCCTGCAAATTTGACAAATTCGACAATTTTGACGAAGAGCAGGTTTTGGCAATCTTGCGTTTTTGCGCCGGCTGTGTGGTATAATACTTTAATCCGATTGTTAATGGAGGTTGTGGCGTGTTTGGCAAATTCATGAACAACTATTACTACGGCAAGAGCGGCAAGGGGGACTATAAGCGGGATGACCTGCCCACGACGCGCGGACAGTTATTTCGCGAGATGCTGCGCATCCGCCTGTCCGGATTGTTTCGCATGAACCTGATGACAGCGGTTGCCTTTCTGCCGCTGATGTATGTCCTGATGATCACGGTCAACGCCCTGTTCGCTCACCTGGTAGAGCTAAGCAACCTGCTTGAAAATCCTGAGCAGGCGGAGGCGGCTGCCCAGATGCTTGCAGACAGCCCGCAACAGATTTACAGCCTGTTGTTTTCCGCTCTCATCCTGTGCATCCCGGCCATTGCGATCACCGGACCGGTCCAGGCGGGCATGGCCTATGTCACGCGCAACTGGGCGCGCGATGAGCACGCCTTCATCTGGTCGGATTTCAAGGATGCCGTCAAGGAAAACTGGAAGCAGGCGCTGGGCGTATCCGTCATCACCGGCCTTGTGCCCATTGTGGTGCTGGTGTGCTGGCAGTTTTATGGCAACATGGCGCAGACCAGCGGCATGTTCTATGTGATCCCTCAGGTGCTTACCCTTGCGCTTGGGCTGGTATGGATGCTGGCACTCACCTTTTTGTATCCCTTGATGGTCACCTATAAAATGAATTTCCGCACCCTGGTGCGCAACGCGCTGCTGCTGGCGGTCGGGCGGCTGCCACAGGTCGTCGGTGTGCGGCTGCTGATGCTGCTGCCCACCCTGATTGTCGCGCTGGTTGCCTTTTACACGCCTTACATGCTGTATGCGCTCATGGCGCTGGCAGGGTATTACCTGCTCATCGGCAACAGCTTGGCGCGTTTTGTTTACGCTTCTTTTACAAATGCCGTATTTGACCGCTACATCAATCCGCGCGTCGCTGGCGCCCGGGTCAACCGTGGGCTGTCCCCAGCGGATGACGAGGAGGATGCGGAAGATGAAGCAGAAGCAGCACAGGAGGATCCGGGTTCCTGAATGTATACGGATTTCGCCGGCGTTTACGATCGGCTGATGGCTGATGTGGATTATGATGCCTGGGCGATGCATTACCGCGATTTGCTCTCCCGGTGCGGCGTGACGGACGGCGCGGCGGTGCTGGAGCCCGCCTGCGGCACAGGGAACCTCAGCGTCCGTCTGGCGCGGCACTACAGGCTGCAGCCCAGCGATGCGTCAGTGGAGATGCTGTCCATTGCTGCGAAAAAAGCCAGGGATGCCGGTTTGCTGTTACCCTTTGTTCATCAGGATATGCGCCGACTGCGCGCCCATCGCCCGGCGGACGCTGTGATATGCGCCTGCGATGGCGTAAACTACCTGCTGACGCCGTCAGCGCTCGGCTCGTTTTTGTCCGCTGCGCGGGCAGCCCTCAGGCCGGGCGGCGCGCTGGCCTTTGATGTGTCCAGCGTGGACAAGCTGTCCCGTGTGTTAGGCAGCCAACCGCAGTTCTACCGCGCGGATGACATATGCTATTTGTGGGAGAATGCCTGGGATGCAAGCAGCAGCCTGCTGCAGCTGTCCTTGAGCATCTTTGTCCGGCGGGCGGATGGCGCCTATGACCGAATTGACGAGGAGCAAACCCAGCGCGGCTGGGAAGAGGACGAGTTGCGCGCTGCCTTGTCGGAGGCCGGGTTTGGCAGCATTTGCTGCTACGGCAACTTTATGGCCAGTCCGCCGCAGCCCAATGCGCAGCGATTGCACCTGACCGCTTTGAAAGAAGAATGACCATATGCAAAATGAACTGATTTACCCGGATCCGGACAGCCTGCTGCGTTTCATCCTGCGCGGCGGCGAAGCGCGCGTGCTCATGGCGCGCACCACCCGCATGGCCCAGGAAACGGCGGACATCCACCAGGCCAGTGACACCGCGACAGCGGCCATGGGCAGGGTTTTGCCTGTCTGCGCGATGATGGGGGGGCTGATCA
>JAKPNM010000132.1 GCA_029548395.1 Bacillota bacterium
GGGGAAGGATGTATCAGCCTTATAGCGGAATCGCGCTGGAAACCCAGCACCATCCAGACAGCGTGCACCATGCGCACTTCCCAAGCACGCTGCTCAGAGCAGGGGAAACTTTCCGCTCCAGGACAGTATACCAGTTTACAACAAAGCAATAAGCCAAATGAAACCGGGTAGAGCCCGGCTTCATTAATCCATGTCCCTGTGTCAGCTTAATGAGCAGACAAGGGGGTTGAAAGCCATTCATCCCTGAGGGCGGCATAGCATACCAGATCTTCAAAAACACTTTGCTTGTTTTTTATCGCCTGGCGCATGATGCCCTCCTGTTTCAGCCCGGCTTTTTGGATCACC
This sequence comes from Bacillota bacterium, assembly GCA_029548395.1. GTDB lineage: Bacteria > Bacillota > Clostridia > Christensenellales > Aristaeellaceae > UBA6115. Next base: position 346 of record JAKPNM010000132.1, read on the forward strand.
CTGCCGGATGCGGGATTGGAGGCAAGATGCCGCAAAACGATTCTGCGATAGCCCACGTCAGCAAATAAAAACTGCAAAACACGCTCCAGCGCTTCCGTCATGATGCCCTGGTTCCAGTATGCCCTGCTGAGGCAGTAGCCCACCTCACAGGTCATCTGTTGCTCATTGTGTGAGACAACAGAAATATCGCCAATCAGCTTGCCGCCCATTTCAATGCCCCAATGATAGTAGCTGGGGTTTTGATAGGATCTGACCCAGGCAGATACCAGCTGCCTGGTGGACTCCACATCAGGATGCGGAACCCAAGTAACAGTTTTTGCCACCTCCGGGTCAGAACACCAGTTGTCAAACATAGCCTGGGCATCGTCTGCTGTGTAGGTGCGAAGCAGCAAACGCCTGCTGGACAGGGGAAGCGTACCCCTGTGGTTCATCAGGCTTTTCGAAGCCGGCGCTGCTGTTTCTGCCTTGATTTTGAAGACTGCCTTGCGCCCCTGTCCCTGGCCAATACCGGGCTGGTGAGCATCTTCCGGAAAAAACAAGCCAAACATCCCGGCTTTGAGAGTCAGCCGGCTCCCCCGGTACGGATCGGTGCTCAGCATAATGTCCTTTTGCGCGTCATAAGCGCTGAAGCCTTTGAGCTGCTCAAGGGGCGCCCACGCGATGGTTTCCTCATGCAGCAGCACCAATTGCAAATCGATATACTTACGATGCGCTTCCCAGGCGCCTCCCGTGCCCAGGCTGGTATGTATCAGGTTAAGAAAGGCCTCATCCCCGCTGATGGCATGACGGCCATCAGGCAAGCTGTCAAGATCAAGAGTCTTCAGCGCCCTGATGACCAAATCCAGGTTGGGATTCAGTCCCAGGTAGTGGTGAAGACGGTCCAGGGTGTCTGCAATCATGATGCCTCCTGTGGATTGGTTGATATTTTGCTTATAATATGTTGTGCGGTGATGTAAGTCAATGCGTGACAAACTTGAGTTTCCGCATTCTACAGAGTTGAAGCTAAAAAAAGGGAAAAACGTGAGGCTATACGGAAACTCAAGTGGTAGACCCCTTGACCATTCTTTGCGTGATATGGTATATTCTATTTCGGCCGCTCGGGAGAGGCTTCTAAATGCATGGATCATGCTGCCTCAGGGCTCATTGTGCCCAACAAATTCCGGCGAGTAAACATCGGAGGTGCTGCATGATGTACGCGATTATTGCGACAGGCGGCAAACAGTACCGTGTGTCCGAGGGGGACACCATCTACATTGAGAAGCTGGATGCTTCTCCTGACAGTGAAGTAAGCTTTCCCGTTTTGATGATTTCAGGAGACGAGATCAGGACCGGCAGCCCTGTGATTGAGGGCGCCAGTGTAACCGGCAAGGTGGTCCGCCATGGCCGCGGTCAGAAAATCATTGTCTACAAGTTCAAGGCCAAGAAAAACTACCGCCGCAAGCAGGGTCATCGCCAGCCCTTTACCCAGGTGGAAATTACCGCCATCAACGGCTGAAGTGACGCGTATTCGCCTGCTGGGCAGGCAGGGAACCTGCCAGGGATTTGAAGTATCCGGACATGCCGGGGCAGGGGATGAGGGAAATGATCTGGTCTGCGCAGCGATTTCCTTTTTGGCCACTACCTGCGTCAACGCGCTGGAAACTGTAGCAGGTACAAAGCCCGGACTTAGCTTGGCGGAGGGTTATCTCAAGGCGGTATTGCCCGCCCCGCCCAATGACAGGGCGATGACCATTCTGAAGACCTTCTCACAAGGCGCCAAGGACCTGGCTCAAACCTATCCCGGTTATGTAACTTTCCTGGATGAAACGATTTGAGTAAACGGAGGAATCCATCATGTTGAAACTGAATTTGCAAATGTTTGCCCACAAAAAGGGAATGGGCTCCACCCGCAACGGCCGCGACAGCGAAAGCAAGCGCCTGGGGCCAAAGCGCGCTGATGGCCAGTACGTTCTGGCAGGCAATATCCTGGTGCGCCAGCGCGGCACAAAAATCCACCCCGGCACGAATGTTGGCCGTGGCAAGGATGACACGCTCTTTGCCCTTAAGGACGGTACCGTGCGTTTTGAGCACTTTGGCAAGCAGCGCACAAAGGTCAGTATTTATCCGGTTGAGGAGGTCGCTGCGGTCTGACACGCCGGCGTCCGTCCAGGCCGACTTTCAATTTATTAAAGCTTTGTAACGATTTTGTGAAAAGGGTACCATGGTGCCCTTTTTTGTTGTATACTTTATGAAGAAGTAAAGAAGAAAGAAGAAAGGAAGAAGGCCCGGTGAAACAGCTAAGCATCAGCATCGAGACCTTTTTCTGGAACCTTGTAAACCGGATCCAGATTAAAGATCTGGTTGATATCCTGATTATTGCCTTTTTGATGTACCGTATTTTCCGCCTGACGCATCAAACCCGCGCCGGGCAGGTCTTCAAGGGCTATCTGCTGTTGATATTGATTAGCTGGTTTTCCGGCTATCTGGGCTTCCAGGCGCTCAACTGGCTGGTTGGCAGCATTCTCAACAATGGTGCGATTGTATTGTTGATTTTATTCCAGCCGGAATTGCGCCGCGCGCTGGAGCAGATCGGGCGCGGCGCCAATGTCACTCACCTGACTGAAAACAAGGACGAGGCGGACCGCATCGTTTTTGAGGTTAGCCAGACGCTGCTTGGGCTTTCGCGCAGGCGTGTGGGCGCCTTGATTGTATTTGAGCAAAAATCCGGCCTGCAGGATTTTATTGATACCGGCACCTTGCTGGAATCAAGGATATCCGGCCCTCTGATTGCCAACATTTTTGAACCGAACACACCCCTGCATGACGGCGCGGTCATTATCCGTGATGAGCGCATTGTGGCAGCGGGCTGTGTCCTGTCATTGAGCGAGAACAGTTCTTTGGGACGGGAATTGGGGACACGCCATCGTGCAGGGCTGGGCGTAACCGAGGCCACGGACGCGATTGTGCTGATTGTTTCTGAGGAAACCGGCATCATTTCCATGGCTCAGTTTGGCAGGCTGACCCGTCATTTGGACGCGGACAGCCTCAACCGAATTCTCTCGGGGATGTACAAGCACGAGAAGATCACCCTGAAAAAAGTATTTAACAGCCTGAAAAAATATCTCAGGAGAAAGGCAGTGACACGGGATGAGCAATGAAGCCCGCTCAGACAGCAAGCAGTCAATTTTCCGGGTTTTGTGTCAGCGCCTCTGGGGTGTGATGTGGCGCAACTGGAAATTAAAGCTGTTTTCCCTTCTGTTTGCGGTTGTTATCTGGGGTGCGCTGATTTCCGAGGATGCGAGCCTGACGCGAGCGAAAACCTTTACTGATGTGCCTGTCTCAGTCACGGGGGTAGAAGCTCTTCAGCACAATGGCCTGGTGGTTGTGTCCGGCTTGGAGGAGCTGCAGCCCATCCGCATGCGCGCGGCGGTGCCTCAAAAGATGTATGACACAGCAGTGCCCTCAATGTATTCAGTGCGTGTGGATGTCAGCCGGATTAACAGCGTGGGGGAGCAGACCATTCCTATCCAGACCAGCAGCACCTTCTCCCACGGCGCTGTGGAGTGGCTCTCCGCCAACGAGGTCACAGTGGTCGTGGATGAATACATTACCAGGCGGCGTATACCGGTGCGCCTGTCTGCCACAGGTCAGTTGCCAGAGGGCGTTTATTCAGCGGGTGTCAGCGCAGACCCGGCCCATGTCGTGATTTCGGGGCCGCGGTCGTTGGTGGAAAAGGTGTCCTATGTAAGCGCTTCCTATAACCAGGCAGTCATCAGCCAAACCTACGGGGTGCAATACAGCGCCGCACCCTTCCGGCTGATGAGCATTGACGGGACGGAGATTGCCAGTAAGCTGATCAGCGTGACGAGTGAAAACGTGCTGCTGGACACCCTGCTGGTCGAGCGCACTGTTTATCCGATGAAGGAGGTTCCTGTCAACCTGACGGGCATAACCAAAGGACGCGTCTTGGATGGTTATGAGATCACCGACATCACCTCAGATCCGGAAGTCATTGCCCTGGCCGGCAACGAGACGGACATTGCCGGAATCAACATGCTGGACTTAAACGCCACCATTGATGTAACCGGCCTGAGCGAAACAGTGATCCGTGCGCTGCGGGTGGAGAAACCGGCTGGCGCAGTCTACCTGGGAGAGAATGCGGTATATGTCACAGTGAGCATCCATCCCATCCCCGGCACGCAGGGCGAATGAAATGAACCTGATCGCAGACCGCTTGTTCGCATTAATGCTGGGCTGGACCAAAGCCTTGTTCAATGGCTTATGGAATGTGCTCACCAATGATACCGGCAGTTTTGCCGGAGTTTTGCAGCGCCTTTGGCTGCCGCTTATTGTCTTGATTTTAGCCTTCGGCACACTGGTGGATTATGTGATTTGGCTGGTGCGCTGGCGCCCCTACTATGTCTGGGGCGCCTGGCTGCGCAAGCGCATGGCGCGCAGGAGGCTTAATCGCACCCGGAACTATATGGAGGATTTGGATCACTCCCCCCTGGATTTGCCGGAGTACCAGGACAATGATGCTGATGGTCAGCCGGTTTTTGATGAGCCGGTGTATTTTGATTTCCAGGCGTTCAGCCAGCCTGTGCAAAAGGAACAAGCGGCCGCATCATTTAATGAAGCAGATCCGCCACCTCAGTTTGTCCCAGTGCTGCCCTGGGAAACCGTGCAACAGGTGCCTGTTCTGCCGGAGGAGCATTTGTTTCAGCCCGTGACGGAACAGGAAGCAACAGATCCCTGGGTGCATGACAGCCCTGCGACAACCTGGCAGCAAGACCTTTCTGTGCCGGAGAGAAATGAAGATAGGCGGGCGCAGCCTCCGATGCCGACATATGCCGTGCCCCAGGGGAACGGCGCGCCCCGACGGCGGCGACGGGTGGAGAGCAAGCATCAGCGCAGCGGCAGGGTGCTGCAGTCCCTGGTAAATACGTTTTTCGTGTCGGATGAGGACCATGAGCCGGTTGATTCTCTACAGCCGCCCGTCACCCAGGAGGAGGCTTTTCACAAGCCGTATTATCCGCAAAACTATGTGTACCGCGAGCAGCGCAATCCAACGGTGATGCAGGATGATCAGCCGGAATGAGCCTGCATGAGCTGTCCTTTCCTGAAGGTTTTATCAAGTCCGTCTCTTCATTGCTGAAGGATGGGCTTGATGCCTTTCTGGAAAGCTTCTCACAGGCCCCCCGCCGTGCGCTGCGTTATTCCGCACGGCGCGAACTGGGCTTTATCAATGCCTGCACGTGGCCCGTTCCCTGGGCGCGGGATGCCTGGTATATTGATCAGGACATGCAACCCGGAGCTCACCCCCTGCACTGGGCCGGCGCATATTACATTCAGGAACCCAGCGCCATGGCTGCGGTGTCAGCCCTTCATCCTTCTCCGGGGGACAGGGTGCTGGATTTGTGCGCAGCCCCGGGCGGAAAGGCTTGTCAGCTTGCAGATGAATTGGCCGGAGAGGGTATCCTGGTGGCCAATGACCCGGTGTTTTCCCGCGCCGTTGAACTGTCCCGCAATATTGAACGCATGGGCATCCGAAACGCTCTGGTCACCGCCAACCAACCGGAGCAGCTTGCAGAAAAATTCCCCTGTTATTTTGACAAAATATTGGTGGATGCGCCTTGCTCCGGCGAAGGCATGTTCCGAAAGGACCCGCTGGTCCGCTCCCAGTGGACGCCGGCGCTGCCCGCGTTTTGCGCTGAACGCCAGGGGAGAATATTGGACAGCGCAGCCATGATGCTGCGCCCGGGCGGCAAGATGGTGTACAGCACCTGTACCTTTAACCTTGTGGAAAATGAAAACGTCATTGAAAGTTTTTTGATGCGGCGCCCGGAGTTTTGTCTGTTGCCTTTCGTGCTTGATGGACTGCCTGCTGCAGCAGGAGGCATGCTGCGCATATGGCCGCACCAGGCAGCCGGGGAGGGGCATTTCGTTGCGCTGCTGGAACGGCGCGGAGAAGGGGAAGGTTGTGAATCCGCGGCGGTGAAGCCTTTCACGGAAACTCAAAAGCAGGCTGACTTATGCCGCGCGGTTAACGATGCCCTGCCTGATTGGTCGGCCCAGGCGCTGTATGCCAGCGCCGTGCATGCTTCCAAAGCTGTGATGTTGCCTCCGGACTGTCCGGATGTACAGGGGCTTCAGGTGCTGCGGCTGGGTTTGCACCTGGGGAGCCTGCAGGGTAAAACTCCGCGTCCGGACCACGCCCTGGCGCTGGCGGCACAGCCCAGAATCTGCGTGTCCGTGGATGAGCCTGAAGCGCAAGCCTATCGCAAGGGGCAGCCGCTGGATGTGCGTGCCGGCGTGTCCGGTTGGGCTGCGCCTTGTATATCAGGCTGGCCGCTGGGCTGGGGCAAGGCTTCCGATGGTAGCCTGAAAAACCATTATCCCAAGGGATTGCGTGTTTACAGCTGATAAAATCTGCTTTCCGGCTGTCCGTTATTATCCTTGAGCAGCATGGCATATTCGCCTTTGCTCAGCGCGCCCGGATTGACGCACAGCACACCATTCTTGATGGCAGCGCCCTGCTGGTGGCTGTGTCCAAACACAGCGACCTGCGCGCCTCTCTCAAGGGCATCGGATGCCAGCAGGGAAAGCCCGTGTTTCACACGGTGCAGGTGCCCGTGGGTCAGATACACTTGTTGTGACCCGAAGTTGAGAAGCAGCTCTTTCTCCATGGAGCTGCCCAGGTCACAGTTTCCCCGCACCGCGTGCACAGGACAGCCAGCCTGGAGGAAAGCCAGATCCCCGATGCCGTCTCCGGCAAAGAGGATGGCGTCAACGGGGCCTTCTCTCTGTGCGCGTGACATCATGGTCAACAGATGGTGAACGCTGCCATGGGAATCAGAAAACAGCAGCAGCCTCATCCCAGCGCTTCCAGCAGTTTGGCCATTGCACGCGCGCGGTGGCTGACGGCGTTTTTTTCCGGCTCATTCATTTCTGCAAAGGTTTTTCCGGTGGAGGTTTCAAACAAGGGGTCATAGCCGAAGCCTCCCTGCCCGCGAGGCGTGTGGGTAATGACGCCTTCGCAGGCGCCCGTGTAGGTGCTGGTTTTACTGCCGGGCGCAGCTAAAGCCAGCACACTGACAAAGCGCGCCGAGCGATTTTTTTGATGCATCATGTTATGGAGCAAGAGCGCATTGTTGGCTGCGTCATCCCCGTGCTCTCCGGCATAGCGTGCGCTGTTGACGCCAGGCGCGCCGCCCAGAGCGTCCACCTCCAGCCCTGAATCGTCCGCCAGACTCAGGCATCCGGTGGCGGCGCAGACCGCTTCTGCCTTGAGAATGGCGTTTTGCTCAAAGGTGCTGCCGGTCTCTTCAATCTCATTCACAAAACCGGCTTCGCGCATGCCGATGACTTTATAGCGCCCGGAGAGCATTTGCTGCAACTCAGCGATTTTATGGGCATTGGCGCTGGCGACTACCATGGTTTGCATGGGCAGCATATTTTCTGCCTGCCCGCCAAGCGCGGCGCGCTGGACAGCCAGCAATTCACGGATGCCGCCGCGGGCCAGCTCCAGCAGCTGCGCCAGGGCGCTTGCCGGAAAGGCAGCGCCTTCTCCGGTGCCCTGCACCTCAATCAAGCCCATTTGCTCATTCATCACAAAATTCATGTCAGCAAGCGCCTGACTGTCCTCCTCATAGCACAGGTCCAGCAACGCCTGATCCCCTACCAGCCCGCAGCTGACAGCCGCCACCTGGCTCTTGATGGGGGATAGCGCAAGCTGTCCTGCCTGCATCATCTTGTCTATCGCCAGGCACAAAGCCACAAACCCGCCTGTGATTGCTGCGGTGCGGGTGCCGCCGTCCGCCTCCAGCACGTCACAGTCAATGGTGACGGTGTATTCGCCCAGCAGGTTCAGATCGATTGCCTGACGCAGGCTTCGACCGATCAGGCGGCTGATCTCAACCCCGCGCCCGTCCCGTTTCAGGCCATCACGGCTTTTGCGCTGTCCGGTAGAAGCGGGCAACATCGCGTATTCTGCAGTCAGCCAGCCCTGATTTTTACCACGCAGGAAGGGCGGTACGCCTTCCTCCACGCTTGCGGTGCAGATCACACGGGTCTTGCCCATGGCAATCAGGCAGCTGCCCAGCGCTGTGGACATAAAGCCCGGCTGGATGGTACATTTGCGCAATTGGTTATTGCTGCGGGCATCGGTGCGTTTCATTAAATACTGCTCCTTCACGGTATAAAACGCCCGGAATTGTCCGGGCGCTGGATGTAGTCTTCATAGGCAGCAAACTCAGGTCAACAATTCGCCTTCGTTTTCTACCGTGATTTCTTCCACATTGCGGATCGCCCAGCGGGCTACAATCATTTCGGTATTCTGATGGCCAATGGTTAAAATGACGGAGTCATCACGCAGGCCTTTGATGGTTCCATAGATACCGCCGATGGTGACGATGCGGTCGCCCGCCTTGAGATTGGCCAGCATTTCCTTGATTTTCTTGTCCTTCTTGCGCTGCGGACGGATCATCAGGAAATAGAATACGCCGATAATCAGAACCATGGGCAGGAACATGGAGATCAGGCTGGCGGGGCTGGAGGGATCTGCGGTCGCCGCACCGGCATCAGCTGCGGGGGCAGCCGATTCGGCAAGGGCAGAAGGAATCTTGAACAACCAGTCGAACATTGCGTGTACATCCTTTCAAAAATCTGTGTAACGCGCTTAGTATACCAAGTCACCGCTTCCGGTGCAAGCCCGTGACCAAGTTTACAGACAAAGATTTGAACACAAAAAGTCGAAACTTTTTCATTTATCGCTTGACAACGTTCGGAATCTGTGCTATTGTGCGCGAAACGGACCGGAAACTTTCCGGATGGAGGACAACCATGAGGCGGATGAAAAGGTAAAACCACAGCTCCCAGGGGGGCTGTTTTTTTTAGAGTCGAAACCACAAGAAAAGGAGAGGTACCCATGAGCAAAAAGAACAACCAGATCTCCTATCTGCCGGACGAGCGCCCCACCACCGGCAAACTGCTGTTGTATGCGCTGCAGCAGGTGATTGTCATGTTTCCGGCCACTGTCATCGTCGCGTTAATCACGGGTTTCCAGGTATCCACCACAGTCTTTGCCTCCGGCTTGGCTACCGTATGCTTTACCTTTATCACCGGCGGTAAAATCCCCATGTACTATGGCTCCTCCTTTGCCTATTTGACCGCTATCGCGAGCATGGTCGCGGCAGAGGGCACGGAGGTGCAGAAAGCCATTTTTGAGGCTACGAACATTCTGCCGCCGGAATTGATCAGCAAGGCGCAATTTGGCATTATTTTCTCCGGATTGATCAGCATCCTTGCCGGCCTCCTGGTCAAGTGGGGCGGCAAGGAGAAGGTCGAGAAGATCCTGCCTGCCCAGGTGACCGGCCCGATCGCGATGATCATTGGCCTGACCCTGGCCGGCAACGCCATCTCCGATGCAGCGCCCGCTGCGGTCGCTGCCAACGGTCTTCGCAGCGCAGGGGAAGCGCTGGTGAACCAACTGGGCAGTGTGGTCGACCCAGCACTGGCTGGTGAAACCATCAATGCCGCATTGGCATCGCTTGGGGATTCAGTCAGCGAAGCCATGGCTGTGATGCCCCAGGCCGGGGTGCTCAATTCCAACTGGGTCTGGGTGGTGTCGTTGAGCACGCTGCTGGCCACGGTGCTTTTCTCCCGCTACCTCAAGGGCTTTTTAGGGCAGCTGCCCCTGTTGCTGGGCGCGGCTGTTGGCTGCGCAGTTGCCGGGCTGATCTACCTGTTTGGCGGTCCGGACATGAACATGTTCCGCACCATCCCGGCAGAGGCCCTCAGCGCTTCTGTCTGGAAGCTGGGGGATGGAAGCATCTTTGCCTTGCCGGCCTTTACCCTGCCCAAGGTTTCCTGGGCGGCGGTCTTGGCCATCATGCCCATCGCCATCGCGACCATCCCTGAATCCACGGCACACATCTATCAGCTGGACATCTATGTGAACAATGAGGCCAAAAAGCGCAGAAAGCATTATGACATCGCGTCCCTCCTCGACCGTAACCTGATTGGCGACGGCCTCTGCGACATGATTTCAGGCGCTGTGGGCGGCCCGGCGGGTACCAATTACGGCGAAAACATCTCGACCATGGCCATCACCAAGGTATTCTCCGTACCCGTCATGCTGGTAGCAGGTGTGTTAGCCATGATCATTTCCTGCTTTACCCCCTTTATCCAAGTGATTTTCGGTATTCCGCAGGCAGTGATCGGCGGGCTGGAGATCTATCTCTTCGGTGCGATCGCAGCCCAGGGCATCGCCATCCTGATTGAAAAGGGCGTCAGCATGTTCGATGCCAAGAACATCGCGGTGATTGCGGTGATCGTAACCTTTGGCCTGGGTGTCAATTACTTCTTTAACGGCAACATCGACTTCTTTGGCATCAATGTGCCGGCTGTCGCGGGCGCGGCAATTTTGGGCATTGTGCTCAATTTCATTCTCAGCATCGGCGACAACAAAAAGGCCAAGGCTGTTCAGGCCTGACCCTGACGGGGCTGCCGAAGCGGTTTTCCGGCATTGAACCTGCTCTGCATGCGAACTTTCCTGTTACGCACTAACCAAGGGCTGCAGCAGAAAATGACTGCTGCGGCCCTTTTGTATTTCTGTTTACAGGACGGTGCCAAAGCCATGCAATATCTTGCTCCGGGAATCCCTGATTTCCGCTGATGGATGTTAACAGCGCCCGGCTTTGCTTCATCTGTTGCCTATATTTTGCATTTTACTGTAAATGCCTTGACAGTTGTGTGCCGGCTTTACAATCCTCTCCTGAGATTGTATCATTACTAAGTTATTATGGAACGTCTGCAGGAGGAGCAATGGTACAGGGATCCTGGCAAAACCAAGAAGATCATCAACCTGAGCAGCCGCAGGCGCAGCAGCCCTGGTCTGATCCCCGCGCGCCAGGACCTTTGCCGGAGCCGGATGCTTTTTTTACACCTGCGCATCCGTACCAGGCCCGGCCTGTTCAGCCCCCGGTCTATCACGCGCCGCCGCCTTATCAAGGGGGATTGAATCCTTATCTGCCGCCGCAGGAACCCCAGCCCGGCGACCAGCCGCCGGATGACAGGATGATATACCGCGCTCCGCCCCGGCAGCGCAATGTGCTGACCTGGATGTATCTGGGGCTGGCAGCGCTGGTGATTGTGCTTGCTGTGATTGCGGCCAGCCAGTTCCTGGGCGGCAAGGAACAAAAGACTGCCATTGTCACGATATCCGAGCATGGCTCCACCTTTTCCGGGCAAATGATGATTGTGCGCAACGAATCAGTCTTTCAGCAGGAAAATGTTTCTGATATTCGTTACTTGACTGAGGAAGGCGTAGCGGTCAGCCGGGGCGATCCGGTGTGTGTGGTATATTCCACAGGCTTTTCTCCCCGGGAGCTTGAACGGCTGCAGACCTACCGTGAGCAAATCAAGGACTATCACAAGGTGCTGCTGGATGCCTCCACTACTCCGGATGCGCAGCTGGCCAGGCTGGAAACCATGGTCATGCAGCGCGCGCAGGAAACCCAGGCTCTGGTGCGCGGTGCGAGTGGCAATCTGCTCAACCAGGAGCAGCTGCTCAAACAGGCGATCAGCGAACGGCACAGCTATCTCAAACAAAAATATATTGATGACACCAAGCTGACCCGTCTGTATGACAACGAGAACAGCCAGCTGCAGCGCATAGAAACCTGGACCAAGCAATTTGCGGCAACGGACAATGGCATTGTCAGCTTTTATACCGATGGCTTTGAAGGCGCGCTGAACTCCGCCAATTATCAGGATTACAGCCCCCAGGCAATCCGTTCCATGCTGGCCGGCCAGGTGCCCTCATCAGTGGTCCGGCCCAAGAATGCCATCGATATCTTCCGTTTGGTACGCCAATATGACTGGGGCGCCCTGATGCTGGCCGATGACCTGAGCTGGAACCCGGTGGTGGGGGACAAGTACAGGATGCTGATAGAAAGCTTTGAAAGCACCACGGTGAGTGTCACGGTAGAGTCTGTCACCCGGGCCGGCGGCGAGATGCTGGTGAGACTAAAGGCGGATTCGGCGATTGAACCGATCTTGTACACACGATCCGCGCGCGTGCAGCTTTCAAAATCGGTCATTACTTACGCAGTGCCTGCATCTGCAATCATCAATCAGGACGGATTGATCGGTGTGGTGGTGCAATATAAGGAAGGGCCTTACCTGGTGCCGGTTGAGATTGTCAGCCAGGATGCAACCCAGGCCCATGTGGTGCCGGTGCATGCCGGCCACCTGTATGAGGGACTTACTGTCCGCTTGTTTTAAGATGTTTTGCAGCTTGCAGCATTTATGCTATAATAGCTAAAATAAATTGATGTCGCCAAGCCGGCTAGGAGGAATCATGAATGTAAGAGGTCTTACAGGCAGGGTGTCAGAGCGCATTAAAGCGGTATTCAGCAAGAACAACCGGTTCTTTTATGGCGCGCCGGACCAGCATGATAATCCTCAGCAGGCACCTGTTCAGGGGGTATACCCCCAGGATTACGCCAATCAACCCGCCTATCAGCAGCAGGCGTATCAACAGCCTCAACAACAGACTTACCAGCAGCCGGCTTATCAGCAGTTTGCTTACCAGCAGGCTCCCTATCAGCAGCCCGCTCCCTACCAGGACTATGCCCAACAGCCTGTGTCCCAGCAATGGCAATCGCCGGCCTACCACGACACGGAGGCCGCCTACGCTGCGCAGCCTATTTCGCCCCAGCATGCTCAACTGCAAATGTCCCAGCCCCAGGAGCAGCCTGGGCGCAACCGCCGCGCCGCCCAGCACAATCAAAACCCGCAGAGCGGCGACAATCTTGTACAGTTTCCGGGCGCGCAGCAAACAGAGCCCGAAACCGCGCGAATGGACGCTTATGTGGTCAACATCACCAATGTCACCGGCTGCCGCCAGGCCATGACCTGCTTGCGCAAGGGGCAGTGCACCCTGGTGGTGATGGATCAGCTGATTGACAAGGCGGAAGTGCGCCGTTATGTAGACATGCTCAGCGGCGCCTGCTTTGCATTGGGAGGCACCATGACCAGGCTTTCCCAGAAGGTTGGTTTTTATATTCTGGCTCCAAGCGGCATGATGGTGTACACTGACCCGATCACTGCCAGCGCCAACGCGCTTGCGCGCCCGTCCCAGCAAGCTTTTTTACAGGGGCAGCCCTATCAGCAGCCCATGTATCAGCAAATGACACCGCCCGCGTATTCCGCGCAGCAGTCACCCTATGCGCCGCCTCAACAAGCGCCCGGCTATCAGGCTCAGCCTGCCGCTGCCAACCCATATGCTCCGCCGATGAATGCCGCCCAGCCTGAATATCAGCAGGAAGCGCATCGTCACCGGCGCTACGCACAATAACCGCTCTGCGAAGGGAGAAACAACATGGCCATCACAGTTACAATGATTGAGGAAAAGGAATTTAAAACCAAGGTCCGGGGTTATGACCCGCTGGAGGTGGACGAGTTCCTGGATGCTATTTGCGATGAGATGGAAAGCATGAACCAGACCATCCAGCAGCTGCGCGAACAGCTAAAGCAACAGCAGCAGTCTCCCGCGCCCTATATGCCTGCGGTGGCGGCTCCTGCCCCTGCCCCGCTTGCCCCGCTTGCCGCTGCAGACGCCGAGCCCGTCATTCCCAGTGACCTGAAGAGCGCCAAGCTGCTGCTTGAGAAAACGCAAAAGGCCTGCGATGAGGTGATTGCCAAAGCCAATGAACGCGCTGATGAGATCATCCAGGCTGCCCAGGATATTGTGCCGGATCCTGAGCTGGAGAATCTGGAAGCGCGCAAGAACGAGCTGAAGCTTGAGATTGAGGCGCTGGAGAAGGATGCTCAAAAGTTTAAGCAGCGTTTCCAGTCCATGCTCAGGGATCAGATCGACATTCTGGACTCGGAGCTCTCCTAAGATGCGTCTGGGCGCTTTGGAGGCTGGCGGCACCAAAATGGTGCTTGGTGTGTTTGACGAGACGCTTACACAACAGTCGTATGCCGCCCTGCCCACGCTGATACCGGAGCAAACCATCCCTGCAGTGCTTGAATTTTTTGAGCAAAACAGGGTGGATGCTCTGGGCATTGCGTCCTTTGGGCCGGTGAACCTTCGCGCCTGCTCAGACAGCTACGGCACCATCCTCAACACTCCCAAGCTGGCCTGGCAGCGTTATCCCTTGCTGGAAGAACTGAAGGATGCTCTGGGCGTTCCCTGCGCTATAGACACCGATGTCAACGCGGCGGCGCTGGCGGAATGCACCCTGGGCGCCGCCAAAGGCTTACTCAACTGTCTGTATCTGACCATTGGCACCGGCATCGGCGGCGGTTTGTTTTGCGAAGGGCAGCTTGTTCATGGCCTGATGCACCCGGAGTGGGGGCATATGCTGATTGCCCGCCATGAGGATGATCCCCTGCTGAATGGCGTGTGTCCCTATCACCCCAATTGTGCGGAAGGTTTTGCCTCCGGGCCCTCCATACAAACCCGTTGGGGCATCCCGGCAAAGGATTTACCCCCTGATCACCGTGGATGGGAGCTTGAGGCCTTCTACCTTGGTCAGCTGTGTGTCAACGCATTGATGACGGTTTCGCCGGAGGTTATTATTCTGGGTGGCGGAGTCATGCATCAGGAAAGCTTGTTGCCGATGGTGCATCAAACTGTGTTGAAGCTGGTCAATGGCTATATTGACGCGGAGCAATTGCCCCCAATGGAAGAGTTTATCAAGGCCCCTGCGCTGTGGCCGGACAGCGGCCTGGTGGGCGCCGCCTTGCTGGCTAAAAAGCTGGTTTGACCGTACACAACTGATAATACTACACAAGACAGATATCAACCGCCGCAGGCATCGTCCGCGGCGGTTGATATGATATTGCTGGATACGCGGTACAGGTGCTTTATTGCGCTTTGCGCAGGCTGAGGGTGGCCGGCAGGCCATTGATGTCCCAGGATTGGGTGTAGGCATCTTCAGGCCTCTGGCCGGGACTAAAGGACTGCGCCAGCACGACGGAGCAGATAAGCTCATGATGCTTTTCCAATGCCTGGTTCAAGGCATCCTGCGCGGTATAGTATACATTGATGCGGTCGGTTACCTCCAGCCCGGCTTCCCTGCGCATGGTTTGCAGCTTGCTGATGACCTCGCGCGCATAACCTTCATCAATCAGTTCCCGGGTCAACTCTGTCAGGATGCCCACGGTGACACCGTAGCTTTCCTGTGCGACCAGGCCAGGTTTTTGAGTGGTTTCCACCAGAACATCTTCTTGAGCGAGCAGGATTTCCTGGCCGTCCAATTCCAGCCGGAGAGGTTCTCCGCGCCGGAACGCTTCCATGGCCAGGTGACCGTCCGCTGCACCCAACAGCTGGCTGACTTTGCCCAGGTTTTTACCAAAACGCGGTCCCAGCGTGCGCAGCTGCGGCTTGAGGCGATAGCCGGTAAACGCGTCCGCATTGTCAGTGAAGACAATCTCCTTGACATTGAGCTCGTCCTTCACAAGCTCCCTGTAGTCCTTATCCAGGTCCGCGCCCATTACGATCAATCGGCTCAGGGGCTGACGCACCTTGATGTTTGCCAGGTTGCGGCAGGCGCGGCCCAACTGAACAACCTGCATCAACTGACCCATCTGCTGCTCAATCTCCGGGTTGATGAAGGCTTCATCTGCTTCCGGGAAAGAACACAAATGGACTGATTCGGGCGCGTCGGCATCAACGCTGCGCACCATGTTTTGGTAGATGGATTCCGCCATGAAAGGCGTGAAGGGCGCGGTCAGCCTGGCGATGGCTTCCAGCACCGTGTACAGGGTGATGAAAGCTGCCTGCTTGTCCGCTTCCATTCCCTTGCCCCAGTAGCGGGAGCGGCCACGGCGGATGTACCAATTGGACAGGTCGTCTACCAGCTCGCTGATGGCGGCGGCGCTCTCCGGCACGCGGTATGCGGACAGGTTTTCATCCACTGTCTTGATGGTGGAATGGAGACGGCTGAGAATCCAGCGGTCCATCAGGGTAAGCTGCTGCGGGTTGAGCGGGTGGTCCGCCGGCACAAAGCTGTCGATCTGCGCATAAAGGATATAGAAGGCATAGGCGTTCCACAGCGTGCTCATATAGCGGCGCTGTGCCTCGCTGACCGCTTCGTCATAAAACCTGCTGGGCAGCCAGGGCGCACCGGCTGTGTAAAAATACCAGCGCACCGCATCCGCGCCAAACTTGTTGATTACATTCATCGGATCGACCACATTGCCCAGGTGCTTGGACATTTTCTGGCCATTCTTGTCCTGTACATGACCAAGAACCAGGCAGTTTTTATAGGAGGACTGTCCGAACACCAGCGTGCTGATGGCCAGCAGGGAGTAGAACCACCCGCGTGTTTGATCCACGGCTTCGGAGATGAAATCCGCCGGGAAATGCTGATGGAACTCTTCCTCATGCTCAAAGGGATAATGCCATTGCGCGAAGGGCATGGAGCCTGAGTCATACCAACAATCGATGACCTCCTTGGTTCGGTGCATATCTTTACCGCATTCCGGACAGCGCAGGATCACCCGGTCGATATAGGGGCGGTGCAGCTCCTTGAGATCGTCCAGCGGGGCAACGCTCATGGCTGCCAGCTCCGCCTTGCTGCCGATGACCTGCATGTGGCCTTCCTCACACAGCCAAACAGGCAGCGGCGTACCCCAATAGCGCTCGCGGGAGAGCGCCCAGTCCAGCACATTCTCGACAAAGTTACCCATCCGGCCATTTTTGATGTTTTCCGGATACCAGTTGATGGAGCGGTTGTTGCGCACCAGCTCATCCCGAATCTGGGTCATGCGGATAAACCAGGTGGCGCGTGCATAATACATCAGGGGCGTATCGCAGCGCCAGCAATGGGGATAGTTATGCGTATACATTGCCTTGCGCTGAAGCAGTCCGCGGCTGGCCAAATCCTCTAAAATCAGCGGATCCGCGTCCTTGATGAAGATGTCTTCCCAGGGCGTTCCCTTGACAAACCTTCCCTGGGTATTGACCAGCTGGACAAAAGGCAGATCATGCTCCCGTCCGATGCGGGCGTCATCCTCGCCAAAGGCAGGGGCAATGTGTACGATACCGGTACCATCGCTTAATGAAACATAAGGATCCGCAACTACATAAAAGGCTTTCTCCTTCATGTCCCGAACCGGCCAGAGCGGCTCGTAAGCCATCCCCAGCAAATGTTTGCCCTGGAAGGTTTCCAGCATCTCAAGCGCTTCGCCCTCCTCCCCGGAAAACAAGCTGGGCACAAGCGCACTGGCCATGATGAGCGTGTCGCCCTTGTGCCTGAAGCGGCAATAGTCCTCTTTCTCATTGACGCACAAGGCGACATTGGAGGGCAGGGTCCAGGGAGTGGTGGTCCAGGCAAGAAGGTAGGTGTTTTTTTCTCCCTTGACCGGGAAACGCACATAGGCGGAAAACTCGGATACTTCCTTGTATCCCTGGGCTACCTCATGGCTGGACAAGGCTGTGCCGCAACGCGGGCAGTAGGGCACCACCTTGTGCCCCTTATACAGCAATCCCTTATCGGCGATTTGCTTCAGGCTCCACCAGACCGACTCGATATAGGTATCATAATAGGTGACATAGGCCTTATCCATGTCTACCCAGAATGCCACGCGCTGGGACATTTCCTCCCAGTCCTTGAGGTATTTCCAGACGGATTCTTTGCACTCCCGGATGAAGGGTTCAATGCCATAGGCTTCAATTTGATCCTTGCCGTCGATGCCCAGTTTCTTTTCCACTTCCAGCTCCACCGGCAGGCCATGGGTGTCCCAGCCGCCGATGCGGAAGACTTCCCTGCCCTTCATGTGGTGATAGCGGGGAAAGAGATCCTTCATGGCGCGCGTGATGACATGGCCAATGTGCGGCTTGCCGTTGGCTGTGGGAGGGCCTTCATAAAAAGTATAGCGTTCCTTTCCTTTGTTTTGCGCAAAGCTCTTGTGCATGATGTTGTGATCAGCCCAAAAACGGGATATTTCCCGTTCCCTGCTGACAAAGTCCATGTCGCTGACTACTTTTTTGTACATCCTCATCCTCCATAAAAAAACCGCCCCAATGGGACGGAATCTCCGCGTTACCACCCAGATTGGCGCAGTGCGCCCGCTCGATGCCCGATAACGGCGGCAAGCCGTGAGGGATTAGCTCATGCTCCGGAGTGATCTGTTGCCGCGTCCGCCGCCGGGCTTGCACCATCCCCGGCTCGCTTGTGAGGATGAAGCTGCAACCGTCTCCTTCATCGCTCTATTATTATATCGCAAGAAAGCAATTTGTAAAGATGCGTGTAAAATGTGCCCTAAACGTGTTAAAATAAGACCTCACAGCATTGCATCGACATCAGGGAAATCATATTTAATGTTGATACTTTTCGAGTTTGCTGTATACTAAAACCCTGTGTTGCAGTAAAAGCTTAAAGGAGAGGAAATGAAAGCGATCGTCAATGGCACTTTTTTGATGGATGGTGTGGAGATCAGCCGGGGCGCGTTGCTGTTTGACCAAACCATCGCCGGTCATGTCCCTGTGAAGGACATTCCGGCAGGTTGTGAGATCATCGACGCGCACGGAGCCTATGTGTCGCCGGGCTTGATTGACCTGCACATTCATGGTTACCATGGCGAGGATGCCTCCGATGGATCCCTTGAGGGATTGAAGGTCATCGCCAAAAGGCTGCTGGAGAACGGTGTGACTGCCTTCCTGCCCACCACCATGACTGTGAGCTGGGAGGAGATAGAAGCCGCTTTTGATGTGATCCGGGTCCTGCGTGGGGAAAGCCAGGAGCCCGGCTTTGACGGGGCGCAAATCCTGGGTGCGCACGCGGAAGGGCCTTTCATCAATCCCAGGCGGAAAGGCGCTCAGGCTGAGGAATCTATTTTGCCTCCGGATGCCGGGCGCATACTCAAGCACAAGGACATCGTCTCCATCCTGACCATGGCTCCTGAAATGCCCGGCGGGCTGGAGATGATCAGCCAGGTCACAAGCCAGTCGGACATCGTGGTTTCCATCGGCCACACGGAGGCTGACTTTGAACTGGCCAATAAGGCCATTGACGCGGGAGCAAGCCACATCACTCATTTGTTTAACGCCATGACCGGCCTGAACCACCGCAAGCCCGGCGTGGTGGGCGCAGCACTGTCGCGCGGGGTGGTGACCGAGCTGATTGCTGACACCTTCCATGTTCATGCCGGCCTGTTCGGCTTGCTGCAAAGCATCAAACAGGACAAGCTCGTTCTGGTGACCGACTGCACCCGTGCCGGCGGCCTGCGCGATGGCGAATATACCCTGGGCGGTCAGCCGATTTTTGTCAAAGGCATTGAGTGCCGCCTTGCGGATGGTACGATTGCCGGCAGCGTCCTCAAGTTGAATCATGCGGTGCGCAACCTGCGTGACAAGGCCGGTTTGACCACGGCGCAGGCTGTCGCGCACGCCAGCCAATACCCCGCCGGCGTGATTGGAATGGGGGAGACCAAGGGAAGCCTGCGTGCAGGCATGGACGCTGATATCGTGCTGTTTGATGAGCAGCTGAACACCAAGGCGGTATATATCCGTGGAATCAAAAAATACGAAAGAGAGTAGACGCAACATGAAGATAATCAAAGCACCGCTGGATCCGGGCTTTTTCCCGCTTTCCCTGGCATATGAGCAATACCGTGAGCAGGTTGATGCCTGCGCTGATTCTATCCGGTTTGCAGTGCGCATCCAGCGCGCGGAACAGCTGTATTCCTCCTTTTCCATGGATATCCTGCCACCGGGCAGGAATGATGCAGACACCCTGCGCCTGCTCGACCGCCTGGTCAAATCCCTGCTGTGGATCCGGGGCGGCTATCGCATCATTACCTCGGGTTCTATCATGGTGCATGAGCATCTGCTTGCGGCCTACCGGGAAGGTGGCGCGCGCGCGTTTGATGCAGATTTTATGAGCACAGTTTATGAACGGCCTTTTGAGGTCTGTTACGAAGCGGACGCTGACAGCCTGGCCGCCTCCATGGAAAGCGCGAATTCTATTGGCAAGCACTTAAACGGCTGCCGGATTGGCTTTGATGCAGGCGGCAGTGACCGCAAGGTCAGCGCGGTCATGGACGGCAAGACCCTGTATTCTGAAGAGGTGGTGTGGCATCCCAAGGTGACAGCGGATCCGGACTACCATTACCAGGGCATCCTCAGCGCCTTTCAAACCGCGGCTGCGCACCTGCCCCGGGTGGACGGTATCGGCGTGTCCAGTGCGGGGGTATACATTGACAACAAGGCAATGGTGGCTTCCTTGTTTCTCAAGGTACCTAAGGAGCTCTATCAGAGCAAGGTGAAGAACATCTATATCCGGGCCGCGAAGGAAATCGGTGATATTCCGCTGCTGGTGGCCAATGACGGTGACGTAACCGCGCTGGCCGGCGCGATGAGCCTTGGAGTTGGCCGGGTGTTGGGCATTGCCATGGGCACCAGCCAGGCTGGCGGCTATGTGGAGGAGCAAATGCGCATCATGGGCTGGCTCAACGAGCTTGCCTTTGTACCTGTGGATATGAACGAGCATGCCATGGTGGATGAATGGTCCGGCGATATTGGCTGCGGGGTAAAGTACTTCTCACAGGATGCCGTGATCAAGCTGGCGCCGGCAGCGGGCATCGACCTGAGCGCGGCGGATACGCCGGCCGAGAAGCTGAAGATCGTCCAGCGTGAAATGGAAGCCGGCAACCCCAAGGCGGCAGAGATTTTTGAGACCATTGGCGTTTATTTCGCCTATGCCATCGCCTGGTATGCCCGTTTTTACGACATCAGCCTGGTGCTGGTCATGGGCAGGGTATCAAGCGGCAGGGGCGGTGATATCCTCATCAAAACAGCCAGGGAAACTCTGAATTCCGCTTTCCCGGAGCTTGCCAAACAGATTACTTTAAGCCTGCCGGATGAAAAAGCGCGCAGAGTCGGGCAGTCCGTCGCGGCGGCCAGCCTGCCTGAAATTTAATTAGCATGTCCAACACAACAACATCACAAGGAGGATCGCATGCTGAACTTTGATCTGTATATGCCTGCTCGAATCGTGTTTGGACGCGATACCCAGCACAAAATCGGTGAGCTCATCAAGCCGCACGCAAAAAAAGTGCTGTTGCATTATGGCGGGGGCAGCATCAAACGCACGGGCTTGTATGACCAGGTGGTCAAATCCCTCAAGGACAACGATGTCAGTTTTGTTGAGTTGGGCGGCGTTGTGCCAAATCCGCGGCTGTCACTGGTGCATGAGGGCATCGCGCTGTGCAAACAGGAGGGAGTTGAACTGATTTTGGCTGTGGGCGGCGGCAGCACGATTGACTCAGCCAAGGCCATCGCCATGGGCGTGTACTATGACGGTGATGTCTGGGACATCTATGACCAGGGGCTGGATATCAAAAAAGCCTTGCCTGTTGCCATCGTCCTGACCATTCCGGCCGCAGGCAGCGAGTCCAGCGGCGATACCGTCATCTCCAATGAGGAGACCGGACGCAAGTACGGCTATGGCCATCCCCTGCTGCGGCCGCTCATCAGCGTGATGAACCCCGAGCTGTTCTTCACCCTGCCCAAGAACCAGATCGCCAATGGCGTGGCTGACATGATGAGCCACATTTTTGAGCGTTACTTTACCAACACGGCCAATGTGGATTTGACCGACGCGCTGTGCGAAGCCACTTTGCGCGCCATCATTGCCAACGCACCGCGGTTGATGGAAAATCCTAAGGACTATGACGCCTGGGCGGAAATCGGTTTTGCGGGCACCGTTGCGCACAACGGTTTGCTGGGCATGGGCCGTGCGCAGGACTGGGCCTGCCACGGTATGGAGCATGAGTTGTCCGCCGCCTATGATGTGGCGCACGGAGCCGGGCTGGCGGTGCTGACCCCTGCCTGGATGAAGTATGTCTGGCAGGATAATCCGGACATGTTCGCACAGTTTGCGGTCAATGTCATGGGGGTAGCCAAGGGCTTGCGCAACAAGGAAGCGCTGGTCCGGGAGGGCATCGCGCGGCTTGTGAGCTTTTACCGCGTCATGGGCCTGCCCCAGACGCTGAGTGAGTTGGGCATTGATGAAAGCCGCCATGAGGAAATGGCCCGCAAGTGTACCGGCGACTACTTCGGTCAGGAAGAAAAGATCGGGGGCTTGAAGAAACTGGGTTGGCAGGATGTGCTGAAGATTTATCAAATCGCAAAATAACCCGGTTGAACCGTCACACTTTCAGGCAGCGAGAGCTGCCTGAAAAATGTATAAGTATCTGGTAAGGAGTTATCCGTGAAAGAATTTTCCAGCATGTCCCTGGAGGAGCTGATCCAGGTGCAGGGCCACAACTGTTCCTGCGGGCGCTATCACAAGGCGGGTTTGCGCTGCCTGCGCATTGGTACCGGCGCTGTGGAAGCCCTGCCGGATTTTCTGGCGCAAACCGGCGTCACCCGTCCTTTTATCATTTCAGACCCCAATACCCGCGGGGCCGCGTGGCATCTGGTTGAGCCGGTCATGGATACCGCTGGCATTCCCTATAGCGAATATGTTTATGCCGGTGCTCATGTGGAGCCGGATGAGCAGGCGCTGGGCAGCCTGGTCATGGCCTTTGACCCGCGTTGTGATGGCATACTGGCCATGGGTTCGGGCGTGCTCAACGACTTGGCCAAGGTATTTGCCCATGCCCTGCGTCTGCCCAGCCTGGTGGTGGCTACCGCGCCGTCCATGGATGGCTATGCCTCTGACAGCGCCGCCATGATTCGTGAACGTGTCAAGGTTTCCCTGTACAATGCCTGCCCGCAGGCCATTATCGCCGATACCCGCATCCTGCGCGAGGCGCCCGAGCGCCTGCTGCAGGCCGGCCTGGGGGATATGCTGGCCAAATACCTGTCCATTTGCGAATGGCGCATCTCTCACCTGGTGACCGGGGAATACTACTGCGAGAACATCGCCGGGCTGGTGCGCGCCTCACTTCAAAAGATTGTGACCAACATCGAAGGCTTCAAGGCCAGGGAAGCGGCGGCGGTGGACAGCGTTACCGAAGGCCTGGTGCTCTCCGGCATTGCCATGGCCTTTGCTGAGATTTCCCGCCCGGCTTCAGGCCTGGAGCACTATTTTTCTCACCTGTGGGAAATGATGGCGCTTGAGCGCGGCCAGCCGGTGGAGCTGCACGGCATCCAGGTGGGCATCGGCACCCTGCTCAGCCTGCGCATCTGGGAGATGCTGCGCGGGATGACGCCCGACCGGCAAACGGCGGAGAGCTTTATCAACACCTTTGATGAGTCTGCCTGGGAAGCGATGGTGCGCCGCATCTTCGGCGGCGCCGCGGAGGCCATTCTCAAGACTGCCAGAGCGGAGGGCCGCAATGACAAGGCTGCGCACGCGCGGCGGCTCCAACTCACCCTGGACCACTGGCAGGACATCCTGCGCATTGCGGATGAGGAACTGCCTCCCCTGAAAGACGTTGAAAACATCATGCGCTTTATGGGCTGCCCGACCCGGCCGTCCGAGATTGGCTTTGACGCCAGGGACACCCATGATGCCCTGCTGGGCTCGCGGGAAATCCGCAACAAATACCTGACCAGTTCCCTTTTGTGGGATTTGGGCTTGCTGTATACGCTGCCCTTCCCGCCTCAGGAGATGGCATAATATATGGCATACCGGAAATAGCGCCCGAACCATATAAAAAATGCCCGAACCCAATGCAAAACAAAGAATTCGGGCGGTTTGGTGGAGCATAGGAGATTCGAACTCCTGACCTCTACAATGCGAATGTAGCGCGCTAACGAACCAATCCTACTTTCGCCCCAGGATAAATAAAAACAACTTGAGATTACACAGCGGCTGCCTGGATGCCGGTATCGGATTCGGAAGATAGTAGCTGAGGCTGATCTG
>JAKPNM010000135.1 GCA_029548395.1 Bacillota bacterium
TAGTAATAATAATAATAATAACATATCGTCCACTATAATTGACTATTAAGATAAATAAGTCAACTTAGAGGTGCAATATAACCCAAACAATAATAATAATAATTCCCTTTTCAGGTGAGTGTAAAAAACACTAACTATGAAAACTAATTTTTCATACAATTCATTCTTGAACAATTGACCTCGGTTTTAAGTCCAAATACAGACCAGAAGATCTAAAAACCCAAAAGAGCACTCACAATATTACTTTTTTTAGAGAAAGTTATTTAAGCAATGGATATTTTGAAAACTAACAAAAAGCTGAAATATTAAAAGTATCCTCATCATCCCCTGTTGTGTTTCGATAATAGTTTATACCATTTAGCCAAATCCACCTCTTTACTATGGCTACATTCATGCAAACTGAACATGAAAACTATAAAAGCACATCCATACATCACTATAAGAAGATACAGCTTACTCCATCTATAGGTTAATTCCCTTGGATTATACAAGGCTTTCAGCCCACACAATTAATTTTGGTTTAGTATACCGTTTGAGTTTAGACGCCGTTATGCGCCAGGGACACTTCCCCCGGGCGCGCGTTCAGACCGCCGCCAATCAATGAGGCCAGCGAGGCGGAATGGTGCGGCGTGCGGAAAGGACGCTGCGTGATCAATCCGGCGCCAGGCTTGAGCACGCCGGCCGCAGAGTGAATGCGCGTGGTCTCAAAGGCCTCCTCCTGGTTCATTTCAGGCAGCAGACCGGGCAGACAGCGCGCGAGCATGGTTTTCCCCGAACCCGGAACGCCTATCAGCAGCAGATTATGTCCGCCCGCGGCAGCGATTTCCAAGGCGCGCCGCGGCAGTTGCTGGCCGCGCACCTGGGATAAGTCGATATCAAACCGCGCCTGAACCAGACACTCCTCATAGGTTTTTTGCGCCTGAGCAGGAATGGGCAGCTTGCCGGACAGGTGCTGCGTCACCTCGTACAAACTGCCGGCAGGGTAGACCTCCATGCCGGACACAACCGCAACCTCCGCAGCGTTGTCCCGCGGCAATACGACTTTTCTGATGCCTCGCTCATGCGCGGAGATCACCATGGACAAGGCCCCGCTGACCGGCCGCAGACGGCCATCCAGGGCAAGTTCACCGATCAGCACACAGTCATCAAGGGGAGGGGCTTGCATCTGGCGGCTAGCCAGGATGATGGCGATGGCGATGGGCAAGTCAAAGGCAGTGCCTTCCTTGCGCAGGTCCGCCGGGGAGAGATTGACCACCGTGCGTCCTACAGGCATTGTAAAACCGCTGTTCTTAAGCGCCGCGCCCACCCGGTCCCTGCTCTCCTTGACAGCGGCGTCAGGCAAGCCAACGATGTTGAACTGAAAAAGGCTGGCAGAGGACACATAAGCTTCCACCGTCACCGGCTCGCCATGGATACCGATGAGGGCATAGCATTTGGTGCGGGCAAGCATCGGTCAGCCCCTCCTTAATAAAACAGCCAGTTGGGCAGCCAGCGCATGGCGTCCAGCCAGGCGGTGGACACCCGCACGCCGCTGATGTACGGGAAAAACGCGACAAACAACGCGCCGGCCAGCACGCTCAGCACGACCACGATCCAGACGCCTGCCCTCCTGCTGCGCGCCATGACGTAATCCACCATCAGTGTTATGCACAGAATGATAAAAGGTACCGCAGGAAAATAGTGATAAATATAAGTGCCGCGGGGAACCAGCGCCCAGGGCAGGTACTGCACCGCAAAAGAGATCAGCAGCATCACCGGTCGCCGATCCCTGTCCGGCATAACCAGTAAGCTGCCTCCCTGCCTGATAAGCGTGTGTTTTCTGGTGCGCAGATGCTCCCTGACAGCTGCGAAAAAGGTCATCACCAGCGCCAGCAGGCCGCCCCACCAGACCAGCGGGTTGCCAAAAGACCAGATGACGCTGGCTGTGCCGTTGCGGATGCCGCCGGAATAGAAGTACATGGGTTTTTTGATGATCGGCCAGCTGTACCAGGGCGAACTCCAGGGGTGATCCGCGCCGCGGCCTCTGACTGAATGATATTCAAACATCCCCAGGTTGCTCATTTTAACCTTTTCATAGCTTAAGCCGCCCGGAGTGGCAATATAGACAGGAATATAGGACAGGTAATAAATGGCGGCAGGGATCGTAACAAAAAACAGGAGGCACCACATACAGGTGAGCACAGGCTCCATCATCCACCGCTCCCCAAAGGCGCGTACGCTGGCCAAATCCTCCGGTGGAACGGCCAGCTCCTCATCCGGCGCGGCCTTGATCCTGCGGGCAATGAGCATATTGGAGATCAGGGAGCCAAAAAACAGGATGGCCAGCCCGCCGCCTGAGTAGATGCCGGGCCATTTGCTTGCAATCGCCAGGCCCATCATCAGGCCGGAGAAGAACAACGGCAGCATCTTCTTTAAAAAGCGCGTGCGGATCGGGTCTTGCATGATATAGCGGAACATGAAGAAATACGCGTAGATGATAAACAAGGTAACAAAACTGTCAATGGTGGCAATGCGCGTCTGGGTAAAGTGCATGAAATCAAAGGCCATCAGCAGCAAAGACAACAGTCCCATCCAGCGCCGCCCGGTCAGCTGCTTGCCCAGCAGGTACATGCCCGGCAGCATCAGCACTCCCGCCAAAGCGCCGGCAAAACGCCAACCAAAGGGCGTCATGCCAAAGATCATGATGGAAAAGGTCATCAGCAGCTTGCCCAGGGGCGGATGGCTGGTTTCATAAATTCTGCTGGGCTCCTCGCCCCATAGGGCATTGCGCTGTTCCAGCGCGGTACGAGCATGGTAGATCTCGTCAAAGTACATCGAGTTAAACCAGGTTGGCCGGCCTGAAAAAGTGTCCTGTTCGTCTATCAGGGCTTGCGCTCCGGGGGTGGCGGACAGGAAGGGCAGGTTCTCACCCGTTTCACTGTCCTGGGCAATGACTTCCATCAGCGTCAGCTTGTTGTTGATCTCCGAAATCCGGATGTAGCGGCCATTGAGTTCGCGCGGATTGCTGTCATACTCGGTCTCTCCTCTTGCGTTTTGGTAAGGAAAGCTAAGGTAGCGCCAGGCGAACAGCCCGCCCTGTGCAATACGGAACGGATAGCTCTGATAGGTCTCACCGTCCGGGCTGACCGACACCGTAAAATCACTGTCCGCCCAGTGGATGCCGGCAAAGAACAGCAGCCGGAACCGG
>JAKPNM010000026.1 GCA_029548395.1 Bacillota bacterium
CATTACCTTGAATGTTGCCGTTGCGCAGGCGCGTAAAGGCGAGCCGGTAACGGGTTCATCCGGGGAACTCGGTATTCAATTTGCGGATTATTCCCTCCAGGAGTTAGAGGTTCTGCAGGCTCGTTTAAGCGATGATACATCTGGTAACGCTCAAACAGACACAAAGCTGCAATCCCTTGTCTGCGATGTAAAGCGTTCGGCAGAAAAGCACTTTAATAGCAAAGAGCCTGTTGAAGTCAATCTATATGGAAACAACTTGCTCATTGAGGTGGTTGGCAAGGATAGCCTAACCACCAAGCTCATCAAGTCCGGAATGCTGTTGGCCGTATATGACGTCATGAGCGAAAACCGCAATCCGCCCGTTGATTTTGATTTCCTGATTTCTTTTCCACTTGTTGATAAATACGGCAACGCTGAAAATACCATCGTCATGAAAGTCACCTTCAAAAGTGAATCCATGGCGAAGATCAACTGGGACAGGTTTTTGCATATTGACATACAAAACGCAGCCGACCATTACTGGGAGCATCCAGCTTTCTCCGAATAAAAAACCGCCCCGTTTCCGGGACGGCTGCAAAACACGCCAACACCACTTGAACACGCTTTGCATATGTATTCTATCATATCCTGATCTGCCTGTCTAATCAAAGGAGTGTGTCATGATCACCCGCGCCGCCGCCTACGCCCGCTATTCCACCTCCCGCCAGCATGAGACCTCCATCGAGGCCCAGCTCCAAGCCATTGACGCCTTCTGCAAACAGCAGGGCTGGCAGCTGTCGGGCCTGCCCTATATCGACGAAGCCCGCTCCGGCACCAACACCAACCGCGCGGGCTTCCAGCGCCTGCTGGATGATGCCCGCCTGGGCCGCTTTGATGTCATCGTGGTCTATGACCTGAGCCGGGGCGCCCGCGACGTGGCCGACTGGTTCAATTTCAGGAAGGAGATGGAGGTCAACGGCATCAGGGTGGTCTCCGCCACCGGCGGCATCGGCAACCTGAATGACCCGAACGATTTTTTACAGGAATCCATCCAGGCCACCGTGGGCCAGTTCATGGTCATGCAATCCCGGCAGAAGTCCATCGCCGGCAAGCGCGTCCGCGCCAGCCGCGGCCTGTTCATGGGCGGCACCCCGCCGTTGGGCTATGACATCGACAAAGAAAAAGGCGCCTATGTCATCAACCACAGGGAAGCAAAGGCCGTCCGCCTGATCTTTGACATGTACGCCGCCGGGCATTCCTATGCCGACATCCTCCGGGAGGTGGACAAGATTGGCGTCACAGGCAAGTTCGGCCAGCCCATCCAGCGCAATACCCTCCATTACATCCTGAAAAACCCGCGTTACACCGGCACCTTCATCTGGGGCGAGTATGAAATGCGCAATATGCACCAGTGGGTAGGCCGCAGGAATCCGGAGGAGGAAGTCATCCGCATTGAGGAGGCCATTCCCCAGATCATCCCTCCGCACATTTTTGACATTGTCGCACGTCGCATGCGGGAAAATAGACATGCCAACAGCGTCCGTACGCCGGACAGGTGCTACCTGCTCAGCGGCATCATACGCTGCGGGCTGTGCGGGGCGCCCATGTCCGGCGTCACAGTCACCTCCAGGGGCTACTCCTATAAAAAATATTTTTGCTCCAACCGGCGAAAGCAGCAGCGCTGCGCCCAAAAGGAATTAAGGGCGGAAAAACTGGAAGCCTTTGTGCTGGACCTTCTGCGCGACAGGGTGCTCACAGAGGACTACCTGAACGCCCTGGTGGACCGGATTGTTTCCATCGCGGACCATTCAAAGCGCCGCGCCGCGATCAGCGCCGAGATCCAATCCCTGGACAATAAAATCGCCAACATTCTGACCGCCATCGAGACTGGCCAGCCCCCGGAAGCCCTGCTGGACAGGCTCAACCGGCATACCCGGCAAAAGGAACAGCTCGTTCAGCAGCTGTCCTCCATCCCGCGCACAGCCAACATCAACCGCGCGGCAGTACGTCAGGCCCTTGTCCAGGACATCCAGTGCGCCATGGACAAGCCCAAGGAGCAAAAGGCAATCATCCAGCAATTTTTCTCAGATATCACCGTCGATGATTCCGCCATCACCCTCACCCTCTCCCCCAACCTTACCGCCTTCACCACCCCTCAAAATCAAAAAAAGGCTACAACCTCAAAAGTTGTAACCTTTGCTGGCTCCCCAGGTAGGACTCGAACCTACAACAACTCGGTTAACAGCCGAGTGCTCTGCCATTGAGCTACTGAGGAAAGTCAAATTGCGAAAACTGTTGAGGATCTCCGCAATTTGTTGGAGACCGGCGGCGACCTACTCTTCCGGGCCGTTTCCAGCCAAGTACCATCGGCGCTGAAGGGCTTAACTTCTGTGTTCGGGATGGGTACAGGTGATCCCCTTCGCCATTGCCACCGGAATTCTTCAGGGTACATTTGAGCGCTCTCCGCGCCCCGCGATCCCTGACAACCGCACACAGCTTGAACGAGCAGGCCTCTGCCTTTTGGTCTCAGACTGGCAGTTCTTGCCTTACGCAATCTCTTCCAGTTCCTTAAAATCAAGCCCTCGGCCTATTAGTACCGGCAAGCTCAATACATTACTGCACTTCCACCGCCGGTCTATCTCCTGGTCGTCTTCCAGGGGCCTTACTTCATCTTTGTGAATGGGAACCTTCTTCTTGAGGGGGGCTTCACGCTTAGATGCCTTCAGCGTTTATCCTCT
>JAKPNM010000027.1 GCA_029548395.1 Bacillota bacterium
GGCGGCGGTTCTGGTTAAGGCACGCACATTCAAGGCAAACTCCCGACATTTGCGGGAAACAGGGCTGTTTAAAGTCGGGCAAGCAAGAAAAAAGGGTATGAAAAAGGGGCTGTAGCAAACTTTGCATTCTGCTACAGCCCCGCCCTTGTGTTTTCTCAGTAAGTTTCCTGCAATTCGATGTTCTTGTAGCGGCGCATGCCGGTGCCGGCCGGGATCAGCTTGCCGATGATGACGTTTTCCTTCAAGCCCTCCAGCGGGTCGATTTTGCCCTTGATGGCTGCATCGGTCAGCACGCGTGTGGTCTCCTGGAAGGAGGCGGCGGACAGGAAGGAATCAGTGGCCAGGGAGGCCTTGGTGATGCCCAGCAGCACGCGCTTGGCGCTTGCTACACGGGGCTGGTCATCCGCGCTCACCTCTCCCGCTGCCAGCTTTTCCTCAAATTCCCGCACCGCTTTGGCGTTGGCTTCGTCAAACTGGAAGATATCCACCAGGCTGCCGGGCAACAGATTGGTATCGCCGGATTCCTCTATGCGCACCTTGCGCAGCATCTGGCGGATGATCACCTCGATGTGCTTGTCAGCCAGACCCACGCCCTGGCTGTGGTAAACGGCCAGCACTTCGCGCAGCAGGTATTCCTGCACGCTCTTGACGCCAAGGATGCGCAGCAGGTGATGGGGGTTAATCGAGCCTTCAATCAGCTCGTCACCGGCTTCCACATGGTCGCCGGCTTCCACCTTCAGCCTGGCGCCGTAGTGGATCAGGTAGGATTTTTTCTCCTCGGGGTTGAGGTCGGATGTGATCACAATCTCGCGGCGCTTCTTGGTTGTCTGAATGGACACCGTGCCGGAGATATCAGCCAGGGTGGCTTCGCGTTTGGGTTTGCGCGCTTCAAACAGCTCCTCGACACGGGGCAGGCCCTGGGTGATGTCCTCCACGTTGGCAACGCCGCCGGTGTGGAAGGTGCGCATGGTGAGCTGGGTGCCGGGCTCGCCGATGGACTGGGCAGCGATGATGCCTACCGCCTCGCCGATGTCCACCAGCCCGCTGTGGGCAAGGTTGGTGCCGTAGCACTTGGCGCACACGCCGTTTTGGCAGCGGCAGGTCAGCACGCTGCGCACCTGCATGGAGGTGACGCCTGCCTGGGCGATCTTCTTTGCCAGTTGGGGCGTGATCTCCTGGTTGACATGGCAGATGATTTCGCCTGTTTTGGGGTCCGCCACGTTCTCGGCGGCTACGCGGCCGTTGATGCGCTCCTCCAGCGACTCAATCTCGCTGATCGGCTGGACGGTGATGCCGCGGACACGCTCGTCGCGCGCTTCAAAACAGTCGATCTCGCGCACGATGACTTCCTGGCTGACGTCCACCAGCCGGCGGGTCAGATAACCGGAGTCGGCTGTGCGCAGCGCGGTATCCGCCAGGGATTTGCGGCTGCCGTGAGAGGACATGAAAAACTCCAGGACGTTGAGCCCCTCGCGGAAGTTGGAGCGGATGGGCAGCTCAATGGTCTTGCCAGAGGGCGAAGCCATCAGCCCGCGCATGCCGGCCAGCTGGGACACCTGCCCAACCGATCCGCGCGCGCCGGAGTTGGTCATCATATAGATGGGATTGTTCTTGTCCAGCACGCCCATCACAAGACCTTTAAGGTCGTTGGTGGTTTTGCCCCATACATTGATAATGGACTTGTAGCGCTCATCATCGCTCATCTCGCCGCGGCGATAGCTGCGCTCGATCTTGCTGACCTGCGCGTCCGCCTCTGCCAGCAGCTCCTTCTTCTGCGGGGGCACCACGATATCCGAGATGGACACTGTGATCGCGCCCTTGGTTGAGTAGGCGTAACCAAGGCGCTTGATCTCGTCCAGCACCTTGGCGGTCATGGTCACACCATGCACATGGTAGCAGTTGTCCACAATGCGGCTGAGGTCCTTTTTGCTGACCTCGTGGTCAATTTCAAGCAGGAACATGTCGTCCAGGCACTCGCGCTTCTGGATACTGATGTCCTGTGGAATAACTGAGTTGAAAATCAGCAGGCCCAGCGTGCAGTTCACCAGACGGCGCTCGCTTTGTTCCCCGAAGCTGCGGGTCAGGCGCACCCGGATAGGCGCGTGCAGGGAAATCTCCTTCTCATGGTAGGCCATCTCTGCCTCATCCATGGAGGAGAAGACGCGCCCTGCGCCCAGGGCTTTGGGATCGGACAGCGTCAGGTAGTGACAGCCGATGACGATGTCCTGGTTGGGCGTAATCACCGGTTTTCCGTCCTGCGGTTTCATGATGTTGTTGGCTGCCAGCATCAGGAAGCGGGCTTCCGATTGCGCCTCGGAGGACAGCGGAACGTGCACGGCCATCTGGTCGCCGTCAAAGTCGGCGTTGTAGGCGGTGCATACAAGGGGATGCAGCTTGATGGCCTTGCCTTCCACCAGCACCGGCTCGAAAGCCTGGATGCCCAGGCGGTGCAGCGTAGGCGCGCGGTTGAGCAGCACGGGATGCTCGTGAATGACGTCTTCCAGAATGTCCCATACTTCAGGCCGCACTTTTTCCACGGCGCGCTTGGCGGATTTGACGTTGTTGGAGATGCCCAGCTTGACCAGCTGCTCCATCACAAAGGGTTTGAACAGCTCCAGCGCCATCTCCTTGGGCAGGCCGCACTGGTGCAATTTCAGCTCAGGCCCGACCACGATCACCGAACGGCCGGAATAGTCCACGCGCTTGCCCAGCAGGTTCTGACGGAAGCGTCCCTGCTTGCCGCGCAGCAGGTCGGACAGGGACTTGAGCGGCCGGTTGCCCGGGCCGGTGACCGCGCGGCCGCGGCGGCCGTTGTCAATCAGCGCGTCAACAGCTTCCTGCAGCATGCGTTTCTCGTTGCGCACGATGATGTCCGGCGTACCCATTTCCAGCATCCGCTTCAAGCGGTTGTTGCGGTTGATGACACGCCGGTACAGATCGTTCAGGTCGCTGGTGGCAAAGCGGCCGCCGTCCAGCTGCACCATGGGGCGCAAATCCGGCGGGATCACCGGCAGCACGTCCAGGATCATCCACTCCGGCTTGTTGTTGCTCTGGCGGAAGGCTTCCACCGCTTCCAGACGCTTGATGGCGTGGGAGCGGCGCTGGGATTCGGTTTCCTTGTCGCGCTCCTTCTCAATGAGAAACTCGATCTCTTCCTTGAGCGAAGCGCTCAGGGCGTCAAGGTCCAGGTCCTGAAGCAAAATCTTGATAGCCTCAGCGCCGATGCCTGCGCGGAAGCTGCCGCGCTCCTCCTCAGGCTTGGCCATCAGCTGGCGATAGGCGGAGTCTGAAATCAGGGCATACTTCTCAGTCTTTGTGTACTCGGTATTGCCGGGGTCGATGACAATGTAGGAGGCGAAATACAACACCTTCTCCAGGTTGCGCGGGCTGATATCCATCAGGATGCCCAGGCGGCTTGGAATGCCTTTGAAGTACCAAATGTGGCTGACCGGCGCAGCCAGTTCGATGTGGCCCATGCGCTCGCGGCGCACCTTGGCGCGGGTGACCTGCACGCCGCACTTGTCGCAGATCTTTTCCTTGTCGCGGTATTTGATGCGCTTGTATTTGCCGCAGCTGCATTCCCAGTCCTTGACCGGTCCGAAGATGCGCTCGCAAAACAAGCCGCCGCGCTCGGGCTTGAGCGTGCGGTAGTTGATGGTTTCGGGCTTGGTGACCTCACCATAGCTCCACTCCCGGATTTCCTCCGGAGACGCCATACCAATCTGAATGGATTCCAGGTTTGTCAGTTCAAACATTGATTATCTTCTCCTCGCCCTGGGGCAGGTCACTCAATATCGATGTCGTCATCGTCAAAGTCGAGTTCAAGGTCGTCATCCAGGTCATCGTCCAGATCATCGTCCCCGGCGTCGTCATTGTCCTCGTCATCCAGCAGCGCTTTGCGCGCGGGGGCTGCGGGCTTTTCTTCCGCATGGATCTCATCAGCCAGGGACAGGTCGTCCAACGACAGGCTGAGGCTGTCAATTTCCATGTCATCCAGGTCAGCGGGCAGTTCGCCTTTTATCACGTCCTTCAAATCAGGCACCTTGGGCATCTGCAGGTCCTCATCCTCAAACTCCTTGATGATGATCTGCTCCTTGTTGTCGCCCCAGACCTTGATATCCAGGCTGAGCGCCTGCAGCTCCTTGATGAGCACCTTGAAGCTTTCGGGGATGCCGGGCGTGGGGATGGAATTGCCCTTGACGATGGATTCATAAGCCTTGACACGGCCGACCACATCATCGGACTTGACCGTCAGGATCTCCTGCAGGGTGTTGGCGGCGCCATAGGCTTCCAGCGCCCAGACTTCCATCTCGCCAAAGCGCTGCCCGCCAAACTGGGCCTTGCCGCCCAGGGGCTGCTGAGTGACCAGGGAGTAGGGGCCGGTCGAGCGGGCGTGCATCTTGTCATCTACCAGGTGATGCAGCTTCAGGTAGTACATGTAGCCGACGGTCACCTTGTTTTCGAAGGGTTCGCCCGTGCGACCGTCATACAGGATGGTCTTGCCGTCGCGGCTCAGGCCGGCCAATTCCAGCGTATCCTCGATGTCCTTTTCATTGGCGCCGTCAAACACAGGGGTGGCCACATGCCAGCCCAGCTTCTTGGCGGCCATGCCCAGGTGCACTTCCAGCACCTGACCCAGGTTCATGCGGGAGGGGACGCCCAGCGGGTTGAGCACGATGTCCAGCGGCGTGCCGTCCGGCAGGAAGGGCATGTCGGCCTCAGGCATGATGCGGGACACCACGCCTTTGTTGCCGTGGCGGCCGGCCATCTTGTCGCCGACAGAAATCTTGCGCTTCTGCGCAATGTACACGCGGACCATCTGGTTCACGCCCGGGGTCAGCTCATCCTTGTTTTCCCGCGTGAACAGCTTGACGTCCACCACGATGCCGGACTCGCCGTGGGGCACCTTCAGGGAGGTATCGCGCACCTCGCGGGCTTTTTCACCAAAAATGGCGCGCAGCAGGCGTTCTTCCGCCGTGAGCTCGGTCTCGCCCTTGGGGGTGACCTTTCCCACCAGGATATCGCCCGAACGAACCTCGGCGCCAATGCGGACAATGCCGAATTCGTCCAGATCCTTGAGGGCGTCCTCGCCGACATTGGGGATGTCACGGGTGATCTCCTCCGGACCCAGCTTGGTCTCGCGGGCCTCAGACTCGTATTCCTCGATGTGGATGGAGGTATAAATATCATCCCGCACCAGCTTTTCACTGATGAGGACGGCGTCCTCATAGTTGTAGCCCTCCCAGGTCATGAAGCCGATGAGCACATTGCGGCCCAGGGCAATCTCACCCAGTTCGGTCGCCGGACCATCCGCCAGCAGGTCGCCGGGTTCCACGACATCGCCCACATCCACGCGCGGACGCTGGTTGATGCAGGTGGACTGGTTGGAGCGGGCGAACTTGGTCAGCTTGTAATTGTGCTTTTCGCCCAGCTCGTCGCGGATGACGATCTCGTCAGCGCTGACGCTGTCCACGGCGCCGGCATGCTTGCTCAGAAGCACCAC
This sequence comes from Bacillota bacterium, assembly GCA_029548395.1. Lineage (GTDB taxonomy): Bacteria > Bacillota > Clostridia > Christensenellales > Aristaeellaceae > UBA6115. The sequence continues at coordinate 5,504 of JAKPNM010000027.1, forward strand.
GCCCGAGTCATAGGCGGCCTTGTATTCCATGCCGGTGCCGATGATCGGGGCCTGGGGGATGAGCAGGGGAACAGCCTGCCGCTGCATGTTGGAGCCCATCAGCGCGCGGTTGGCGTCGTCATTTTCAAGGAAGGGAATCATGCTTGTGGCCACAGAGACCAGCTGCTTTGAGGACACGTCAATGTAATCCACGCGGTTCCTGGGCACCATCAGCACATCCTCGCGCCAGCGGACCGTGACCATCTCGTTTTTAAAGCTGCCGTCCTCATTGAGCGGTTCCAGCGCCTGGGCGACATAGTATTTGTCTTCCTCATCGGCGGTCATGAAGACGATCTCATCGGTTACCCTGTGCGTTTCCGGGTCCACCTTGCGGTAGGTGGCTTCAATGAAGCCGTATTCGTTGATGCGCGCGTAGGTGGCCAGGGAGCCGATCAGGCCGATGTTGGGGCCTTCAGGCGTCTCGATCGGGCAGATGCGCGCATAATGGCTGTAATGAACGTCGCGCACCTCCATGCCGGCGCGGTCACGGTTGAGTCCGCCCGGCCCCAGGGCTGACAGGCGGCGCTTGTGCGTCAGCTCGGTCAGCGGATTGGGCTGGTCCATAAACTGGGACAGCTGGGAGGAGCCGAAAAACTCTTTGATAGCTGCCGATACCGGGCGGATGTTGATCAAATCGCCGGGCCTGACATCGTTGGCGTCCTGGATGGCCATGCGCTCGCGCACCACACGCTCCAGGCGCGACATGCCGATGCGCACCTGGTTTTGCAGCAGCTCTCCCACAGAGCGGAGCCGGCGGTTGCCCAGGTGGTCGATATCATCCACGCTGCCGATGCCGTGGGGCAGCCCCAGCAGGTAGCTGATGGAGGCTACGATGTCATCGATGATGATGTGCTTGGGCACCAGGTTGCCGGCCTGCTCGGTCACCACCCGCTTCCAGTCTTCCTCAGGAACCTGGGACAGGTAGTACTTGAGGGTAGGGAGGTGCACCATCTCCAGGATGCCGCACTCCTTGGGGTCAAAGGGCAGGTGATAGCTGGCATCGGCAAAATTGTTGCCCACCACCTTATGGATACGGTCACCCACCTTGACGTTGACCGAGTTTACGCCGGCATTCTGGATGGCCAGCGCCTGCTCTTCGGTGATGACGGCGTCTTTTTTTGCAAGCACTTCACCGGTTTCCGGGTCAGTGATGGCCTGGGCGGCGCGCAAGCCGGCAATGCGGTCGGCCACGCCCAGCTTCTTGTTATATTTGTAGCGGCCCACGCGCATCAGGTCATAGCGCTTGGGGTCAAAAAACAGATTGCGCAGCAATACCCGGGCGCCGTCCTCTGTGGGGGGTTCGCCGGGTTTTTGCCTGCGGTAAATCTCCAGCAGCGCGTCCGTTTCGGACTTGATGTTGGCATCGCCATGGGCGATGGTGGCTGCCAGGCGCTCGTCGTCGCCCAGCAGGTCAAACAGCTGCTGGTCGGTGCCATAGCCCAGAGCGCGCAAAATAACGGTCACAGGCAGCTTGCGCGCGCGGTCGATGCGCACCCACAACCCGTCGTTGCTGTCGGTCTCATATTCGATCCAGGCTCCCCGGTTGGGAATGACCTGGCCGGAGAACAGCTGTTTGCCGGCCTTGTCGATCTGCTTTGTAAAGTAGACGCCGGGGGAACGCACCAGCTGGCTGACAATCACGCGTTCCGCGCCGTTGATGATAAAGGTGCCATGCTCGGTCATCAGGGGAAAGTCACCCATGAAGACCTCGCTTTCCTTGATTTCTCCGGTCTCCTTGTTCTTGAGCCGGACAAAGACCTTCAGCGGCGCCGCATAGGTTAAATCGCGTTCCTTGCAGCGTTCGACGCTGTGTTTGGGTGTTTTATCCAAAGCATAGTCTACAAACTCAAGCACCAGGTTTTCGCTGTAGTCTGTGATGGGGGAGACGTCGTTGAGCACTTCACGGAAGTCTTCTTCCAGAAAACGCCTGTAGGAATTTTTTTGAACTTCAATCAGGTTGGGCATGTCAAGTACTTCGTCGATGCGGGAGAAACTCATCCGTTTGCGCAGTTTTCCCATCTGGACCTCGTGAGCCATATTTCCTAATCACCCCTTCATTGCTGCCCAGCTGTCCGTGCGCCCGGCCGAAGAAACACAAAAAATTAATTTAATAAGGAAACAACTCCGGCCTGGCGCATCATGACGATACTGATGCAATCATAAACAATACCATCCTCTCGTTGACTTGTCAAGCATTTTTCGTGATTTCGATCAGGGAAACGGAATCAAATGCTTGACAGTTTTCCGGGCTCATATTATAGTATAAAAGCTAATGGCGTTATCCAGCGCTTTGGACAGGCGTCTGATATGCCAGGCAAGATTAAGGAGAGATTGAACCGATGAAGCGTACCTACCAGCCCAAGAAACGCCAGCGCAGTAAAGTGCATGGATTCCGTCAGCGCATGGCCACCAAGAACGGCCGGCGTGTGCTTGCCGCGCGCAGGCGCAGAGGCCGCAAGGTCCTTTCTGCCTGACGAAGCAGCCATGACCGGGCTGTTGGATTCAATATCCGCCCCTTGCACGGGAACGCAGCATCACGGGCGGATTTTGTTTGCAGAGGGGACCTTCGATGCAGCAGCGCTACAGAATTCGAACCAATGGCCATTTCCGCTATGTTTACCGCAAGGGAAGGCATGCTTCGGGCAAGCTGTTCCGGGTGCACTACGCGAAGGCCAGGAGATTGCAGGTGGGCTTTTCTGTCGGCCGGCAGGTTGGAAACGCGGTGACGCGCAACCTGGTCAAGCGCAGGCTGCGTGAGGCTTTCCGCTCGCTGATGCCGCTGATGACGAACGGCAGCTATGTGATCACCGCCAACCCCGCCGCAGCGACGGCAAGCTACAGGGAACTGCGTTCAGATATGGCGGTGCAGCTCACGCGCCTGGGCGTCCTGCGCGAGATGCGGATATAATAAATGAAGCGTCTCCTGCTGTGGCTGATCCGCTTTTACCAACGCGCGCTCAGCCCCCATCTGCCGGCTGCCTGCCGGTATCAGCCTACCTGTTCCCAGTATGCCCTCACCGCTGTTGAACGCTATGGCGCCTTTCGCGGCGGATGGATGGCTTTCCTGCGCATCCTGCGCTGCAATCCTTTTTTCAAAGGCGGCTACGACCCGGTGCCCGAACCACCCGACTCAGTGATAAGGAGGGACTAACCTCAGTGTCGTCCATTACCAATCTGCTGACTGGCTTTATCCAGTCGATCTACAGCCTGATCAACAATTATGGATGGTCCATTGTGATCTTCACCCTGCTGGTGCGCGTTGTGCTGATGCCGCTGGACATCTCCAGCCGCAAGGGAATGCGCAAAATGGCCAAGATCCAGCCGCAGCTCAACGCCCTTCAGAAGAAGTACGCCAACGACAAGGTCAAGCTGCAGCAAAAGCAGTCCGAGCTCATGCGCAAGGAGCGCTACAACCCCTTGTCCGGCTGCCTGCCCCTGCTGATCCAGATGCCCATCCTGATTGCGATGTTCAACGCCATGCGCGCGATTGCCAATGAGCAGATTGTTCACGATGTCTTCGCCTTTCTGGCCGGGGATACGCCCACCTATGAGGGCTGGCTCTGGGTGAAAAACATCTGGTCGGCGGATTCCTTCTTTGCTTCCGTCGCGCCCAATATTGATACCATCAAGGCCATTCCGCTGGACGTATGGAAGGCTGCGTTTGAAAATCCTGATCTGAGCGCATACATTGAACAGATCCAGGCAGTTATTCCCGGTTTTGGTTTAGAGCTGTTCCAGGCTAATTCTTCAAATCTGCCCGCATTTATTGAGAGCACCATCAAACCGGCGCTTCTGAGCGTGCAGGTTTATGCAGATCAGATGCAAATGCTGCCCGGGATGGAGCAGGGCATCAACCTGATCATCACCACCCTGCATGTGTTCAAACAGTTCAACGGCTATTTGATTTTGCCGGCGCTGGCGGGCGCTTCCCAGCTGCTGATGACCAAAGTCAACCCCCAGGCCACTGGCCAGCAGCCCGCGGCGCAAAATCAGGGCCAGCCGAACATGGGCAACTTCATGAAGTACTTTTTCCCGATCTTTTCCGTTTGGATTACCCTGACCAGCAATGCAGGTTTTGCTTTGTACTGGGTAGTCAGCAACCTGATCGCCACCGCGATGAGTTACTCTATCAACCTGTATTTTGACCGGAAGGATAAACTTGCCGCGGGGCATGAACTCCAGGAAGGAACAATCATCAAATGAAATCATTCGAAGCCAGCGGCCGGACGGTTGAGGAAGCCATTTCAGCCGGTCTGCAGGAAAACGGTCTGTCCATTGGCGATGTCAATGTGGAGATTCTTGAGGAAGGCTCCAAGGGCCTGTTTGGCCTGTTCGGCAGCCGGGATGCCAGGGTGCGCCTGACCCTGATCGAGGATGAAAGCCATGCCGACGCCATGGATGTCTTCAAGGATTCCCTGGCCACCGTCAAACCCCGGCGCCAGCCTGAAAAGGCGGCCCGCCCGCCCCAGGAGGAGCGCAAGCCCAAGCCTGCAAAACCTGCAGCTGAGCGGACGGAAAAGCCCGCGCCGCGGTCAGGGGAGAAGACGCCTGCCCCGCAAAAGCAGCAGCCCCGCGCGCGCAAACAACGCGAGCGCAAGCAATCCCCCCGCGAGGAGCAGGCTGCGCCAAGCAATGCGGCGCGTGATACGCTTGCGCTTACCCCGCTTGAGCATCCCGAGCCTGACAGCCCTGCCGGCATCGCGCAGCAGTTCCTGTGCGAGCTGACCGCCCTGATGGGCCTGGAGATCAAGGTGTCCATGACGCTGGATGCCGATGGCCATGTGTTTGCCACGCTGGAGGGTGATCCCCAGGGGATCCTGATTGGCCGCCGCGGTGAGACGCTGGATGCGCTGCAATACCTGACCAGCCTGAAAATCAACAAGGGCCGTGAGGACTATGTGCGCATCACGATCGATTCGGAGGGCTACCGCCAAAAGCGCGAGGAGGTCCTGATCCGCCTGGCCAACCGTATGGCCAACCGCGCCCGCAAAACCGGACGCCGCGTCAGCATGGACCCCATGAACCCCTATGAACGCCGCATTTTCCACAGCGCGCTGCAGTCCGCTCCGGGCATCGCGACGCATTCTGAGGGCGAGGAGCCCAACCGGCACATTGTGATCACGCCGGTCAAGGACAACAGCGCGCCAAGCGCGCCCAAGTGAGCGCGCCGGGAAATTATTGTTTGACAAAACCTTGGACGGCCGATATAATATCGTCTGTTCACCACGAGGGAAGACCTGGCTATGATGCTGGACATTTCTGAAGCGCTGCGCGCCCCCGGAGCGGCGATTCCCTTCAAGCACCTGGAGCCTCTGGAACCCATGGATGTGCTGGGGCAGACGGTCACTTACCCGGAACCCGCCGTAGTGGAAGGCTTCTTCACCTTGCAGGATGAAACGCTGGTCATCACCGCGCAGCTGCGGGTCACAGCGCTGGCAAACTGCGCCCGCTGCCTGGACAGCGTTGCCTACAGCGTGGATGTCCCGGTGCATGAGAGCTTTCTGCGGGAGGATCCCCGCGATCAGGCGGAGGAGGATCCCTGGGAGGAGCGCCTGGTGTTCAGCGGGCACCGAGTAGACCTGTCCCATCTGGTCTTGTCACTGGCAGTGCTGGATTTGCCCATTCGCTTTCTGTGTGAAGGCGCATGCAAAGGCCCGGCGCTCCTTATCCCGCAGGGCCCCAACGACGAAAAGACACTGGATGAGCATCCGTTTAGCGCGCTCAGGCAGTTGTTCACCAAGAACCAGGAGGAGTAACCATGGCTGTCCCAAAATCAAAAGTTTTCCGCGCACGCAGCCGCAAGCGCAGGACTCACTACAAGATCAACCTGCCGGCAATCGTCCCCTGCCCCAAGTGCAAGGAGATGCGTTTGGCCCACCATGTCTGCAAAGAATGCGGAACCTACAACGGTGTCCAGGTGCTGGCCATGGATAAGGAAAAGAAGAAAGCGTAAGTCTTCTTTTGGAAATCCCCGACGCGGAAGAGGAGTACGCGCATCATTCTTCCTTCAGAGAGGGGCCCCGCAGGCTGAGAGGGCGCCGGAAGAACGCGCGGAAGGTCGCTTCCAAGGGGCGCGGCATGATCCGCCGGGCGCGCCCGATACAGCGCAAAGAGGCGGCATTTTTGCCGCGAAGCAAGGTGGTACCACGGGTCGCCCGTCCTTCAGGATGCGGCGGCTTTGCTTTTTTACATGGAGACAACAATGAGGAGGACCGATGAGCCAGAAGTTTGAAATGGGAAAAACCTTCCAGCCCCAGCAGATCGAGCAGGAGCTCTATGAGCGCTGGGAACGCGAAGGCGCTTTTTTGCCACGACAGAATGAGAACAGGAAGCCCTTCACCATTGTGATGCCGCCGCCCAACATCACCGGACAACTGCACATGGGCCACGCAGTGAACATCACCATGCAGGACATCCTGATCCGTTTCCACAGGATGCTGGGCGATCCCACCCTCTGGGTTCCGGGCACCGACCATGCATCCATCGCAACGGAAAACAAGATCGTGGAGCAGATGCGTCTGGAGGGCCTGAGCAAGGAGGATCTTGGCCGGGAAGCGTTTCTGGAGCGTGCCTGGGCCTGGAAGGAGCGCTATGGCGGTCAGATCACCCGGCAGCTGCGACGGCTGGGCGCTTCCTGCGACTGGAGCCGCGAGCGCTTCACCATGGATGAGGGCTGTTCGCATGCGGTCACGGAAGTGTTTGTGCGCCTGTATGAGCAGGGGATTATCTACCGCGGTGAGCGCATCATCAACTGGTGCCCTGCGTGCGAGACTGCCCTGTCGGACATTGAGGTGGACTATCAGGAGCAGCAGTCCCACCTTTGGTACATCCGCTATCCGGCAGCCGATGGCGGCCCTGGGGTGGTGGTGGCGACCACGCGTCCGGAGACGATGCTGGGCGATACAGGCGTTGCGGTCAATCCGGAGGATGCGCGCTACACCGGCCTGGTTGGCCGGGAACTGACGCTGCCGCTGACCGGGCGCGTGATCCGTGTGGTTGCCGACGCCTATGTGGATCCGGCTTTTGGCACAGGCGCGGTCAAGATGACCCCGGCGCATGATCCGAACGATTTTGACATCGCGAAGCGCCATGGCCTGGAGATCCTGCGCGTCATGAACGATGACGGCACCATGAATGCGGCGGCCGGGGCGGATTTTGAAGGGCTTACAGCCGCGGAATGCCGAAAGCTGGTGCTAAAACGCCTGGCAGCCGAGGGCCTGCTGGTCAAGACCGAGGATTATACGCACAACGTGGGCAGCTGCTGCCGTTGCCATGCCACGGTGGAGCCGCTGGTGTCCAAGCAATGGTTTTTAGAAATGGAACCGCTGGCCAAACCTGCCATCGAGGCTGTGCGCGACGGCCGGATCAGCTTTTATCCTGAGCGGTTTTCCAAGATCTATTTCAACTGGATGGAAAACATCCGTGACTGGTGCATCAGCCGTCAACTGTGGTGGGGACACCGGATTCCAGCCTGGCATTGTGAAAGCTGCGGCCGCATCATCGTAGCCAGGACCGCGCCGGATACCTGCCCGGATTGCGGCAGCGGACGGCTGCGCCAGGACGAGGACGTGCTGGATACCTGGTTTTCCTCGGCGCTGTGGCCTTTTTCCACCCTGGGCTGGCCGGATAAGACAAGGGATCTGGACGCCTACTACCCGACCAACACCCTGGTCACCGGCTATGACATTATCTTTTTCTGGGTTTCCCGCATGATTTTTTCCGGGCTGCACCATACCGGGCAGGCGCCCTTTGATACCGTGCTCATCAATGGCATCGTGCGCGATGAGCAGGGGCGCAAAATGTCCAAGTCCCTGGGCAATGGCGTAGACCCGCTGGAGTTGATTGACACCTATGGCGCGGACGCGCTGCGCTTCTCCCTGATCCAGGGCGTGGCGCCCGGGGCCGACATGCGCCTGAGCACCGAGCGCAGCGAGGCGGCGCGCAATTTTGCCAACAAGATTTGGAATGCATCCCGCTATGTGCTGATGAACCTGACGGGCGAGGCCGGGCGCATCACGCCGGCTTTGCTCAACATGCCGGAGAAATGGATCCTGTCCAGGCTGAACCGGGCCATCCGCGCCGTCACCGATCACCTGCACGGCAATGACCTGGGCCTAGCCGCGCAGGTTGTCTATGATTTTGCCTGGAATGAGTTTTGTGACTGGTATATCGAGCTGTCCAAGGGCGACCTCTTCGATGGCGACGCGCAGCGTAAGGATCAGTCGCGCGCGGTGCTGTATGCGGTATTGTCCGCCTTGCTGCGCCTGCTGCATCCCTTCATGCCCTTCCTGACCGAAACCATCTACAGCTCCCTGCCCGGCCATGAGGGGCTCTCGTGCATGCTGGCCGACTGGCCGCAGGCAGACCCTGCCTGGGACTTCCCGCAGGAGGAGCAGGCCATGGAGGGCGTCATGGACATGATCCGCGCCATCCGTGTGGTGCGCCAGGAACTCAAGGTGCAGCCCGGGCACAAAGCCCGCGTGCTGCTCAAGCCCAACCCGGGCTGGGCGGAACGCCTGGCGACAGCCGAACCCTATTTTCAGCGCCTGGCTGGCGCGGCCTCCCTGAGTCTGCTGCAGCCTGAAGAGGCGCCGGATGAAAAGACCGTGTCCGCCGTTGGCGTCATCGGGGAAGCCCTGATGCCCCTGGGCGACCTGGTTGACCTGGACAAGGAGATCGCCCGGCTGGAGAAGGAAGCCCAGACTCTGCGCGATGAGATCGCGCGCAGCCAGGGCAAACTGGCCAACAAGGGCTTTGTCAGCAAGGCGCCGCCTGCCCTGGTGACGTCGGAGAAGGAGAAAATCACGCAAAATACAGCCATGCTGGAAACCTTGATCAAACGTCTGGAGGAGCTGCGCCGGTGAACGGCGAACAGGTCTTCCGCCACGTTCCGGTGCTGTTGGAAGAAACCTTGACCGCGCTGAACCTGCAGCCCCGGGGCACATACTTGGACGGCACGGTGGGCGGCGGAGGCCACAGCGAGGGCATTTGCCGGGCGCTTGATGGCAACTGCACGCTGTTTGCCCTGGACCGGGACAGGGACGCCCTCAAGGCGGCTGCGCGGCGCCTTGCGCCCTGGCAGGGCCTGACCCTGGTGCATGGAAATTTTCACGAGGCGCACCGGCTGCTGCCGGGGATTGCGTTTGATGGCATCCTGCTGGACTTGGGGGTGTCCTCCTGGCAATTGGATACTCCCGGGCGCGGCTTTTCCTATCACGAGGACGCGCCGCTGGACATGCGCATGGATCAAAGCGCGGGCCGGACAGCGGCCGACTGGCTCAACACCACCCCTGAGCGCGAGATCGCGAGGGCGCTGTATGACTACGCGGACGAGCGCTGGGCTGCCCGCATTGCCCGAGTCATCGTAGAAATGCGTTCAGAGCGGCTGTTTGAAAGCACGCAGGACCTGGTGCGCGCGGTGGACCGCGCCATTCCCAAGGCGGTGCGCCGCAGGGATGAGGGCCATCCGGCCCGGCGCACCTTTCAGGCGGTGCGCATCGCGGTCAATGATGAGATTGCTCCGCTGGCCTGTGCGCTGGAAAGCCTGCTGTCCATGCTCAAGCCCGGCGGACGACTATGCGTCATCAGCTTTCATTCCATTGAGGACCGCGTGGTCAAGCGGGCTTTTGCCGGCTTTAAAAATCCCTGCATCTGCCCGGCGGACGCGCCGGTGTGCGTGTGCGGCAGGAAGCCGCTGGCTGTCCTGCCAAAGGGCTATCCGACAGCGCCCGGCCGGGAAGAAATGGAGGCCAATCCCCGCGCCCGCAGCGCGAGGCTGCGCGTGGCGCAAAGGATCTGAAATGAGTGTTTTATACCTGATCGCCACCCCGATCGGCAACCTGGAGGACCTCAGCCCCCGGGCACAGCGCCTGCTGGGCGAGTGCGACCTGATCCTGGCTGAGGATACCCGCGTCACGCGCAAGCTGCTGTCCGCTTTCGGCATCAGCACCCCGCTGGAGAGCAGCCATCAGCACAACGAGGCCGGCAAGGCGCAGCAGATCATCGCGCGCATGCGCGAACACACGCTGAGGATTGCCCTGGTGACGGATGCCGGCACGCCGGCAGTGTCAGACCCTGGCGCGCTGCTGGTGGCGGCTGCCCACCAGGCCGGCATCCGGGTCATCGCCGTGCCCGGACCCAGCGCCTTCGCGGCGGCCCTGTCCGCTGCCGGCTTTGAGCACACGGCGTTCACCTTTTATGGCTTTCTGCCCCGCAAACAGAAGGAGCTGAAGGAGGCGCTTGAGTCCATGCGCGGCGGCGCGCCGCTGGCAGTGATGTATGAGTCGCCGCACCGGGTTCTTCCCCTGCTCAAAGCCATACAAGCTGTGTATCCGGGCTGCATGCTGTCTGTCAGCCGCGAGCTGAGCAAGCTGCATGAACAGACCGTCCGGGGCAGGGTGGAGAATGTGCTCGCGCGGTTTGCTGCTGACGAGGGCTTGCTGCGCGGCGAGTTTGTTTTGGTGATGGAGGTGCCCGGGGCCGAGGGCGTTTCAAGCTCCCTGCAGGAGGCGCTCAGCCTTGAAGGGCAGCTGGCGGACGCGCTAGCCGGAGGCAGCAGCCTGCGGGAGGCCATGGCGAAGCTTCAGCGCGATGGACACCGGAAAAACGCCGTGTACGCTGCCTCGCTCAAGCTGAAAACCATCGCAAAGAGCTTGCTAAACGCAGCGCTGGATGAGGGCGAGCTGACTGATTGACAGGGCGTTGGGCCCTTTGCTATATTGGCCTTGCCGGCATCATTCCTGAGCCGGACTGCGAACTCACGCCACGGACGTCAGGCATCCCTTGTGAGCCTGAACGGAGAAACACATGAAAAAAGATAAAACCAGGAATCTTACAGTGACAGCAATTCTTGTTGCCCTGATATTTGTGTTGGGGTTAACGCCGCTGGGACTGATTCCTTTAGGCTTTATCAATGTAACAATCCTTGCTTTGCCCGTTATCGTTGGCACTTTGTCGCTTGGATTGAGTTCCGGATTAACTCTTGGTTTCTTCTTTGGATTAGCAAGTTTATTGAGTGTTTTGGGCTTATCAATGACGCCCCCCAGCTCTCTGGCCGGCACATTGTTGGCAGCCAGCCCTGTTTTAACGGTTGTTATGTGTTTTTTACCGCGACTGCTTGTACCACTGTTCACTCACCTCGTATACAAGGCTTTCATAGATAAAACCAACAGAAAAATCGCCATACCTGTCGCGGCGGCCACCGGCTCGCTGACCAACACTGTGTTTTACCTGGGGCTGATGTATCTGTTCTATCAATTAGCTGCGCTTGATGCTACAAAGGTGGTAAGCCTGATCCTTGGAGTCGCTTTTGTTGCAGGCATTTCGGAAGCCGCGGTCTCAGCTTTGCTGGCTTTCCCGATAATAATCGCACTGGATAAAATACAAAAGAGGTAGTTCATCATTATGATTCTTGTCATGGACATCGGCAACACCACAGTCAAAACGGCAGTTTTTGAAGGCAGGGAGCTGATCAAATCTTGGCGTATTTCGACCAATACCAGCTACACCTCGGATGAATATGGACTGGTGATGACCAATATGTTTCGCCAGGCCGGTCTGTCCGTTGAGGCCATCGGCGGCATCATGATCTCCTCTGTGGTGCCCAGCATCAACTTCACCATTCAGCACATGTGCCATGATTACTTCGCGCTGGATCCGCATTTCGTGGGGCCGGGCCTGAAGACCGGTATCAACATCCTGTATGAAAACCCCAAGGAGCTGGGCGCGGACAGGATCTGCAATGCCGTAGCCGCCTATGCGCAGTATGGCTCGCCCTGCATTTTCATCGACTTTGGCACTGCCACCAGCTTTGGCGCTCTCAGTGGCAACGGCAACTTTTTGGGCGGCTGCATCCTCACCGGCGTGCGCCTGGCGCGTGAGGCAGTGGTGACCGGCACCTCCAAGCTGCCCCATTTTGAGCTCAACTTGCCCGAAAAGGTCATCAACCGCACCACCATCACTAACCTGCAGGCTGGTTTGCTCTACGGATATGTGGGCCAGGTCAGCTACCTTGTGGAGCGCATGAAGCAGGAGATGGGGGAGAAGCATGTGACGGTGGTTGCGACCGGTGGTTTTGCATCCGCCATCGCCCGGCAGTCCGACGCGATTGAGCATGTAGATAACCTGCTCACCCTCAAGGGGGTGCGCATGATCTACGAAAAGAATTATCAGTAGCCTGTTTTGTGTAATCAGGAAAAGCTGTCTGTCGACTTGCAGGCGGCTTTTATGATGCTTTGCATCAACAGCTTTAGCGGTAGTACCGCGTCTTGTATTCCAGTTTCTGCTTGATTTTGGGTTTGCGCTTGCGCGTTATCAGCTTAAACAGCAGTCGCAGCAGCACCGCCAATGCCACAACCGGCAGCAGCGCGATGATGACAAATTCCAACGAGAAGCGGGGGAAGGGGTTGGGGTCCGCATCGGTGTAGGCCTTGATTTCCTCCACTGTAGGCGCGATCGAGGCCCGCCGCTGGATGCTACGCCCGGCGATCAGCTCATATTGCACCGGCTCTTCGCCCGGGTTCAGGGGCGTGTAGGTCATGATGCCCATGACCTCGCCGGCCTGGACAGGCGCTTCCAGCGTCCGGGTGTATTCAATCTGGGTGCGCGCGTTGTAGATGCTCATCTGGTCATCGGCACTGCCTTTGGGAGCGATCAGCGCGTCGTTTGCCAGGGGATCCACCTTGCGCAGGTTGAGCTCCAGCCGCCCCAGGTCGCTGTCCTCCAGCGCGAAGGAACTGATGTTGATCACCTTGGGTGCCTGCATATACAAGGCGGCTACCGTAGTGGAAACAAACTGTGTAAACCCGTAATCCAGCAGCCGAGCGGTATCGCGCCATTTGGCTGTTGAGCCTGAATTGAGCACGACGGAAATCAGCTGAATGCCCTGTTTGGTGGCGGAACCCACAAAGCAGTCGCCCGCCTGTGAATGCTGGCCGGTTTTGATCCCGGTCGCGTACTGGTAATAATATTTGTTGTCATCCCCTGCTTGGAGGAAGTCAATGGCACGGTTCTTAAAGCGCCTGGCGCCTGACAGGTTGGTTGGCGGCAGGGTGAAGCTGGTGAGCAGGGCGATCTGACGAAACTCGCTGTTTTGCATGGCTTCTCTGGCAATGATGGCCAGGTCGCGCGCGGTGGACAGATGATAGTCCTCGTGGTAGCCGTGGGAGTTGGTGAAATGTGTGCCGGTGCAGCCATATCGGACTGCCGCCTCATTCATCAGGGCGACAAAGGCCTGCTCCGAGCCCATCAGGTGCTCGGCAATCGCGATGGCGCCGTCATTGCCCGACTGCACCATGGTGGCGCGGATCAGGTCGCCCAGTCTCACCTGCTCGCCTTCCTTCAGGCCGATTTTGGAGGCGTCCTCCGGCACGCTGGCGGCGTACGCGGAGACTGTCACGATTTCATCCTGGTCCTCCGCCAGGGTCAGGGCCAGCAGGGCGGTGAGTATTTTGGTGGTGGAGGCCGGCGGGCGCATTTCGTCCGCGTTCTTCTCAAACAACACCCTGCCGCTGCTTTGCTCAATGACAATGGCGCTGGAAGCGCGCAGGTTGCGCGCCTCCAGGTTTTCCGGGTGGGCAGGATCATATTCGCCGGCAAAGGCGGGCAGCGGCGGCCAAAGCAGCAGCAAAGCAAGCAGCGCTGACAAGAGCCGCGATAAATGAGCCTGCCGCAGGCGTTTGCCCATGCCCTGCCTCCTTAGCAAAAACGTGGGCACATCCTATCACATCGCATGCTGTTTGTACAGTTTGGGTCCCTCTTCATACAGGTTGCCGCCCTGCGTGTCCACGCAGACCACCGCGGGCAGGTCCACAATCTCAAAGCGGTGGATGGCTTCAGGCCCCAGATCCTCATAGGCGACCACCCGGGCGGAGCGGATGGCCTTGGAGATCAGCACCGCCGAGCCGCCGATCGCCCCGAAGTATACAGCCCCGTAGCGGGGCATCGCCCGCATGGTCTCGGGCCCCAGCCTGCCCTTTCCAATCATGCCCTTCAACCCCCGGGCCAGCAGCGGCGGTGTGTAGATGTCCATCCGATAGCTGCTGGTGGGGCCTGCGGAGCCCACCGGCTGGCCCGGGCGCGCCGGCGCCGGTCCGACATAATAAATGACTTCGCCCTGCAAACAGACGGGCAAGTCCTCTCCTTTTTCCAACAATGCCGCCAGACGCTTGTGAGCCGCGTCCCGCCCTGTCAGCACGCTGCCTGACAACAGCACCTGGTCGCCCGCCCTTAATTCGCGCGCGACCTCATCCGTGAGCGGCAAACGAACCTTCTTCATCAAAGCTTCCTCCTTTTTTGCCTGTAGGCTCTTACAGCGTCATTTCAGCGTGACGGGCTGCATGGCAGCAGATGTTCACAGCTACAGGCAAACCGGCGATGTGGGTGGGCGCTGTCATGATATGCACCTTCAGCGCTGTGGTTTGTCCGCCATAGCCGGCCGGGCCGATCCCCAGGCGGTTGATCTCCCGCTCCAAATCATCTTCCAGCGCCTTGTAGCGGGGGTCCCTGTGGCTGCGGCTCATCGGCAGGCTGGTAGCGCGCTTGGCCATCAGCGCGCACAGCTCAAAGCTGCCGCCGATCCCTACGCCCACCACCAGGGGAGGACAGGGATTGGGACCGGCTTCCTCCACAACCCGCAGCACAAAACGCTTGACGCCCTCCACGCCGTCTGAGGGTGTCAGCATCTTCAGCTGGCTCATGTTCTCGCTGCCAAAGCCCTTGGCGATGGCGGTGATCTGCACCTTGTCTCCGGGTATCAGGCGCACGTGCAGGACACAGGGCGTGTTGTCTCCTGTGTTCTTTCGGTCAAACAGCGGTTCGGCCACAATGGATTTGCGCAGATAGCCTTCCTGGTACGCCTTGCGCACCCCGGCATTGACCGCCTCCTCCAGGCTGCCGCCAACCAGGTGCACCTCCTGGCCGATGCTCAGGTACACCACCGACAACCCTGTGTCCTGGCAGACAGGCATGCGCTCGCGCGCGCCGATGGTGTTGTTTTCAATGATCTGTTCCAGCACCATACGTCCCAGGGGGGATGGCTCCACGGCCTGGCTTTGCGCAAGCTTGTCCATCACATCCGTGCCGATGACGTAGTTGGCCTCCAGGAACAACTCGGCAACAGCCTGCGTAATCCGGGCGACATCCAGTTCTCTCATCAGGCAGTTCTCCTTTATGTTGATATTATAGGATCACGATTCGCTGCCGCCAGGCAGCGGCGGCGCTCTGCCCGCTGCCCAGGTGCCACAGTTCCTCAGCCCGCATGTCCAGCGCTACGCCGGGGTCACCGCTGCGGACCGGACGGGATATCAGGGGAAATCCGGCCTGCGCGATCGCGCGCAAAAGGGGCCGGGCGCGGCCATGAAAACCCAGCAGCCGCGTGTAGCCCGGAGCAGCCGGGGACCTTTTGATGCCCAGCAAGGCCTGGCTGAGCGCGCGGTTGATGCGCGCATGCGGGTAGCGCTTGGTTTTGACCAGGCGCAGCAAGGCCGCCCGGCTGTCCGCTTCGCGCGCCATGGCCAGGATACGTTTTTCCAGGCCTTCGGAGATCTCCGGACAGGTTTGTAGCTCCTGTGTCTGAGCGCTTGTCAGGCGGCTTAACAGGACCTTATCCAGCGCGTCGGGGAGATGGGTATGCGCGTCCCGCATGATGGCCGTGCTGGCGGCCGGGCAGGATGCGAACGCTCTGCTTATGCTGCCTTGTATCCACATGGCGCGAATGGCGCCGGCGGAGGCGGAAGAATCCTGGGCTGTCCCATGATAAGCGCCCCTGCGCTGCACGGGGACGGCGCGGATGTCGCTGCCCAGCCTGTCAAGCTCTCGCATATAGCTGACTGCCAGGATGAAATTGGGCGCGGCAATCAGGGATTTGGGCATGCCGGGCAGGGCGGCTTGCAGGGCTTCCCCCTGGGCGCGCGCGAAAGACGCGCCTCCCGACAGGCTGTCCTTCATGCCGGCGATAAAAGCTTTATCCGGCTGGCCAAGCAGCCGGGCCACCGCAGTGATGAGTGAGAGGTCATCTGTCTCGCAGCCAAAGCTCAGGTGGGTAATGATGCCCAGGCGATGGAGGATGCCCACGCCCCCGCACGCGAAGCGGTTGGCCTGGGCGCAGGAAAAGCTGACCGGCATCCCCAGCACCAGATCGATCCCGTTTTCCAGCGCCATGCGCGCGCGGTCCCTGGTGGAAAACAGCATCGCATCCCCGCGCTGCGAAAAGGCGCTTCCCAGCACGCACACCAGGAAATCCGCGCCGCTTTGGGCCTTGGCTTGCCTGAGGTGGTACAGGTGCCCGAGGTGGAAGGGGTCGTACTCCGCGATGATGCCGCAAACCTTCATATTGCCTCCGTCCTGTCAGAAATTATAGCATAGCGGCTGTGTTTTAGGAAGTTGACAAGGGTATGCCGGACTTCTATAATGATGCTACTTCTTAAAGAAAAGGAGGTGGCCACTCATGGATGACGGCGCTAGATGCCAGGCGAACGAAGGCGTGCCGCGATCGCGACGCATCTGTGATGCGCTGCCCGCATAACCCCTTCATCTGACATTTATCGCGTCAATGGCACTTGCGAACCCGGCAAGCTGCTTTTTGTGTGCGAATGAATGATTTGGAGGTGATACCGATGGACTGGGAGAGAATTGAAGAGAAGCTGGATCAGCTTCTTGCCCAAAGCCGCCACGGCCAGCTGCGCGGCGCCCTGATGATGCTGAACCCTGTAGATATCGCAGGGTACATGAAAAAGCTGGACAAGGAAAAACTGCTGCTGTTGTTCCGCATTCTGCCCAAGGATGTCTCGGCGGATGTGTTCAGCTATATGGATTCCGATCAGCGTCAGATGCTGGTGGAAAGCATCGCGGACGCTGAGATCAGCGCCCTGATTGATGAGATGTTCGTGGATGACGCGGTGGACTTTCTGGAGGAGCTGCCGGCCAACGCTGTCAAGCGCGTGCTGCAGAACACCGATCCCCGCACCCGCGCCATCATCAACCAGTTCCTCAAGTATCCGGAGAATTCTGCGGGCAGCCTGATGACCATTGAGTACTGTGAGGTCAGCCAGGACATGAACGTGCGCGATGCCCTGCAGAGCATCAAGGAAACCGGGGTGGACAAGGAAACGGTCTATACCCTGTACATGCTTGACAGCCAGCGGCACCTGATCGGCTCCATCCCGCTGCACAAGGCCCTGGTGGTCAGTGAGGATACCGCGCTGGCCAAGCTCATGGAACCCGGCACCATTTCTGTCAACACCCTGGATGACCAGGAGGTGGTTGCGGATACCGTGCGCAAGTACCACCTGCTGTCCATCCCGGTGGTGGACGGTGAAGGCCGCATGGTGGGCATCATCACCAGCGACGACATCATGGACGTCATTGAAGCGGAGAACACGGAGGACATTCAAAAGATGTCCGGTTTGGCTCCCTCAGAGCTGCCTTACTTCAAATCCAAGCTGCTCGTCCTGGCCGGCAACCGCCTGCCCTGGCTGATGGTCCTGATGTTCACCTCCATCGTGTCGGGCGCGATCATCGCGCGTTTTGAAAGCGTGCTGGCCATCAACATCCTGCTGTCCGCCTCCATCCCCATGCTGATGGATACCGGCGGCAACTGCGGCCAGCAGGCCTCCACGCTGATCATTCGCGGCATCGCTTTGGGCGAGGTCAAGTTCTCTGATTTCTTCCGCGTCCTGTGGACGGAATTCCGCGTGGGCATTCTGATTGGCATCGCGCTGTCATCGGTCACCTTTGTCCGTCTGCTGCTGATCAACCAGGCTACGCCCATTATGTCGGCTGTGATCTCCGCCAGCCTGTTTTGCACAGTGGTCATCGCCAAGTCGATCGGCTGCATCTTGCCGCTATTGGCCCAGCGTATCCGGGTGGACCCGGCTTTGGCGGCTTCGCCCCTGATCACCACCATTGTGGACGCTTGTAGCCTGTTTATTTTCTTCACCATCGCCTCCAATTTTATTTTGTAATGTTTTGCTCAACGCAAATCCCCGGACAAAGTCGCCGGGGATTTTGTTTTCTGGAAGATTGAATTAGCTGTGTTGAAGCCGCCTTATCCCATCAGGTCTGCCATGCCGTACAGCCCCGGCTGCCTGCCTGTCAGCCATCCGGCGGCGCTGAGCGCGCCGGCAACAAAAACGCCCCTGTTTTGCGCCTGGTGGCTGAGGATGATGACCTCATTGTCGCCGTAAAAACCGACCTCGTGTTCGCCGGCCACCGTGCCGCCGCGCACCGCATGCACGCCGATCTCCCCGGCTGCCCGCTTGGCAGACTTGCCCTCCCGGCCGAATACAGGCGATGAGTCAGGTTTGCGGACCGCGTTCAGCAGGGACAAGGCGGTGCCTGAGGGGCTGTCCACCTTTTGATTGTGATGCTTCTCAATGATCTCAACATCAAAGCCGTCCAGCATCTGGACAGCCCTGGCAGCCAGTTGAGTGAGCACATACACCCCGCGGGACATATTGGGCGACCAGAAGATGGGGATATCATCTGCGGCTTTTTGTATGCGCTTCATGTCCTCTTCCGTGTAGCCGGTGGTGCCCAGCACGCAGGGCAGGGCATGGGATTGACAATGGTCAAGCAGGTCGCCAAGCACTCCGGGAACGGAAAAATCCACCAGCACATCGCCAGCTTCCCTGACTTGAGAGAAATACCTGTACACCGGAAAGCCCTGCTGCTCGCAGGCAACAGCGTCTACGCCGGCCACTGTCAGCATGCCATGCTCATGTGACGCTTGGGCCAGCAGACGCCCCATGCGCCCGCACACGCCTGAAATCAACAAACGCTTCATGGCAGCAGCCCCAACTTGCTCATTTCAGCTTTCAAAACGGCGCGGTTGCTCTCGCCCATGCTGACCAGCGGCAGACGCAGCCTGTCATCAAGCTTGCCCATCATGGCAAGTCCCGCCTTGACCGGGATGGGGTTGACCTCCATGAACAGGGCGTGAATCAGGGGCATCAATTGCTTCTGGAGCGCGGCTGCTTTCTGTATTTCTCCCGAGAGCATGGCATTGGTCAGCTGTACGGTTTCAAGGGGGGCGATATTGGACAGCACCGAGATGACACCCAGTCCTCCCAGGGCCATCAGGGGCACGATGGTCTCATCGGAACCGGTGTAAAAGGCGATGCTGTCGCCGCACAGGCGCATCATGTCCGTCAGGCGGATGATGTCACCGGAGGCCTCTTTCACGCCTGCCACCTGGTCCAGC
Organism: Bacillota bacterium; assembly: GCA_029548395.1. Taxonomy (GTDB): domain Bacteria; phylum Bacillota; class Clostridia; order Christensenellales; family Aristaeellaceae; genus UBA6115. The sequence continues at coordinate 24,741 of JAKPNM010000027.1, forward strand.
TTGGCCAGCTCAGCAAGCGTCTCCGGCGCCAGGTTCAGCCCTGTGCGGGAAGGCACGTTATAGATGATGACAGGCAGGCTGCCATCCTGGCTGATGGCTTTATAATGGGCGATCAGACCGAAATGGGTGGATTTGTTGTAATAGGGGGTCACGCACAATTGGGCGTCAGCGCCCAGTTCATGCGCCCGCCGCGCCAGGCGGATGACATGGGCGGTGTTGTTGCCGCCGGTGCCGGCAATGACCGGCACCCGGCCCCGCGCGGCTTTGATGATGGTGTCAAGCGCCAATGCCCATTCGTCATCCTCCATCGTGCTGGGTTCGCCCGTGGTGCCGCAGGCGACCAGGGCGGCGATCCCGCTGTCGATTTGCCAGTTGACCAGGTTGATGAGCGCCGCTGCATCGATGCCATCCCTGTCAAACGGGGTGACCAGGGCGGTGCAGGCGCCGGTAAAAATCGGTGTTCTCATGCTGAAATCCTCCTATTCCCTGTGCAGGATATAGCCCTGCGCGCACAGCAGCTCGGCAGTCAGCACGCTGCCTCCGGCCGCGCCGCGCAGCGTGTTGTGCGACAGGCAGATAAAGCGCCAGTCCATCACCGGATCCTCGCGCAGCCGGCCGATGACCACCGCCATCCCGTTGCCCGCCTCACGGTCCAGAAGAGGCTGCGGGCGGTCCTCCTGGGAGAGGTAGCGCAGAAAGGGGACGGGTGCTGAAGGCAACTGAAGCTTTTGCGGCAGTGTTTCGTTATTCCGCCAGCGCGCCAGGATTTCTTCCCTTGTGGGTTTTTTGTCAAACTTGACCGAAACCGCGGCCAGGTGCCCATCGCTGACCGGGACGCGCACACATTGCGCGCTGATGACCGGGTGTTTGCCGGGCAGGATGGCATCCGCATCAGGGCTGAGGCTGCCCCAGATCTTCAGGGGCTCCTGCTCGCTTTTCTCTTCTTCCCCGGCGATATAGGGGATGATATTGCCCTGCATCTGCGGCCAGTTGTCCAGCGTCTTGCCCGCGCCGCTGACCGCCTGGTAGGTGCAGGCCGTGATTGCGCGGATGCCGAAATCACGCAGGGGCGTCAGCGCGGGGACATAGCTTTGGATGGAGCAGTTGGGTTTGACAGCGATAAAGCCGCGCTGCGTACCCAGGCGTTTGCGCTGCGCGGGGATAACCCGGGCGTGCTCCGGATTGATTTCCGGGATCAGCATTGGCACATCCCTGATCCCCCGGCAGGCCGAGTTGTTGCTGATGACGGCCACCTCCAGCCGCGCGTAAGCCTCCTCCAGGGCCCGGGTGCTGGCCTTATCCAGGGAAACCGCGCAAAACACCAGATCAGCTTCCTGTGCCACTGCCTGCAGATCCATCGCATCCATGACGTTTATATCGCCCACGGCTGGCGGGATGGGGTCCGGCATCTGCCAGCGCCCTGCCACCGCCTGTCTGTATGGCTGCCCGGCGCTTTGTGCGCTGGCGGCCAGCGCCGTGACCTCAAACCAGGGATGCCCGGCCAGCAGCGTCACCAAGCGCTGACCTACCATGCCGGTCGCGCCCAAAATACCTGCTCTGTAGCGCTTCATTGCACACCTCGTTTTTAGATATAGAAATCCCTGGCGGAACATCACATTGCCAGGGATGGGGAATTATCTGACGCCAAGACGCCTGAAGGTTTCCATGCTCAAGCGGGCATCTTCAAACGGCGACTCGTTGAAAGGCTCGTCCTGCTCCAGCACCAGCCACTTGGCGCCCGCGTCAAGCGCGGCTTGCACCAGGCCTTCCGCGTCCTGCACGCCATGGCCAAAGGGACGGTAGGAGAAACCGCTGCGGTCAATCTCCTCATTTTCGTTCAGGCCAATCAGCGCGTAGGGGGTACGCCCGGAGTTGTCGGACACATAGTCCTTGATGTGCACCAGGGGCGCGCGCCCCTTGTAGGACGCCAGGTAGGTCAGGGGATCCACACCCGCGTACTTGACCCAACAGGTGTCAATCTCAGACTGGAGGATGTCCGCCGGCAGCGCCTGGTAGATAAAGTCCAGCCCGTAGATGCCTGACACCTTGACGAATTCAAAATCATGGTTGTGGTACAACAACTGGATGCCCTCGTCCCTGCACTGGCTGCCAAAGCTGTACATCAGGGACAGCACCCGGGCAAAGCCGGGCGCGCCGGGGCGGTCTTCCTCGCCCAGGTAAGGGACGGCGATGTAGGGGCAGCCCAGCTCTTTGTGGTAACGGATAACTTCCTTGGGATCCGCCAGGATTTGCTGGATAGGAACATGGCTGGACAGGGCTGTCAAGCCGTTTTGGGCCAGCAACGCTTTTATTTGCGCGGCGCTGCGCCCGAAGAATCCCGCGAATTCCACGCCGTCAAAGCCCAGCTCTTTCACCCGGCGCAGGGTGCCTTCCAGATCCTGCTCCATTTGGTTGCGCACACAGTACAGTTGATAAGCGATCGGTGTTTTCTTCATTTTGCTTCTCCTATCTTAGTCGAAGTAGTAGGGTTGGCCGCTTGCGGCGCTTTTGTAGATGGCTTCCAGGATGCGGGTGACTACAAGGGCCTGCTCAGGCAACACGCACAAATCGCCCTTGCCGCGGATGGCGGCGTGGAAGGTATGCTGCTCCAGCATTTGCGGGTCTGAAGCCTTGCCTTCAAAAAAGGCGACCGCCCCGGACTTGAGGTCCGGTTTTTCCACAAATTGCCGGCCATGCTTGACGCCGTTGATGCGCAGGCCGTCATGGAAGTCTGCGCCGCCCTTGGTGCCTGACAGCGTAGCGGTGGCCTCCTCCACATCCAGGGTGTTCAGCGCCCAGGAAGCGCTGAGCATGATGGTAGCGCCGTTCTCCATCACCACAAAGCCAAAGGCGCTGTCCTCGACCGTAAACTTGTCCACATCCCAGTCGCCCCAGGCATTGGCGGTATCGCGGTCCTTGTTGAGCTTGTGATAGGTAGTGCCTGCTGCGTATCTGGGCTTGTAGTTGTTCATCATCCACAAGGTCAGGTCCAGCGCGTGGGTGCCGATGTCAATCAGCGGCCCGCCGCCTTGCTCATGCTCATTGAGAAAGACACCCCAGGTCGGCACGGCGCGCCGGCGCACGGCGTTGGCGCGGGCGAAATAAATCTCACCCAGCTCGCCCGCCTGAATGGCGCGTTTGAGGTACTGGCTGTCAGCGCGGTAGCGGCTTTGATAGCCAATGGTCAGCAGCTTGCCGGTTTGCCTGGCTGCAGAAAGCATCTTGTGCGCCTCTTCAGAGTTGATGGCCATGGGCTTTTCACACATGACATGCTTGCCGCTCCTGAGGGCGTCGACCGTAATAAAACTGTGGCTGCGGTTTGGCGTACAGACATATACCGCGTCCAAATCCAGCTTGAGCAGGTCCCTGTAGTCCTCAAACACCTTGGCGTCACTGGCGCCGAACTCTTCCGCGGCTTTTTGGGCGCGCTCGGGAATGATGTCACAAAATGCGGTTACCTGTGCCTTGCCCAGCTTCTTGATGGACGGCAGGTGCTTGTTGTTGGCAATTCCGCCGCATCCAATAATGCCCAGTTTCAGCGAATCCATACTGTCCCTCCCGATGATGATGGGTACATTATAGTCTGTTTTATGCGCTTTGTCATTGGATTCATCATAATTCCCGCTGTTTTCAGAGCCAGCGAGTTATTGTATGATCATTGTCGCGGATGAATATCGCGCCCTGGTGCGTTATATAGAAAATATGGAAAGGATGCAGTCCATGAAGAAAACGCTGTCGCTGGTTCTTGTTTTGCTTGCAGTGCTTGCCGCTGCCCCGACGCAGGCTGTGAATACAAACGTGATATTGGCAAAGGGCGCCAGCGGAGCTGAGGTGGCTGCCTTGCAGGAGCGCTTGCTGGCTGCGGGTTTTTTGACCGGCGCTGTGGACGGACGATATGGGGATGGCACACAAAAGGCGGTGTCTTCGGCGCAGGCGGCCTTGCGTGAGAAAGGGTACGAGCTGGCGGTCGATGGTATCGCGGGACAGCAGACCCTGACGCTCTTGCTTGACGATCAGGTCATGGAGCCGTTCCTGACGTTTGGCCTGGGCGCCAGCGGGCCGCGGGTCATCAGCCTGCAAAAGCGCCTGATCGATTTGAAGTTTCTGGAAGGCCAGGCGGATGGCTGCTTTGGACAGCAAACACAGGATGCGCTCAAAGCTTTTCAGGCACATCTGGCAGGCCGGGGCCTTCAGGTCAGCGGCGTGGCGGACGCAGCCACGCGGGCGCTGCTGCAAACGGATGCGGATTTGTCGGGTCTTGGCATTCGCGCGCCGGAGTTCTTTGATGATTCACAGCCGCTTACGCTCAGCGATGAATACCTCAACGCACAGGCTGCCATCCTGGTGGATATGCGCAGCGGACGCATTCTTTATCAAAAGCATATGGACGCGCGCCATTACCCGGCCAGCACCACCAAGATCATGACCCTGCTGCTGGCGGTCGAGCGTGGCTTTCTGGAAGAGAAGGTTGTGCTGCCTGCTGCCACCGGGGAGGTGCCGCGGGATTCTTCCCTGGTACCTGTCTATCCTGGCGAAAGGATGACCATGCGGGATTTGCTTTATGGGCTGATGATACGCTCAGGCAATGACGCGGCCAATGCCATCGCTGACATCTGCGCGGGTTCGGTTGAAGGATTTGTGGACCGGATGAACCGGCGTGCTGCCGGCCTTGGCTTAAGGGGAACACATTTTACCAATCCCCATGGTTACCATCACGCTGAGCACTATACCACCGCGCGCGATTTGGCGATCCTTACGATAAACGCGATGGCAAACGAAGATTTCGCTGCGATCGCCTCGGCGCTGGTGTATGAGATGCCCGCGACCCGGAAACGCGGCGTGCTGCTGATCAAAAACAGCAATGAGCTGCTGATTCCTTCCTCGCCTTTCTACTATGAAGCGGCTGTTGGCATCAAAAGCGGCTATACCAGCCATGCCGGCTTTTGCTATGTGGGGGCGGCCGTCAGGGAGGAACAAAGGCTTTTGGCCGTGATCCTGGGCAGCAGGACGCGCGACCGAGGGTGGAACGATATGGCCCGCCTGTTCAACTACGGCTTTGCCGCCCTGAACAGATAGCATCATTTGCTCTGAGCGCAAGAAGAGGGGGAGTGTGAACCAAGTTTGCCTGACAGCCTTTGCTGCGGCCTGTCAGCGCCGGTGTCATTGACAAGCAAAAGTCCCGGTGCTAACATGTAAAGACCTTGAAACCTTTATTACATCTTATTGTAACAGAGTTTTCAAGGCCGGGATGATTGACGCAGGCGCTCCCGCGGACGCTGATAGTGCAAAGCAGAATGGGCATGTTCTCCGGCAGCTGGAGCTTGCCTGTATTGCTTAATTAAGGAGACAGTTGGTTGAAGCGACAGTTGTTTGCTGGCAAATCGCGGATTGTGATACTGCTTGTGATTGATATTGTTTTCCTCAGCTCGGTATGTTGGGTTTTTTTGTTGCGCTACATGCACAAAACACCCACGATCAGTCTCCAGTCAATCTCGCAGTTTTATTTCCTGATGCTGGGCAGTGTGCTGCTCTGCCGGTTTGTGTTTCGGGTCTATCGGCAGGTATGGCGATATGCGGACTCCCGTGTTTTTCTGCTCATATCCATGGCGGATTTGGCCGGCGGCGCGCTCTACCTGACGCTGGATTCCATGCTGCTGGCACAGCACCTGCCTCTCCTGATTGCGGTATCCGCCTTCAGCGTTGCCTTGCTGGTCACCCTGGCTTCCCGGTTTTTGTACCAATACCTTCGCAGAAGGCAGGATGGTCTTTTACCGGGCAATGGCGTAGTCCGGCCTGAAAAAGGCAAAAAAATCAATGTCGCTATTGTGGGCGCGGGAAAGATGGGGGTCCTTCTGACACAGGAATTGCTCATGAATCCCAATTCCCGCTACCATCCGATGTACCTGATTGACAACGATCCGCGTAAAATCGGCACAAGCATTCATGGCGTGCAAGTGATCGGGCCGGACCATCAGGTGATTCAGCAAATCGGCAAGCTGCCCATCCAGGAAATTATTATTGCTTTGCCTCAGATGGAGCCGGAGACGCGTGAGAAACTGTTCAGACTATACATGGAAACCGGTTGCAAGGTTCTGGTGTATGACTACCCGGTAGAACAGCTCAGTCAGCAAAACAGCAAGCGTCTGGTGCGCGACATCAATATTGAGGATCTTCTCTTCCGCGCGCCGATTTCGCTGAAGGATCCGCAGGCGCACAAATATTATCAAGGCAAGGTCATTCTGGTAACCGGCGCCGGCGGGTCCATCGGCAGTGAGCTGAGCCGCCAGTTGGCTCACTTCCAGCCCAAGCAGCTGGTGCTGTTGGATATCTATGAAAACGGAGTGTACGACCTGGGACAGGAGCTCAAGCGCCGGTATGGAAATGGCCTGAATATACATATTGCCATAGCCTCTGTCTGCAACGTCGACCGGATCAACCAAGTGTTTGAGCGCTTCCGTCCTGAGGTTGTTTTTCACGCAGCCGCGCACAAGCATGTGCCGCTGATGGAGGATAACTGTGCAGAAGCTATCCACAACAACGTCTTTGGCACTTACTACACCGTGATGGCGGCGGAAAAATACGGGGCTCTCCGCTTCGTGTTGATCTCAACCGACAAGGCGGTCAACCCGACCAACATGATGGGCGCTACCAAGCGTTTGTGTGAGATGATTGTGCAGAGCCGCCAGGACAGTCAGACGCAGTTTGCTGCGGTACGTTTTGGCAACGTGCTGGGATCCGCCGGCTCCGTGGTGCCGCTGTTTCGCCGGCAAATTGAGGAGGGCGGCCCGGTCACCATCACAGACAAGCGTATCATTCGCTATTTCATGACCATTCCGGAGGCGGCTCAACTGGTGCTGCGCACCGGCACGCGGGCCGAAAAGTCCGAGGTATATGTGCTGGACATGGGCAAGCCGATTAAGATCATTGACCTGGCCGAAAAAATGATTTCGCTGTCCGGCTTAATCCCCGGTCAACAAATCGAGATCAAGGAGATCGGCCTGCGTCCGGGAGAAAAACTGTATGAGGAGTTGCTGGTGCGCGTTGAGGGGTGCACCCGTACGGATGATGAACGCATTTTCATTGAGCAGGGCAATGCGCCGGACCGGGAGACGGTGGACAGGACGCTGCGTGCCCTGCGTCAGGCGATGGATATGCATGCGGATGATGATTTGCTCAAAGAACTGATGATGCGCATCCTGCCGTCATACCGTGACGCGCATGAAGTAAACGCAAACGCGGCGGATTCGGCTGAAATGCAAGCCACCGGCACCAGGCAACGTTGATGTGCTTGTGCTTCTTGGTATCTCAACATAAATGGAGGAAATGATCATATGAAACAACTCTTGGTGCGATTGGGAACTATCTTTTTGTGTGTTGCGCTGGTGTGGAGCCCTCTTGTCAGCCTGGCAACGGACAACCTGGAACTCACTCAGGAACAGTATGACGAGATTGATCAGGCCCTGTTGGATGAGACCAAAGAATTGCCAATCAGTGATGAGTTTCGGATCAATGTGTCCCCTGACGACCTTTCCGTGACAGAGGGGCTTGATGAGAACTGGATGAACATTCTGCTGTTAGGGACAGATACCGGCAGCATCAAACTGAACTACGGCCGGACAGACACCATGATGATCATGTCTGTCAACAGGGTGACGGGAAAAATCCGTCTGGCATCCCTGGTGCGGGACATGAAGGTCAACCTTCCCTTCTACAAGAATAAATATAAAATCAATACGGCCAATGCTTTTGGCGGCCCGCTCCTTGCTGTCAAGACCGTCAACGAAGTCTTTGGGCTTAACATCCGCCACTATGTTTCCATCAACTTCAATGGCTTTGTCAAGGTGATCGACAGCCTGGGCGGTGTGGAGCTTATTTTAACCGCAGGTGAGTCACGGATCGTCGGGGTGCCCCATCTTGACGAACCTCAGCTGCTCGACGGCACCCAGGCGCTGGAGTATGTTAGAATCAGGAAGCTTGATGACAATTTTGGTCGCAATGAGCGCCAGCGCAAACTCCTATCCTCCTTGTTCAACAAGATGATGAAAGATTCAAATATTGAGACTGCAGTGAAGGCGATGACGGAAGCCCTCAGGCACATGGCGACCAACCTGAGCATCAACGATTTGTTAACCCTGGTTGTCCCGGTGCTCAGCGGCATGGAGACCATGGAAACTACAGGTTTTCCGGCTGTTGGCGATTACAGGCATGAAACAAATGCCAAAACCAATGATTCTTACATTGTGTTTGACCTGGAAGCAACCCGCCAGAAACTGCACAACTATATTTATCAGTAATACTTTCTTGAGGATATAAAAAGACACGATGAAAAGGTTTATTATTGTTTTGTTATCAATTGCTATTTTGCTGCCGGTGACCGGCCTTGCCCAAGTGGTGGATCCTGCTGTCAACAGAGGAATCCGACCGGTCCGCGGGCTGGCAAACAATCCAGTGATCGAAGGAGAAAATCAGCTGACCGGTCTTCCGGCGGATGCGCCGTATATTCCTGTTTTGGTGAATATTGACAATGTTCAAGGCGCGTGGCCGCAGTGGGGCATCGCAGATGCTGACATCATTTATGAATTGCCCATTCATGGCCTGGGTTTGACGCGGCTGATGGCGCTGTTTGCCTACCAGCATCCGAAGGCTGTTGGCCCGGTGAGGTCCGGACGCGTGCTGCATGCGGAAATACGCGAGGAGTGGGACGCCGCTTGGGTGTATTTTGGCGTCCAGACCAGGACGGGTTCCAACGTGAATGATTATTTAAGAAAGCATGGCGTGCGCAGCAAACCGGTCAATCTGCTGTTTGATGGGACCGGCAATCGATACGATCAATTTTTTAGCTCGATGAAGGGGTATGTTAACCCGCACAATCACAGCATCGACCTGACGAAAGTCGTTCAGGAGGTGTCCGCCTATTCCTTCCCGCAGCGCCCCTTTCTGTTCACGGATGAACTGCCGGCGGCAGGAGTTGATGCAAGACGCATCGATTTGAAGCATGGAGCAGATATGGGCTCCTATTCCAACGCCTACTTTATTTATGACGAGCAAACCAACCAGTACACACGCTACCGCAACAACAAACTGTATGTGGACGGCAACCAGCCGGATGCCGGGCTGACTTTTGCCAACCTTATTGTCCAGTGGACAGAGCTGAAATTCAACGGTAAAGCGAGCGCGCCGCTTCTTAAGGAAGTCGGCGAGGGCAATGCGGACATTTTTACCGGCGGGCGATATATTGCGGGCTACTGGGTGCGTGAATCGGTCAGCTCAAGGACAATTTTTTATGATGACAAAGGTGAGGAGATCCGCCTGCAGCGAGGGAAGACCTTCATCAACCTGGTCTGTGATCGTGGCACCCAGCTCAGCTATGAGGAATAAACAGAATCTTGTGCGGATATCAGGAGGGAATATGAAACGTATCCTGGCTCATTTGTTATGTCTGATCATGGTATCGGTGCTGTTGCCCGTTACATATGCAAAAACTGCGGAAGCCTTGCCGCGTTTTCGATTTGACAGAGCTTTTCTGATAGGCTTTCAAGGGCGCGAGCTGAGACTGAAAGCGAAGGTTGACAACTATAAAAGGCTGGGCAAGCATGTGAACGCGCAGCTTCAGGACGAGGAAGGTTTTGTTGTGCTTGAAGAGACCTTCAAATCCTCTTCTTATCATACGGTCAGTTTTACTGTTCCCGATACATGGTTTGGTGAGAAATCACTTTCCTGGTGGGTGGACGGTCAGAAAGCAAGCGATGAGGACCTTCTGTTGGCAGTTGACAACATCAGCAACCGCCAGGTGAAGCGGGTCGGCACCCGGCAGCCGCGCATGGCCATTACCATTGACGCTGCTTATGGAGACACCAATACGCTGAAGCTTTTGTCTGTACTGGATGAATTCAATGTCAAATGCACCTTTTTTGTTACCGGGAACTGGGCGCAGGCCTATCCGGAACATATCCTTGACATTCAGTCACGCGGGCATGAGATTGCCAACCACTCCTTCTCGCACCCCCACATGACCACGCTTACACCTGAAAAGATGCGAAGGCAAATCGCTCGCTGCAGCGATGCGATCGAGGCTGCCGGCGCCAGCAGGCCTGTTCTCTTCCGCCCGCCTTACGGCGAGACAAACGAAAAGCTGCGCGCAGTGTCCCGTTCCCTGGGCTGTGAGGTAATCATGTGGACCATTGACTCACATGATTGGGACCCGGCTTATAACCATCAAAAAATTGTACGTCGCGTTACCAAGGATATTGGCCCCGGACACATTATCCTGTTTCATAATGATGGCAAGTTCACACCCGATGTGCTCAGGAAGGTCATTCCCTATTATCAATCCCTGGGCTTGTCCCTGGTAACGGTGTCCACCCTGCTGGATGAAGGAGAGTACTCGGTGGATAAGGAAGGGTTGGTCAATTTTCATCCCTGAGAGTTGTAGTATCAGTTTCTGAACCAAGCGCTCTCATGCCGTCAACGCTGTGCCCGGATGTATTTTTGATCCCAAGCCGGAAAGGAATACAAAAGACAGCACCCCGTCCTTGGAATAACTCCGGACGGGGTGTCGTTTGCAAGGTTTCCTTGACGTTGCTCAACTGGTAGCGGCGGTCGGATTCGAACCAACGACACTCCGGGTATGAACCGAATGCTCTAGCCAACTGAGCTACGCCGCCATCTTGGTTGCGGGGGAGGGATTTGAACCCTCGACCTCCGGGTTATGAGCCCGACGAGCTACCGAACTGCTCTACCCCGCGACACACGCCTTGCGGCGCAATTG
>JAKPNM010000029.1 GCA_029548395.1 Bacillota bacterium
AAAAGGCAGAGGCCTGCTCGTTCAAGCTGTGTGCGGTTGTCAGGGATCGCGGGGCGCGGAGAGCGCTCAAACGTACCCTGAAGAATTCCGGTGGCAAAGGCGAAGGGGATCACCTGTACCCATCCCGAACACAGAAGTTAAGCCCTTCAGCGCCGATGGTACTTGGCTGGAAACGGCCCGGAAGAGTAGGTCGCCGCCGGTCTCCAACTCTCACTCCCCGGATTTCGGGGAGTTTTTTATATGCGCGCAATATGCTGAGCTGGCACCTCTTCGCTTGCCCCGCAAGGGGCTTTGTCATATAATAGCACAGCGAGGTGAGCGGATTGACGGAAGAGATCAGAATGCATGACGTTGTAGAGATGCGCAAGAAGCATCCCTGCGGCTCCGCCATCTGGACAGTGACCCGCATTGGCGCGGATATCAAAATGAAGTGTGACGGCTGTGGCCGGGTGGTCATGCTGGACCGTGTGGAGTTTATCAAGCGCCGCAAGCGCGTCATCACCCCGGGGCCTGATGCGCCGGAGGTCACGCTGGGTCTGGCGTCACGCCAATCGCCGCAAAAGCCCGCATCACAAGAAACCAAAGGAGAACCAAGATGACCGACCAGGAAAAGGATACCAAATCAACCGCGGCTGATGAGAATGCCGGGGAAGCGCGCGCTTCCGGGTTTGCATTCAAAAAAAGAAAAAAGGATAAAAAGAAAAAAACAGTGGGACAGGAAATCCTCAGTTGGGTAGGCACCTTGCTGCTGGCTGTGGTCATCGCGATGACCATCCGGATTTTTCTCGCCGAACCCATTCGGGTTGATGGCCGCAGCATGGAGCAAACGCTTCACGATGGCGAGATCGTTCTGGTGACCAAGCCTGCTGTGCTCCTGGGCAAACTGAACCGGGGAGATGTCGTCATTGTGCGTTATCCCGGGCGCAACGAGGTCACTTCCCTGCGCATCTGGGGGCCCCTGGACATCAATTTTGTAAAGCATCAGATGTTTGTAAAGCGTCTGGTCGCTTTGCCCGGAGACAGTGTCGCCATCCTTAATGGCACCCTGTATGTCAATGACAAGGCGGTGGAGGAGCCCTATATCGTGTATCAGGCGCGCGCTGATTACAAGCGGACTGTGCTGGGGGAAAACCAGTACATGGTCATTGGGGACAACCGCGCCAACAGTCACGACAGCCGTTCCAACGATGTTGGCCCGATCAGCAAGGATATGATTGTTGGCAAAGCCAGCCTGGTTTTGCTGCCCCTCAATCATATCCGGACGGTTCATTGACGCGGTGATCGATTTTGATGCCCTTGTGCCTCAGGGTGTGCCTGAGGCACAGCCTTATTCAGGGAACACATGAGGAGCCGGAACGTGAACCGTCTTAAAGCCCGCTTGAGCAGACTGCTGTTTGGTGATCATCCTGAGCGTCTGCGCCCCTTGTATGTTCTGGCGCTGACCATCTCCTGGCCGGCTGCGCTGGAAGGTCTGCTCATCAGCGTGATCAGCTCAGCCGATACCATAATGGTGGGCGGCCTTGGCCCGCAAGCCATTGCCGCGGTCGGACTGGCCGCGGAGCCGCGCATGATCATGCTGATCTTTTCTCAGGCGGTCAATATCGGCACCACTGCCCTGGTGGCCCGCCGCCACGGCGCGCGCAACCAGCAGGGCGTCAGGGCCTGTCTGGAGCAGGCCATATGGATCAACCTTGGGATCGGTGTCATGACCACGCTGCTGGGCTTCACCCTGGCGGAGCCCTTCATGCGGCTGGCCGGCGCCAATGAAGAGACCCTGGCGCTGTCCGCCTTGTATTTCCGCATCATCGCGCTGGGCTTTATCCCCAACAATCTTCAATTATGCGTTTGCGCGGCTTTCCGCGGCCTGGGGAAAACGCGTGTGACCATGGTGACCCATCTGACCGGCAATGTGGTCAATCTTTTCTTCAATTATCTGCTGATTGAGGGCAGGCTGGGCTTTCCAAGACTGGAAGTTGCCGGCGCCGCCATCGCCACCAACCTGGGGATGCTGGCAGCCTGTATCCTGTCCATCAGGTATGCGATGAAAAAAAGCTCGCCCTTCCGTTACCGTATCAAAAAACCTGTCTTTGATCAGGACACGGTTCAGGGGCTGCGGCGCATTGGCGGCTCTACCCTGCTGGAAATGGGCACTTTGCGCGCGGGCTTCCTGCTCACAAACCGCATCATTGCCTCCCTGGGCACCAGCGTCTTTGCTGCGTCGCGGATTGTCAGCCAGGTGTCCGGCTTGTCCTTCACCCTTGGAGACGGTGTAGCCGCGGCGGGGGTTGCACTGGTCGGACAGGCATTGGGCGCGGGGGATGAGCCAAGGGCCCGTGAGGCGGTTTCCGTCACGCGCCGCATCTCCTTTGTGGCTTCGCTCATGCTGGTGGCGGCTTTGCTGCCCTTCCGCCACGCGCTTGCCAGCCTGTTCACCCAGGATGAACAGGTCATCCTGGCGGCTTCCGCCGGCTTTTTGGTGATGATTCCCGCCATCGTACCGCAAAACGCGCGGGTCGTATACGCAGGCTGCCTGCGCGGCGCGGGCGATACGCGCTTTGTGGCGATGGTGTCCCTGATTGGCGTGGGCATCCTGCGCCCGCTGCTGACCTGGCTGTTTTGTTTTCCGCTCAGCCCGCTGCTGCCAGCCCTGTTCCTCACGGCGACCGGTCCCTGGTGGGCCTTTCTGCTGGATGCCCTTGTCCGCAGCGCCATGCTGAGCCGGCGCGTGCGCGGCGGAAAATGGACCAGCGTGCAGTTGCATTAGCTAAATACAAACAAAACAACCCGGGCATTGGATGGCAGGCCCGGGTTGCGCATGAACTTCAAGCAGGACTGGGAAACGAATCAGTCCTCGCTGGTGTTGCCCTCGTCCTCGCCCTCAGTCCTCGCGCTGTCCGGCTGGAGGGTCTCACGGATGGCGGCTTCAATCTCGTTGGCGATGTCCGGGTTGTCCACAAGGTATTTGCGGGCGTTTTCACGGCCCTGGGCAATGCGCAAATCCTTATAGGAGAACCAGGCGCCTGATTTTTGAATGATGTCGCGCTCCACCGCCATATCCAGCAAAGAGGATTCGCGGCTGATGCCAAGGCCGTAGAGCAGGTCGAATTCCGCGACACGGAAGGGGGGCGCCACCTTGTTTTTGACCACCTTGATTTTGGTGCGGTTGCCGATCACCTCAGAACCGCTTTTGAGCTGCTCGCCGCGGCGCACATCCAGGCGCACAGAGGCGTAGAACTTCAGCGCGCGGCCGCCGGGGGTGGTCTCCGGGTTGCCGTACATCACGCCCACCTTCTCTCGAAGCTGGTTGATAAAGACAGCGATCGCGCTGGTTTTGCTGACCACGCCGGCCAGCTTGCGCATAGCCTGGCTCATCATGCGCGCCTGCAGGCCCACAAAGGTGTCGCCCATCTCGCCATCGATTTCGGCGCGCGGAACAAGCGCAGCCACCGAATCCACCACCACGATGTCGATCGCGCCGGAACGGACGAGCGCCTCGGCGATCTCCAGGGCGTCCTCGCCCGTGTTGGGCTGGGAGATGTACAACTCATCAATATTTACGCCCAGCCGCTGGGCATAGGCGGGATCCAACGCGTGTTCTGCGTCGATGAAAGCCGCCAGCCCGCCTGCCTTTTGCGCCTCAGCGATCAGGTGAAGCGCTACCGTGGTCTTGCCTGAGGATTCAGGCCCAAAGATTTCAATGATTCGTCCGCGCGGAATACCGCCCACGCCCAGGGCGATGTCCAGCTCGATGCAGCCGGTGGGGATGACGTCCACCTGCATCTTGGCCTGTTCTCCCAGCTTCATGACCGTACCGCGGCCAAACTGCTTGTCCAGCGCAGCCAGCGCGCGGTCAAGCGCCTGCAGCTTCTCGTTGTTTGCGGCTGTCGCCGCGGCGTTGGTTTTGCTTGTCTTTGTTGCCATTGCTTTAGTTCCTCTCTTTATGGTGCTTGTTGGTCTTGTGCTTTGAACGCGAACACATGTCTTGACGCGGCAAAATACTGGACGCCTGAGATGACTGTCAGAACGGCCATGATGATGCACAGCGCCAGGGTAACAGCCGCGGGCAGGCCGAACAAGGCGCTGAGCACGCTGAAAAACTGAAAACTGGTCTTGATTTTGCCCAGCTTGCCCGCGGGAATGACAAGGCCTTGCTCCACGGCGACCAGACGAAGGCCGTCCACTGACAATTCACGCGCGGCGACGATACAGGCAGCCCACCAGGGGTAGGCGCCTGACGAAATCAGCGCGATCATGACCGCCAGAACCAGAATCTTGTCCGCGACCGGATCGGCAAACTTGCCGAAATTGGTCACAATGTTGTCGCGCCGGGCAATATGGCCGTCCAGGAAATCCGTGAGGCTGGCGATGATGAACACGACGCCCGCCAGGATATTCAGGTTGAGGATGATGAATAAAACGCACAAAGGGATCAGCGCGATGCGCAGCAAAGTGAGGCGGTTGGGCAGGTTCATGGCGTTTTATCCTCCTTGATCAGGCAGGCCTGCAGATCATAGTCCTGCGCGCCGGTCATTCGCACGCGTACAAAGTCGCTCTCCCTGGCTTGTCCGCGCGGATTGGGAAAGGCGATCAAACCGTCGCTGTCCGGCGCTTCCCAGGCTGAGCGGCCATAGGCCATGCCGCCGTGAACACCGGTGACCAACACTGTTTCAAGGCTGCCCAGCCGCGATTCATTGCGCTTTCGGGAGATCTCCTGCTGTTGCCGCATCAGCGCATCCAGCCGCTCCTGTTTGATCCGCTCAGGGAGATGGCCTTTCATCGAATAGGCGGGGGTATCCTCCTCCTTCGAGAAGGTAAAGGCGCCCAGGCGGTCAAAGCGCACGCGGGCGCAAAACGACATCAGCTCCCGGAAGTCCGCCTCGCTCTCCCCGGGAAAGCCCACGATCATCGTGGTGCGCAGCGCGAAACCCAAGCCGCGCGCATAGGACAGCACACGTTCTGCCTGGTGGATATCCCCGCGCCGGTTCATCCGCTTCAGGATGGCTGGCGAGGCATGCTGCAAGGGCAAATCCAGGTAAGGGCAGACCTTGGGGTTGGCAGCCATCGCGTCAATCAGGGCGCGGTCGGTTGTGTCCGGATAGCAATACAGGACCCGCAGCCAAGCAATCCCCGGGATGCGGGCTGCCGCTTCAAGCAGCCCGGCCAGCGAGGCGCCCTTGAGATCGGTTCCGTAGCGCGAGGTGTCCTGCGCGATTAAAATCTGTTCCTTAACACCCTGTTGCGCCAGCCTGTTCATTTCCTCCAGGATGGCTGCCTGCGGGCGCGAGCGGTAGGGCCCGCGGATCAGCGGGATGGCGCAGTAGGCGCAGCGGTTGTCGCAGCCCTCGCTGATGCGCACATAGGCGGTGTAGGGAGCGGTGCTGAGCACACGCCCGGCGCCCACAAAATCTTTCCCGCGCTGTATGCTGCCGCCGCGGCGTCCGGCCAGCGCTTCGCGGATGTACCCGGCCAGCGCGGGGTATTGCGATACGCCGGTGAGGACGTCAATCTCGGGGATTTGATCCAGGAGCTCCCTGCCATAGCGCTGCGCCAGGCAGCCTGTGACGCAAAGCACCCTGCACTGGCCCGTCTGTTTGTACCGGGCCATCTCCAGGATGCTGTCAATGGATTCTTCCTTGGCGGAGGCGATAAAGCCGCAGGTGTTGACCACCAGCACCTGCGCCTGGCGCGGGTCCGTGACAAAGGTAAAGCCATCCTTTTGTAAAAAGGACAGCATTTCCTCGGTGTCCACACGGTTCTTGACGCATCCCAGCGAGACCACTCCGACCTTCATCGACACATCCTGTAAGCGCTGTTCGGCAGCTTGCCGACAGGCTTATTTTACCACAGGCCATCAAGGGCATACAAGGCTTTGGGCCTTAAAACAAGAACAAAAGTTCCCCTTTTGCGCTCGGACTGCGCTCAAGTCCCTCGGGACAAGGATGAGGATGCGGACGATTCCATCACTGACCGCTTATTCTGCGCGCGCCTCAATGCCTTTGAGCACCTCAGGCTCACGGATGTCGCGCGTGCGGGTGAACATGATGCGTGTCATGATGGCGCCGGAACGGTAGTACAGGCTGATAAAGGGGCAGTCCTCCGTATACAGCGCCTGAATCTCATACAGTTTGTTCCGGTAGGCTTCCTTGGTCATCGCGGCGCGCAGCTCTTTAAACAGATTGTCCATGGCTTTGGATTTATAGCGCGAATAATTGCCCGTGTTGCCGGACATCAGCAGGAAACCCGGGTCGGGCGTATAGTCCATGTTGAAGCTGGCGATGGCCATGTCGAAGCTTCCGGCTTCCAGCTTTTCGCGCACCTCCTTGAAGCTCATCACGCTCAGGCGGGCTTCAATGCCCACCGCGAGCAGCTGGGAGGCAATCTGGGCGGCCGCGTTGAGGCGTACGGAGTTGTCCTGCTCCTCATAAGCGTAAAAACGCAAGGACAGCTTGACCAGCTTGCCGTTGCGCACCATATCCCGGATGCCGTCATCATTGGTGTCCACCCAGCCGGCCTCATCCAGCAGCTGGTTGGCCAGCTCGATGTTTTGCCGGTATACTATGTCATCGGCGGAATACATCCAGGTGCCGCTGGGCAGGGGAGTGTCCGTGCGCATGGCCATGCCCATGTAGGCGTTTTGCGCGATGGCGTTCAGGTTGAGCGCCGCGCGGATGGCCTTGCGCACCCGCACGTCCTCTAATTCGTAGCTGAGATGGTTGAGCATCAGGGCTTCAAACTGCTTTGTGCGGTAAGTCAGATTGAGGGAGCTTACGCTGGAGCGGTATTGCGCGGCTGTCATCGAGCGCGTCAGGATGGCGTCCACCCGGTTGTATTCATAGCTGGAAATCAGCTCGCGGTTGGTGGTGTGGAAAAGGGCGCTGATTTCAGTGATTGCCGGCCTGCCTCCCCACCAGGAGGAATTGACGGACAGCCAAATATAGTCCGCGGGCTGGAACTGCTCCACCCGGTAAGGGCCGGAGCCCGCAGGGTTGTCCAGCTGGACCTGCGCGGCGGGCAAAATGGGAAAATTCATGGCGTACAGAAAGCCAAAGTTTTTCCGGCCGGTGGTGATGACCACCGTGCGCTCATCCGGGGCGGCAATCTTGTTGATAAAATAGCGCAGGGAGGCATAGGCGCCCTTGTTGGGGTTGGTCTCGTCATTGGCCAGCCGCAGGATTTCATTGACGGTTGCGACCACATCGGCGCTGGTCAATGGCGTGCCGTCATGGAAGGTGACGCCCTCGCGCAGGGTAAAAGTCCAGGTTGACCCATCGCCTGAGGACTCCCATTTGTCAGCCAGATGCGGTTTTGGAAGGTAGTCGTCATCCAGGACAACCATGGATTCATATACCAGCGCGGTCAGGGACATGAACTCACGCTCAACCGGCGTCAGGGGATTGGTGCGGTTGGTGGTCGCTGAAACAATGCCCAGAATCAGGCTTTGGTGGTCATTGCCCTGGGCCGAGGCGCCGGTCAGCAAGAGACAGGCTGCCATCGCGATCAGGAGCAGTGCTTTTATCTTTTTCATAATATATCGCATACGCGTCCATCACCTTTCTGACATAGCTCTTGGTATCGCTGGTTGGAATCTGCTCCAGCTCAATGGTCTTTTTGTCCTGCGCGAGGTTGAGCGCCCAGCGCTTGACATTGTTGTCGCCGGCGTGAAAGGCGGCGGCCACCATGACGGGCGAGCCGGAGAAGATATCGCTCAGATAGGCCAGATAGGCCGTTCCGAAGCGGATGTTGGTTTCTGGGTCAAACAGCATATCCGGCCTGTAGTTGTTTATTTTGAGGCGCTGGGCCATCCATACGCCCGTATCGGGCATGATTTGCATCAGCCCGCGGGCTTCCACCCGGCTGACCGCGTCCGCGCGGTAGCTGCTTTCACACTTGATGATGGCCGACACGAAGGAGGGGTTGACGCCATATTCCTGCGCGTATTTCTCAATCAGCCCCAGGTACCCTGAATTGGCCCGGGCCCTGTAATGCTCCTGCGCGATCCTGTATTTGACCGTCAGGGCGTCCAGGCGCTGCTGTTTGCCGTACATCACATACGCGGTGGTGGCGAGCAGCATCAGCATCGCGACCAGCAGCGCCACAGAGCGGATGGAATAATGCCTGTCAGCCCTGGCGGCGCGGCGACCCTGCCGGTTCGGGCGGGCAGGCTCAGGCTGCGGTGGGGGCTGCCGGCGGGACGGCTGGCCAGCCAGCCTGGCGTGCGGGCGCTGCCCTGCCGGCGCATGGTACGGCGCGCGCTCCGCCTGCGCGCCCCCGGGGCGGAGGCGCCTGGGCGTGCCGCGCCTTGCATGCTTGACGTTCCATGGCGACTCAGACAATCAAATCCTCCTCAAAAGCGCATCCCATAAACGGATGACGTGATTGGCGTTGTCCGCCTTGTCCCCGGTGGTGATGATGACGCGGTCGCTTCTTTTGGCCTTTTCCATCGCGGGCATCTGGCTGTCAATGCGCCGGAGCGCCTCTTCCTTTGTCATTCCGCGCTGGAGCAGGCGCTGCACCTGGTGTGCCGGGGGCGCATAAGCGCACCAGACCTCGTCACAACGCGCTTCAAAGCCGGTTTCATACAGCAGTGGGATGTCGATCACAAGGGCTGCCCGGTCGGCATACCGCGCGATTTGATCATCAATCTCCTCAAATACCATCGGATGCATGAGGGCATTCAGATCTGCCAGCGCCCGGGAATGACCGAACACCGCGTCTGAAAGCGCCCTGCGGTTGAGCAGCTCGCCTTCAAACACCTGGTCGCCAAAACGGGCACGGATGGCCGGAAGCGCGCGGCCGCCTGCGGCGGTGAGCGCGCGGGAAATCTCGTCCGCGTCCACCACCACGGCGCCGCGGCTCCTCAGCGCTTCGCCCAGTTTGCTTTTTCCGCAGGCGATGCCTCCGGTCAAGCCCACGATATACGGCTTATTTGCTGTCATACCAGCTGTACCCGATCTTGATATCCGTTTTCAGCGGCACGTCCAGCTTGATGACGTTTTCCATCACGTCCCGCAGCAGCTCCCGTACCTGCTCGGCCTCATCCCGGGGCGCTTCAACAATCAGCTCGTCATGCACGGTCAGAACCAGCCGCGCCGCGAAACCGCGCTCTTTCAGCTCCCGGTGTACCCGGACCATGGCCAGCTTGATGATGTCCGCCGCCGTGCCCTGGATGGGCGTGTTCATGGCGGCGCGCTCGCCGAAATTGCGGGTGTTGGCATTGCCGCTTTTGAGTTCGTTCAGCAGGCGCCGCCGCCCAAAGAGGGTGGTGATGAAGCCTTTCTCGTAACCGAAGCGCACGGTGCTGTCCATAAACTCGCGCACGCCGGGATAGCGCTCAAAATAGCGAGAGATAAAGTTGCCTGCCCGTTTGCGGCTGGTGCCGATGTTGCGCGCCAGGCCAAAATCCGAAATGCCGTACACAATGCCGAAGTTGACCGCCTTTGCGTCCGAGCGCATGGCCGGGGTGACATCGCTGAGCGGCACGCCGTTGATTTCCGCTGCGGTGCGGGTGTGGATATCCTGCCCCCTGATGAAAGCGTCGCACATGGCGGCATCTCCGCTCATATGCGCCAGGATGCGCAGCTCGAACTGGGAATAGTCCGCGTCCACCAGCACATGCCCGGGTTTGGCGATGAAGGCGCGCCGGATCTCCCTGCCCATGGCTGTGCGGACCGGGATGTTTTGCAGGTTGGGCTCATTGGACGAGATGCGCCCTGTGGCGGTGCCCGCCTGGTCAAAGGTTGTGTGGATGCGTCCCTGCCTGTCCATTTTGCGAAGCAGCGCGTCAATATAGGTGCTGTTCAGCTTGGAGACCTGCCGGTACTCCAGAATCTTGTCGATGGCAGGATGCATGGGCGCGATGGCCTCCAGCGCCTCGGCGTTTGTGCTGTAGCCGGATTTGGTCTTGCGCTGGGTGGGCAGGCCAAGGGTTTCAAAAAGCACGCGGCCCAGCTGCTGGGGGCTGTTGAGGTTAAAGCCGGACACGCCGGTCAGGTCATAAATGCTCTGCCGCAGCTGCTCGGTTTGCAGGCTGAAGTCATCTCCCAGGCGCTTTAACACCTTGGCGTCCACCTGAAATCCCAGGGCTTCCATATCGTACAGCACCCGGGTCAGCGGCAGCTCAATGTCGCGGAACAAATCCGCCATGCCCTCCGCTTCCAACTGCTGTGCCTGGCGGCGGTACAGCTCCATCACCCCGCGCGCGTCCCTGCTGGTAAAGGCTTGCAGGGCATAGCTTTTCTCCTGGGGATTGTGCAGATAGGCGGCGATCATGGTGTCAAAGACCAACCGGTCAGGGCTGTCAGGCGCAAGCGCCATCAGGTGAAAGGCCTGCTTGGCGTGGTGGATGACGTATCCCCCTTTCATCATGGAAAGGGCCGCCCGCAGCGCTTCGCCGCTGTCCATGCCCTGCACGGGATCCAACAGGCTTTGCTGGCCGGCGTTGATTGCGACCCGGGCCTGGCGCCCGTCATCCAGCGCGATGGAGAGCTCCTCAAAGGTGGCAAAGACAGCGCACGGGCGTTCAGGCGCCGGGTTGAGGAAGGAAGCCAGCTCCGCATGGTCATGAATCTGTACCCACTCCGACGGAACTGCTGCCGGCTGATCCTCCGCTGTGCCGCTGAGCCTCCTCAGCCGCTCCGCCGCGGTGTTGAGCTTATACTTTTGAAGCGCAGGCAAGCCCTCCGCCAGGCGGTCCAGGGCGGCCTCCCGGGGGCTGAAGACCAGCGGCAGATCGCGCCTGATGGTGGCTAGCCCGCGGCTGAGCCGCGCCAGGTCGCCATGCTCGCGCAGGCGTTCCCCCAGCTTGCCCTTGATGGTGGGAGCGGCCTCAAGGACCCGGTCCAGGCTGCCATATTCCTGCAGCAATTTGGTGGCGGTCTTCTCGCCAATGCCCGGAACGCCGGGGATGTTGTCGCTGCTGTCGCCCATCAGGCCCTTCAAGTCGGTCACCTGCTCAGGCGCCACGCCAAAGGCCGCCTTGACGCCGGCAGGGTCAAAGCGCTCGATCTCGCTGATGCCCCGCCGGGTAAACAGCATTTCGACCCCGTCATCCACCAGCTGCAAATCATCCCTGTCGCCGGTCAAAATCAAAGCCAGCACACCTTTCTGCTTGCACTGCAGGGAGAGGGTGCCGATGATGTCATCCGCCTCATAGCCTGCCAGGCTCATCACCTGGATCCCCATGCCGGCAAGCACTTCCCTGATCACGTCAAACTGGGGCCGCAGGTCATCCGGCATGGGCGCGCGCCCTTCCTTGTACTGGGCGTATTGCTCATGGCGGAACACCGGGCCATGCTCATCAAAGGTGACCACGCAGTACTGGGGGGCGATGTCCTCTATGACCTTGAACAACATCAACAAAAAGCCATGCACCGCGTTGGTGGGCACACCGTCCCGGTCCATGTCAGGCAGGGCGAAGAACGCCCGGTACATCAGGCTGTGGCCGTCCACCAGCACACAGGTTTCACGCATACAATCACCTCGTCCTTCATTGTACCACAGGCGCATACCATGGCAAAATGAACATTGTGCGCATGCAGGCCAGGCTGCGTTTTTGGCTTCATGGGGGATCGAGCAAAAAAGCCGCGATCCGCGGCTTTGGGGAAAATGAATCCGGTCTCAGTTGAACAAGGGGTATTTCTCTGTCAACTCCGCGACCACCTTTAGGACCGGCGCGACCGCGCTTTCTCCCTCGCGGATGATCCGGGCGATGGCCTGCGCGATTCGCGTCATATCCTTCTCCACCATGCCCCGGGTGGTGACCGCCGGCGTGCCGATGCGCACGCCGCTGGTCTCCGTGGGCTTGCGGCGGTCCCTGGGCACCATGTTTTTGTTGACAGTGATGCGCGCCCGGCCCAGCCAGTCCTCCAGCTGGCGGCCGGAAACGTCCAGGTCCACCAGATCCAGCAGCATCAGGTGATTGTCTGTGCCGCCGGAGACCATGCGCACGCCTTCCTGATGGAAGGCATGCTCCATCGCCTTGGCGTTCTTGACGATCTGGCTGGCATATTCCTTGAAAGAGGGTGACAGCGCCTCAAGGAAGCACACGGCTTTGGCCGCGATGACATGCATCAGCGGACCGCCCTGCAGGCCGGGGAAGGTGGCCTTGTCAATGGCCCTGGCATGCTCTTCCCTGCACAGAATCAAGCCGCCGCGCGGGCCGCGCAGGGTTTTGTGGGTGGTGGAGGTAACGACGTCCGCATAGGGAACCGGGCTCATGTGCAGCTCGGCGGCCACCAGGCCCGCGATGTGGGCCATGTCGACCATCAACATGGCGCCGCAGGCGTCGGCCGCCTCGCGGAACTTCTTAAAATCGATCTCCCTGGAATAGGCTGAGGCGCCGGCCACGATCAGCCTGGGCCTGACCTCCTGCGCTTTTTTGATCAGCGCATCATAATCGATGGTCTCGGTGTCCGGATCAAGGCCGTAGGAAACAAAGTTGTACATAAGGCCCGAGGCATTGACCGGGCTGCCGTGGGTCAGGTGGCCGCCGTGGCTGAGACTCATGCCCAGCACGGTATCCCCCGGCCTGAGGAAGGCCAGGTAGACGACCTGATTGGCCTGCGAGCCGCTGTGGGGCTGGACATTGGCATGCTCGGCGCCGAACAGCGCTTTGGCGCGGTCGCGCGCGAGGTTTTCCACAACATCCACATGCTCGCACCCGCCGTAATAGCGCCTGCCCGGGTAACCTTCCGCATACTTGTTGTTCAGCGGGTTGCCCATGGCCGCCATCACCGCGTCTGAAACGAAGTTCTCGCTGGCAATCAGCTCCAGATGGGTTTCCTGTCGGACGCATTCGTCGTGGATGCTCTGTTTGATTTCAGGGTCAACGTCCAGCGTCGGGGGTATCTTCCACATGCCTGTTTCCTCCATGATAGCTTTGAGTGTGTGGTCTTGCCTGCCGCGCAAGCAAATACCGCATGCGACACCGGGTGAGCCCGCAGCACATCCCAACTTGCGCTTACTGCTGCTACCTTCCGGTCCTGACAGGGTTCACACCATGGAATCGCACGAGGCCCGACATCACATACGGTGTATTCATCATAGCAAAACAGGCAGGATTTTGCAAGATTTTCTACAAACATAAAAACAACATTTCACGAGCGTATTTTCATGCATTGATTGGTTTGAGACTGCCAAAACCTGCTGCGTCGGGCGCTGAAACGCGCGCCTTTTCACTGTTTTGGTTTGGAACACTGAAAGGGGGCGGTATATTCTTGCATTGATTCCTGTATTGAGTGCCAGCCGGCAGCGATTATGTTAGAATGATGTAAGAAAAACCCGCGGCGTGCTTGCCCTCAAGTGACAAAACCGGCACGATAAAAATGAAATGCTCAAAGAGGTGGCTTCAATGGCAACGATCTGGACAGTAGAAGACGAAGAAACCATCAGCGTGCTGCTGGTTAAAATCATTAAATCCATGGGGCATGAGAGCGTGCACTGCTATGACAGCGCTGAGCTTGAACATCAGCTTAAAAAAGGCCTGCCGGATTTGATGCTGCTGGATTTGATGCTGCGCGGGCGCAGCGGCTATCAGATTCTGGCGGACTGGAAGGCGGACCCGCGCACCCGTGATATTCCGGTCATCATCCTGTCCGCCCGCTCAACGGACACTGACAAGGTCAAGGGCCTGGAGCTGGGCGCGGAGGACTATATTACCAAGCCCTTCAGCGTGCGTGAGCTCAAAGCCCGCATCAACACAGCGCTGCGCCGGGTAAGCCCCGCCGCTTTGCAGATTGAGCTGGGCGGGCTGCTGCTGCGGCCTGATGAGCGCCAGGTTTTGCTGGATGGCCAGACCGTGTCGCTGACCGCGCAGGAGTTCGAACTGCTGCACTACCTGGCCAAACACGCCGGCTTGCTGGTCACGCGCGCGCAGCTGCTGCAGGATGTCTGGGGATATCAATCCCAGACCGACACCTCCCGCACAGTGGATTACCACATCCGCTCCCTGCGCAAAAAACTGGGGGATGACGCGGCCAACCCGCGCTTCATCCAGACGGTTCACGGCGGCGGCTACAGGCTGATCAAGGAGAGCTGAGCATGCGCAAGAAGCTGCTGCGCGCCTACTGGCTGGGCAACGTGCTGACGCTGGTGATCGTCATCGCGTTTGCCGCTGTCATGATCGCCGCCGACATCGACGCCGAGCGCGGCAGCCTGCTGGCCATCCTGAACACCGCCTCGGCCTGGACCAGCGAGGCCAGCAGCAACCTGCAGGAGCTGGCGGACAGGATCGCTCAGTCCGCGCCGCCTTTGCGGGTCACTTTTTTGATGCCCAACGGCATCATCCTGGCGGACAGTGGAACGGACATCCAGGACGGCAGCCGTCTGCTTGCGCAGGAGGAGGTTCATGAGGCGCTGAGTGAGGGCGTGGGGGACAGCTTTTCCCTGGATCGCGGCGTGTTTTATCCGGCTTTGCGGGCTGCCCTGCTGATGGAGGGGCGGCTTGTTTTGCATCTGCACAAGCCCTTTCGTGAGTTTGAGTACATCCTGACGGTTTACCTGCCTTTGCTGCTTCTGATCAGCCTGGCCATGGTGGCGGTCGCCCGCTGGCTACTCAGGCCGCTGACCAGCAAAATGGTACGCCAGCTGGAGCAGGTAAGGGATCTGCTGGAGGGCGTCCGGGTGCGCGAGGCCATTGATCCGGATACCTTTTTCCCGGAGCTGCGGCCTGCCATGGAAAACATCATTTACCTGATTGACCGCATGCGCTATGACCTTGAGCAAATCAGCAAGACGCGCGACATGCAGCGTGATTTTGTGGACAACAGCTCCCATGAGCTCAAGAGCCCGCTGACCTCCATCACCGGTTTCGCTGAAATGCTCCTGGAGGATCCGGACCTGCCCCTGCAGGAGCGCGAGGAATATCTGGGCTATATCCTCAAGGAATGCGAGCGCATGGCAGGCATCATCAATGACATCCTGATGCTGGAGCGTCAAAGCCAGGCGAAGGGCGACTCCCATGAGACGGTGTCCCTGGACAAGGTGGCCCATCAGGTGGCCGTGGCGCTCAGCCCGCAGGCGGCAGCCCGGGACATCTCCATTCAAATCAAGGGTCAGATGCAGGTTCAGGCGGCGGAGCAGGACATGTGGGAGCTGTTGCGCAACCTGATGAGCAACGCCGTGCGCTATGGCCGGCAGGGCGGCTGGGTATTGGTGGAAATGGATGGGAAATGCCTGAAGGTTTCCGACAACGGCATCGGCATCGCGCCTGAACACCAGCCGCGCATCTACGAAAAATTCTACCGCGTGGACAGCGCCCGTGCGCGGGAGTCCGGCGGCTCCGGCCTGGGGCTGGCCATCGTGGCCAGCATCACCAACCGTTACAACGCCGCTCTTTCCGTGGACAGCAAGCCTGGCGAGGGCACCTGCTTCAACGTCCAATTTGTAAGGGATTTGTAAGGAAAGCACACAACGCTTTTTTTGCGTTTTTTACCTGTGTATACTGATGATATGTGAAGGAGGTGAGCGCGTGAAACGTGGCTGGCTGGCCTTGCTATGCGCTGTGGTCTTGCTTGGCTGTCAAGTGCGCGCCCTTGCGACAGACCCTGTCGCTATAGCCTGGCGCCTGGCAGCCCTGTATGTGCCCGGTTCCGCGCTGCCTGAAGATATGGAGGAAGGCCCGGAGGGGATGACCTTTACTTTTCTGGATCAGCGCAAGGCCCATCGCTATGAGGTCATGATCTCCCCGGATGGCAAAGCCTTTCGCAGGCTGACGCTTGACGCCTATGAAAAGCAGGGCGCGCCGCAGCAGCTGATGAGCGCCGCCATCCTGCGGGCCTCATTGCTGCAGATGAATTCCGGGCTGATGATTGAGGGGATATTCATTTCCAGGCTGAATGGCGCCTATACGCTGACGGCAGTATATACCGATCCCTTGCGCGGCTATTTTTACCGGGATGTGCGCAATGCCGCTGATGGCGAGACCATTCACCGCGTGATGAAGCCGCTTTATGATACCGTGGAGGGCATCCTGCCATATGAACAGGTGCGCGAGGCGGTGCTGGCCTATCTGCCCGGAGGGGTGATGCTGGACATCAGCCTGGAGAAGCTGGGCGCGGGCATGCTGTACCTTCTTAAGGTGTTTTCAAACGGTGAGGAGCATTATCTGATCATGGACGCTAGCAGCGGACAGCTTATCTCCAGCAACGCGCAGCTCAGCGACCTGAGTGAGCTTGGCGACACGCCGGAAGCCATCGCCGGTTCAACCCCGGCCGCGCGTCCCGCGGCAACCGACGCGTCTGCTGCCAACACATCCGCCCCGCCGCCTTCAACCCCGGCTGCCGCTCCGCCTGCAACGCGGACACCTGCGCCGGCGGCGACACCAACGCCCACCCCCGATGATGATGACGATGATGATGACAACGATGACGACGACGATGATGACGATGATGACGATGATAACAACGATGATAATGATTGGGTCGATTGGGATGACTGGGACGACTTGGATGATTGGGATGACTGACAGATAGAACCTTTCAAAACAGATCCGGGCTGCCGCGTGATCGCGGCAGTTTTTGTGAATGATCGGCTTTGATCTTTCTTGTGTTTGCGGGCCTTGCGGGCAATTGTAAGGGATGTGTGAGGAAAGCGCTCAAAAGGTTTCATTGTCCGTCTGCCCTGTGTAACTTAATGCCAGAGCTTGCAGGACGAGCAAGCCAGGAAGGAGAGAGATTATGAAAAAACTGGTATCACTTTTGATCGCGCTGGCCATGCTGGTCACTACCAGCCTGGCCGTACTGGCGGATGCCCCCAGGGAAGCAGTGGCGGAGGCTGCGAAGTATGTGCCTTCGGATGCCCAGCTGACATCGACCGGCGAGGATGCCAACACCCTGGAAATGACCTTTAAGGACAGCAAGGACAATCAGTACAGGGTCTATCTGAGCAAGTCCCCGCTGCTGGTCATGCGGGTCAACATGAAGTCCGCTGATGAGGCTGGCGGCAAGCAAATCGGCCTGGAAGAGTCGGCTGTGCGCGCCCTGGTTGCGCAAGCCTTCCCCGGCAGCCTTGTGTCCAGCGTCTTTGTGGAGGCCAAGGGCAAGGAAGAGCTCTACTTTGTGGCGCTATTTGAGCGCGAGGGACAGTTTTACAAGGCCCGCTTCAATGCGGCCAACGGCAGAATGACGCACTATGTCATGCGCGGTATGCCGCAAATGGAGCAGATGCCGGGTGTTGTCATCAAGACTGCCCAGGCCATGCAGCTGGCGCTGGAATACGCCGGAGGCGGTGTGATTACCGACATCCAGCTGGGCCGCGCCGGGACAGGCGCCCAGTACCTTGTACAGGTACGCAATCAGGATAAGATGTATGCCGTTCTCCTCAGCGCGGCGGATGGTTCCCTGGTGCAAATGCGCGTGAAGGACAATACCCTGATGGATCCCCCTCAGCTTGGCGCCGCGCTGCCGCCCTCTGTGATCATTCCCGGACAGTGGGACGCGGACTGGGGCGATGATGATTGGTATGATGATTTCAACGACGATGATGATGACTGGGATGATGACGATTGGGACGACGACTGGGATGACTGGGACGATGATGAAGACGACGATGACGATGACGATGATGATGACAACGACAATGACGATGACGATGATGACAACGAGATAGACGATGATGACGACGATGACGATGATGACGACGATGACGATGATGACGATGATGACGACGATGACGATGATGATGACGATGACGACTAAGTGAACCGCTAAAAGCAGGAAGCCCGGCCAAGACAGCCGGGCTTCCTGCTTTTGCCCTGGTGATTCCAACCTTTATTGCATCGTCGCGCCGGGTCTTTTGTCGCCCTGCTGTGTCAGTCAACCTCAACGCAGCTCAGGCTGCGCTATCGGTTTCCTTCCTTGCAGGCCAACAAAATCCCTTCCCGCTTTGGATGCAAACAAGCTTTATTACATCAGTATGAGGTTGAATGCCTTGCGGCAAGTTTGCGCTGGATCAGCTTGACGACTTCCACAATCGGAATGACCAGCACAGCCAGCAGCATGGACATGACGAATTCCTGGAAGCTGATGTACTCAAACTTGAAGGCGTCCCGCAGGAAGGGCACATAAATGACCGCTGCTGTCAGCAGGAAGGAGACCAGCATCGCCAGATACAGGTGCTTGTTATGGGTTTTCAGGGAGAAGATGGAATTGCGCATGGAGCGCATGTTGAGCGAATGGAAGACCTCTGCCATGGACATGGTCAGAAAGGCCATCGTGACGCCATCGTGCGACAGCCCCTGGCTCAAGGGCACAAACTCCCATACACCGGCTTCATATTTGTGGCCGATAAAGTAGGCGGCCAGCGTCAGCAGAGATACCATGATGCCCTGATAAAGCGCGTCCGTTCCCAACCCGCCGGCGAACACGCCTTCATTTTTGTCGCGCGGCGCGCGCGTCATGATATCCTTGTCCGGCGCTTCAAAGCCCAGGGCCAGGGCCGGGAAGGTGTCGGTGATGACGTTGATCCACAGCAGGTGGATGGGCTCCAGAATGATGAAGCCCACCATGGTTGCCACAAAGATGGACATCACCTCGGAAAGGTTAGAGGACAGGAGAAACTGGATGGCTTTGCGAATGTTGTCATAAATGCGCCGGCCTTCCTCCACCGCATGGACAATGGTGGCGAAATTGTCGTCTGCCAGCACCATATCCGCCACGTTCTTGGTCACGTCCGTGCCGGTGATGCCCATGCCCACGCCGATATCCGCCTTTTTGATGCTGGGCGCGTCATTGACGCCGTCGCCGGTCATCGCGGTGACCTTGCCGTTTTCCTGCCAGGCGGTGACAATGCGCACCTTGTGCTCGGGCTGCACGCGCGCGTACACGGAGTAATTGCCGATGGTCTGCCTGAGTTCCTCGTCGCTCATATGGTTTAACTGGCTGCCTGTGATGGCCTGATCGTCTGAGGTCACGATCTTCAGCTG
This sequence comes from Bacillota bacterium, assembly GCA_029548395.1. Lineage (GTDB taxonomy): Bacteria > Bacillota > Clostridia > Christensenellales > Aristaeellaceae > UBA6115. The sequence continues at coordinate 18,920 of JAKPNM010000029.1, forward strand.
CCTGGCGATGGCAAGCGCGGTGTCCCTGTGGTCGCCGGTGATCATGATGGGGCGGATGCCGGCGAGCTTGCACTCCTCCATCGCGGGGATGACCTCGGGACGCACGGGATCCAGCATGCCCACCAGGCCGATAAAGGTCAGCCCCTTTTCCAGGGTCTCGGGCTTCTGATCCTCAGGCATGCTGCGCCAGTCGCGGGTCGCAGCGGCCAGGACGCGCAGCGCCTGGTTGGCCATGGCGGTGTTCTGCGCCAGGATCTCCTGGCGTTTGCTGTCGTTGAGCAGCTGCACCTTGCTGCCATCCCACCAGGTAAAGCAGCGGCTGAGCAGCTCATCCGGCGCGCCCTTTGTGAACTGGGTCAGCTGGCTGTCCGGTCCCTTGACGAGGGTGCTCATCAGCTTGCGCATGGAATCAAAGGGCGCTTCGCCCACGCGGGGATATTCTGCCTTGAGGGCGGGCTTTGGCATGCCAAGCTCGGCGGCGTAGGCCACCAGCGCGTTTTCAGTGGGCTCGCCGACCGCCTGCCCATTCTCCCATTCTGAGTCCGAGGCCAAGGCCATGGCGCGGGCCAGCAGCGCTTTGTCATGGGTGTATTCCGCCACCACGGTCATTTTGTTCTGGGTCAGGGTGCCGGTCTTGTCAGAGCAGATGATCTGGGTGGAGCCCAGGGTCTCCACGGCGGTCAGCCGGCGGATGATGGCGTTGCGGCGGCTCATGTTGGTGACGCCCACGCTGAGCACGATGGTGACCACCGTGGCCAGCCCCTCAGGAATGGCGGCCACCGCCAGGGAAACCGCGATCATGAATGTGCGCAGGATGATGTCCAGGTGAAAGTCTCCGGTGCGGATGATGCTGAAAACAAAGATAAACGCGCAAATGGCCAGCACCAGATAGGTCAGCACCTTGCTCAGCTGCGCCAGCTTAATCTGCAGAGGCGTCTGCCCCTCCACTGTCTGTGTGATGGCATCGGCGATCATGCCCATCTGGGTGTCCATGCCGGTGGCGACCACCACCGCCCGGCCGCGGCCATAGACCACGGTGGAGCCCATGTAGCACATGTTCCTGCGGTCGCCCAGGGTGATGTCCCCCTCCGCGGGCGCGGTCAGCGCATTGGTTTCCTTGTTGACCGGCACCGATTCGCCTGTCAGCGCGGCTTCCTCGATTTGCAGGCTGGCGCTTTCGATGATGCGGCAGTCAGCCGGTACGGCTGTGCCGGCGTCCAGCAGCACGATGTCGCCGACCACCAGGTCCTGCGAGGGCACCTGGATCACATGACCGTCGCGCAGCACGCTGGAGGTGGCCGCGGACATGGTCTGCAGGGCTTCAATCGCCTTTTCGGCCTTGCTTTCCTGGTAGACGCCCAGAATGGCGTTGAGCAGCACCACGATCATGATGATGATGACATCCGTCAGGCCTTCCCCCTCGGGGGAGAGCAGGTTGGTGACGCCCGACACCAGGGCTGCCGCCATCAAAATCAACAGCATCGGGTCCCTGAGCTGCTGGAAAAAGCGATGAAGCAGCGTTTCCTTTTCTGCCTCTTTAAGCTTGTTCTTGCCGTTTGTTTCCAGCCGCCTTTGGGCCTCAACGGCGCTCAGGCCCTCCGCGGTGCTGTGTGTGTGCGTCAGTACGCTCTCAATGGGTTCCAGGTATGCCTTCATGTTACCTGCCTTCCTGTCCGGTACGCCGGGCTGCCAAGGGTATGTGGTAGCACGTGAAAAAACCACACAAAATCTATCATAAAGAATTGCCTTTATGGCTGTCAATCAATCAACGGCACAATTTTTGGATTTTACCAGCGGCTGCTCTTCTGTGTGTCCGCCCGCATAGAACAGGAACAATTGTTCCGTTTTAGCGCCCGGGATGCTTGTGCCTGTACGCGGCCTTTGGTATACTGCCATCAACTGGAGGAACAGCGCATGAATGTGGATCAACTGATAGACAGCCTCAGGGAGGACCGGGATTTTCTCTCCTGCGTCAGCAACTGGCAGGTGCTTCCGGCGCGCGAGGCAAGCTATGCCGCCTGGCCGGCGGGCGTGCAGGAAGAGCTCATCCGGGCGCTGGGCGCGCGGGGCATCGCCCGGCTGTATACGCACCAGGCCGCCGCGGTGGACAAGGCGCTGCGCCGGGAGGATGTCTGCGTGGTCACGCCGACCGCCTCAGGCAAGACCCTGTGTTACAATGTGCCCATTCTAAGCGAAATACTGCGCAATGATGATGCGCGCGCGCTGTACCTTTTCCCTACCAAGGCGCTCTCCCAGGACCAGGTGGCGGAGCTGTATGAGCTGATCACCCAGATGGATGTGGATATCAAAACCTACACCTACGACGGGGACACCCCGGCCGCGGCGCGCAAGGCCATCCGCCAGGCCGGCCATGTGGTGGTCACCAACCCGGACATGCTCCACTCCAACATTCTTCCTCACCATACCCAGTGGGTCAAATTGTTTGAGAACCTGCGCTTCATTGTTATTGACGAGATCCACACATACCGCGGCATCTTTGGCGCCAACCTTGCCAACGTGCTGCGGCGCCTGATGCGGCTGTGCCGTTTTTATGGCAGTGACCCTCAGTTTATCCTGTGCAGCGCCACCATCGCCAACCCGGGTGAGCTGGCCGCGCAGCTGATTGGGCGCCCGGTCAGCCTGGTGGATCGGTCCGGCGCGCCCATGGGTGAAAAACACATCATATTTTACAACCCGCCAGTGGTCAACCGGCAGCTGGGCATCCGAAAAAGCGCGCTGAGCCAGACCCGGATGCTGGCGCTGATGCTGCTGAAGAACCAGGTGCCTTCCATCGTCTTTGCCAAAAGCCGCGTTCAGGTGGAGGTGCTGACCAAAGCGCTCAAGGAGGAGCGCAGCGACGCGCTGGGCCGCTCCGGCACCGTGCGCGGCTACCGGGGCGGCTATCTGCCTCAGGAACGGCGGGAGATCGAGCGCGGCTTGCGCGCCGGCCAGGTCAATATGGTGGTCACCACCAACGCGCTGGAGCTGGGCATTGACATCGGCTCCCTGGATGCCTGCCTGCTGTGCGGCTATCCGGGCACCATCGCCAGCACCTGGCAGCAGGCCGGGCGCGCCGGACGGCGCATGGGCCGCAGCCTGACCATCCTGGTCGCCTCCAGCGCGCCGATTGACCAGTACCTCATCACCCACCCTGAATACTTCTTTGCCCAGTCGCCGGAAAATGCCCTGACCAACCCGGACAACCTGTACGTGCTGCTCAACCACTTCAAATGCGCGGCCTATGAGCTGCCCTTCAAGCAGGAGGAGGATTTCGGCAACGCGCCGGGCAGCGAGAGCCTCAAGCAGTACCTGCAGGAAGCCGGCATCGTGCGCAGGGTTGGCGACAGCTATTTCTGGTCGGCGGAGGATTTCCCCGCCAGTGAGATCAGCCTGCGCACCGCGATGACGGAAAACTTCCTGATCATGGACATCACCGACCCGGCCCGGGTGCGCATGGTGGGGGAGATGGACCGTTTCACAGTGCCCATGCTGCTGCACGAGAACGCCATTTACCTGCATGAGGGCACCCAGTACCAGGTGGAGAAGCTGGATTTTGACGCCTGCAAGGCTTTCATCCGCCGCGTCAACGTGGATTACTATACAGATGCCGACCTCAACGTCAGCCTGAGCCTGCTGGACATCGCTCAGCAGGCCCCGCACGCGGCACATGGTGAGATCAAGGTGACCTCGCTGGTCAAGATTTTCAAGAAAATGAAGTTTGACACCGGCGAGTCCCTGGGCTACGGCCCTGTGCGCCTGCCGGAAACCGATATGCACACCGCCGCCATGTGGCTGACCCTGCCGGAGGAGCTCAGCGCCGGTTTCAGCAATGACGCGCTGCAAAACGGCATGCTGGGCATCGCCAACCTGCTGCGCATCGTCTGTCCGCTGTACCTGATGTGTTCCCCGCGCGACCTGGCGGTCACATACCAGGTCAAGTGCCCCTTTACCGATCTGCCCACCCTGATTGTCTACGACAATTGCCCCGGCGGCATCGGGCTGAGCGAGAAGGCCTTTTTGATGCGCAGGATGCTCCTGAGCCACGCGCTGAACCTGGCGCGCGCCTGCAAATGTGATGCAGGCTGCCCCTCCTGTACGGGGCCGGTCAACCAGATCGGCACGCAGGGGAAGGCGACAGCCATCCGCTTGCTGGAGGGGCTGACAGCGCTGCTGGCCCGGACGCAGGAGGCTTAGGCATGCCGCCGCTTGCGCCGTATTCCCGGCAGCTGGACTATTCATATGCCCCGGGGCTGTACCCGGCGATGCAGGCGCTGACGCATCAGCCGGGCCTGGTCAGCCGTGTATTGGTGCACAGCAGGCTGGCGGGCGAAGGCGCCGATGCCCTGCTGGCCGCCTGCAGTCGCCTGGGCATCCGCACGGAGACGGCGGACAGGGTGCTGCGCCGCCTGTCCGGCAAGGACAACTGCTATGCGGCCGCGGTCTTCCGCAAGGCGGCGAACGACCTTGATGCGCGCGGCAACCACCTGGTGCTGGTCAATCCCATGGACGCGGGCAACCTGGGCGCCATCCTGCGCGCCGCCCTGGGGCTGGGCTATACGGATATTGCCCTGGTGCGCCCCTGCGCGGACCCCTATGAGCCCCAGGCGGTGGGGCTGTAGCAGAATGCAAAGTTTGCTACAGCCCCTTTTTCATACCCTTTTTTCTTGCTTGCCCGACTTTAAACAGCCCTGTTTCCCGCAAATGTCGGGAGTTTGCCTTGAATGTGCGTGCCTTAACCAGAACCGCCGCC